>DATARH010000017.1:0-15698 GCA_036264235.1 Allostellaceae bacterium
ACCTCGCGGGTGTGATAGCCGCGGCCGACGCCCATCACGACGCGGCCGTCGGTGACGATGTCGGCCATCGCGTAATCCTCGGCGAGGCGGATCGGGTGCCACATCGGCAGGATGTTGAAGCCGCAGCCGTATTTGAGCTGCTGCGTCTGCGTCGCCAGCCACAGGCCCCATTGGATCAAATTGGGGATGCACTCGTAACCTTCGTGCTGGAAGTGATGCTCGGCAGCCCAGAAGCAATAATAGCCGAGTTCGTCCATGACCTTGGCGACCGTGCGCGAAGTCTCAAAGACCTCGCTGAGCCGCTCGTTCGAATACCGCCGGTCGTTCGCCGGGGTGCCGTCGATGCCGACATTGTCGAGATCGATCTGACCGACGTAAAGGGCATGGAAGCGCTTGATCATGGTGGGGCTTCTCTCCGGGAAGGCTATTTCTGAACGATGTTCGGCATTTTGAACGCGAGACCGGTTTCGGTCAACCGCGGCCGGCCCTTGCACCGGCCCTTCGGCGGGCCCGCGGCGGCGGTGCCTCGGCGTCCGGCAACGGCTCCGGCGAGCCCTGGGTGATGCCCGAGACGATCGCGGTCGCGTCGCGCAACAGCCGCGTGAACTCCGGCAATTGTGGCTCGAACCGCTCCACCGGAGCGGCGATCAAGAGGCCGGCGGTGACGCTGCCGTCGCTGTTGAAGATCGGCGCGGCGACCCCCGCGGCCCCCGGCACCGTCTCGCCTAGGCTGACGGCAAAGCCCTCGCGGCGGATCACCTGCAATCGCTGCCGCAACGCGCCGACATCGGTGATCGTGCGCGCGGTCAGCGGGTCGAGCGACACCGACCCGAGATAGGCGTCGATCCAGGCCGGTTCCTGGAAGGCCAGCAGCATCAAGCCGCCCGCCGATACGTAAAGCGGGCGCGAGGTGCCCATCGGCACCGTGTAGCGGACCGGGTTCGGGCTGTCGAAGCCGTCGACATAGGTGGCGCGCCGCGCCACCCGATCGAGCTGGACCAGAAACACGGTCTCGCTGGTGCGCGTGTTCAGATCCTGCAATACCGGTCGCACCAGGTTCGGGAAGCGCCGCACCGCCAGGATGTCGGCGGCGAGCCGAAACGAGCGCGGCCCCAATCGGTAGAGCCCATGCGCATGCGCCAGGTAGCTCGCCGACACCATCGCGCGCAACTGGCCGAGCAGGCTGCTTTTGGGGGCGCCGAGGGCGAGGCTGAGCTCGGCGAGGCTCATGCCTTCCTCGGAACGAGCCAGCGCCTCGAACACGCCGACCAGCCGCGCCGAGGAGCGCGCCGATGACCCTTCGGCCGGCTCGGCCGGAATTGCGGTTACGCGGGATCGCGTCGGTTGGCGCACGCTCGCCTCGAAATCAGGCATTCTGCGGTCCAACATAACCGCTTCGGCGCGCGGCGTTAATGGCGGGGAGACGGCCCGCGTGACCGCTGTTACAGTGCCGCAGCCATCCCCGGGAGGATACCGTCATGAGCGACACGCTCGTAGCCGACGCCGCGACCAACCGCAGCGAGATCCGCATCGAGGACGTCGAATACCAACGGCAGGGCGGCCGCGCGCTGCTGGCGCGCGTCTATCGCCCGGCCGGCGCCGGAAACTCCGCTGGGCCATTTCCGGCGGTGCTGCAGGTGCATGGCGGCGCTTGGACCAGCAAGGACCGCACCGACAACGACTTCATCGCGAAGGCGCTGGCCGAGAGCGGCATCCTGGTTGCCTCGATCGACTTCCGCATGCCGCCCGATGCGCCGTATCCGGGATCGCTCGCCGACATCAATCTCGGCATCCGCTGGCTGAAGGCGCGGGCCCGGCAATATGGCAGCCGGCCGGGATGGGTCGGGCTGTTCGGCACCTCGAGCGGCGGCCACCAGGTGCTGCTCGCGGCGATGCGGCCCGACGACCCGCGCTACAAGGCGCTGCCGCTGGACGAGGCGCCGCAAACCGATGCCCGCGTCGCCTTTGTGATCTCGGGTTGGGGCGTGCTCGATCCGCTGCTGCGCTATCACCTGGCGAAGAAGGCCGGCAACGCCGAGCTGGTGAAGCAGCACGACAATTTCTGGGGCAGCGAGGCGGCGATGAGCGAAGGCAGCCCGCCGGCGATCCTCGACCGTGGCGAGAAGGTGCATCTGCCGCCGGCGCTGCTGTTCGGCGGCAACGCCGACGAATGGGTTCCGGCCGATGTGACGCACCGCCTGGTCGCGGGATGGAAGAAGGCCGGCGGCGAAATCGAGGTCACGTTCTACGAGGGCGCCAATCACGGGTTCATGACGGGGAAACCCGATGCGCCCCACGCCGGCCGCGCGATCGAGCTGATCAAAGGCTTCATCCGCAACCACACCGCCTAGGGAGGGCGTTCGATGCAGGAGAACCGGGTCAAACGCATCCTGCGCGACGGCGGATTGGCGCTCGGTACCCATGTCGGCGGCATTCCGGACCCGCAGATCGTCGAGATCATCGGTCTCGCCGGGTTCGACGCCGCCTTTATCGACATGGAACACACCAGCTTCGACCTGCACGACGTGCAGGCGATGGTCATGGCGGCCGAGCGGGTCGGCGTGACGCCGATCGTGCGCACGCCCGGCTTCGATCCGGCCTTCATCCTGCGGCTCCTCGATATGGGGGTGCAGGGCATCCAGGTGCCGCATGTCAGTTCGGTCGCGACCGCGCGCGAGGCGGTGGCGGCGGTGCGCTATCCGCCGCAAGGCGAGCGCGGCATGGCGGCGGCGAGCCGCGCCGCCGATTTCGGCAAAATCCCGCTCCTCGAACACATGGCGTGCTCGAACCGCGAGGTTCTGCTCGCCTGCATGATCGAGGACATGGCGGCGGTCGAGCGGATCGACGAGCTGGCGGCCGTCGAGGGGGTCGATTTGTTCGCGGTCGGGCCGTCCGACCTGTCGCGCTCGCTCGGGGTCAGCGGCCACCCCGACCACCCGCGCCTCGTTGCGGCGATCGAACGGGTGCGGAAAGCCGTCGCGAACGGCGCCGGCGCGCGGCTGGCGATCCCGCTGGCGCATGCCGCCTTTCCCCGCAACGCCGCTCAGCTGAAGGAGCTCGGCGTCGGCTACACCAATTGCGCGCCGACCCCGGAGGTGCGGCTCATGCGCTCGCTGCAGGCACAAGCCGACGAGGCCCGCAAACAGCTGGGCTAGCGGCGCAACCCTCGCAGCAGGCCCGGCGTTGCCGTGGCAGGACAGCAAGGGCTTGCCGATGAAGAGCGACAAAACCCCGAAAACCGGGACCGCCGAGGAGGGCGTTGCCCGCCACCGCATCAAACAGCGGCCGGAGGAGCCGTTGCCGCGCGACCCCGGCGACATCGCCGACGACGCCAACCGCGACGAGGCGGCGATCCCGCGTCCGGTGACGGAAGACCGCTAGCCCAGTCTACCAGCCGCCGTCGACGCCGATCGCCTGCCCGGTGACAAAGGCGGCTTCCTCCGAAGCCAAGTAGGCGATCATCGAGGCGACCTCGTCGGGGCTGCCGAAGCGGCCGACCGGGATCGCTTTCGAGCGCTCACGGAACCCGGTTTCGAGGTCATCGCCGTATTCGCGCCGATTGGTGCTGATCGCGCGCGAGGTGCGGATCGGCCCGGGACAGACCGCGTTGACCGTGATCCCGTGCGGCGCGAGATCGAGTGCCAAGGATTTGGTGAAGCCGACGATCGCCGCCTTGGAAGCGGCATAGGTGGCGCGGTTACGGCCGGGCCGAAACGCGGCCTTCGACGAGACGCTGACGATGCGGCCCCATTGCGCCTTGCGCATATGCGGCACCGCGGCGCGCGACATCAGAAAGGCGCCCTTGGCGTTGACCCCCATCGTCAGGTCCCAGGCCGCGACCGGCACGTTCTCGATTTCGTTGCGGTCGGCGCCCTGCGGCGCGCCGGCATTGTTGACGAGGATGTCGAGCCTTCCGTAGCGCGAAAGCACCTCCTCGACCATGCGGCGGGAATCGTCTTCCTGGCTGACGTCGCCGAGGGTCGCAGAAGCGGTGCCGCCGGTTTTCGCGATCTCCTCGACGAGGCTGTCGACGCCGCCCCAATTGGCGTCGAGATCGCCCGGCGCATTGTGTTCGTTGGCGACCCCGGCCGGGCGCACGTCGGAGACGACGACAGCCACGCCCTTCGCGGCCAGCGCCCGCGCCGTCGAGGCGCCGATGCCGATCGGCTTGCCGCAGCCGGTGATTAGGGCGACGCGGGATGGGTGGGGCATGGTTCCTCCTCCTTCAAAACGCCCTCACCCGGCCTCCGCTTCGCGTCGGCACCCTCTCCCGCAATGCAGGAGAGGCACTTGATGCCGCGCCGTTTAAACCCCTCTCCCGCACCGCGGGAGAGGGAGGGGCCCGCGCCGGAGGCGTGGGAGGGTGAGGGCGAAACGGCTAGACCGGCCGGGTGCCCTTGAGCTGGGTGCGGTGCATCAGGCGGCGGGTCGCGGGATCGAAGGCGTCGCGGCGATGCATCGCGCAGCGATTGTCCCACCAGACGAGATCGCCGACCCGCCATTCCTGGGTCCAAATGTATTTCTTCTGCGTCGTGTGCGCCCATAATTCGTCGAGCAGCGCCTCGCTTTCCGCGACCGAGAGGCCGATCACATAGGCGTTGATGCGGCGGCCGAGGAACAGCGCCTTGCGGCCGGTCTCGGGATGGGTCCGGACCATCGGCTGGCGAGCGCCCGGCACCTTCGAGACGTCCGCGACGGTCTCGAATCCCTTATGCGCCTTGCCGCCCGACGAATGCGTCGCGGCATGGATCATCGTGAGGCCGTCGATCCGCTGCTTGGTCCCGGCCGGCAGCTCCTCATAGGCAGCGTAGCAGTTGAGAAACGAGGTCGCCCCGCCGGCGCTCGGCGGCGGGCATTCCAGCGAGCGCAGCAGGCTGGCGGCCGGCGGCACATCGACGAAGGAGGAATCAGTGTGCCAGAACGCCTCGCCGTCGCCGAGCCCGCCGATCGCCTTGCCGTCCTCGACGATGTTGGAGATCACCGAGATTTCCGGCGGGATTTCGCTCTTGCGGCCAGCGGTCTGGGTCGCGACCCCGTATTGCTGCTCGATCAGCTTGGCCGGGTTGAATTCGAGTTCGCCGAACTGGCGCGTGAAGGCCATGTGCTGCGCATCGGTCATCGGCTGGTCGTTGAAGCGCAGCACGAGGTTGTCGAGCCAGGCCTTGCGGATCGCATCGCGATCGGCGGTCGAGAGCGGCTGGCGGATGTCGACGCCCGAAATGTCGGCGCCGAGCCCCGCGGCGAACGGAGAAACCTGCACCGCCATCGCCGCTACTCCGCCGCCTCGGCGACTTCGATGCCGTAATCGTTGATCGAGACGCGCCAATGGATGCGGTCTTCCTCGGGCGGATAGTCGCCGGCGGCGCGGTGGTAGGAACAACGGTTGTCCCAGATCACGATGTCGCCCTTTTCCCATTTGTGATGGTACTCCGCCTCGGGGGCGATCATGCGCTCCTTCAATTCGGCGATCAGCTCATCGCCCTCGGCGCGTTCGACACCGACAAAATCGACGATCTTGCCCGGGTCGAAATACAGCGATTTGCGCCGGGTCTCCGGATGCACCCGGATAATCGGGTGACAGACCGGGGTCCACTCCTGGTCCTCGGGGTTCAGCAATCGCGCCTTGCCGCGCCGGCCGCCATAGGAGAAGGCGCCGATCACGCCGTCGAGGCGGTCTTTCAGCCGCTGCGGCAGCGCGTCGAAGGCAGCGTAGGCATTGGCGAACATCGTGTTGCCGCCGCGGCTCGGCACCGCCAGCGCATAGAGTTGGGTCGCCTTGAACGGCGCCTGGTTATAGGCGCCGTCGGTATGCCAGCCCTCCGCGCCGCGGCGGTAGATCTCGTCGCGCAGCTTGCCCTCAGCGTCGAATTTGTTGACCCCGAGCATCGTGATCTTCGGATATTCCGGGTGGCGCGTCGATTTCGACGGGTGCGGCGTCACCGGGCCGAAGCGCTCGCTGTAGCGGATGAAATCGGGGATCGTCAGGTCCTGGCCGCGGACGCACATCACATTATGGTCGAGCCAGGCCTGGTAGATGCGGCGCCAGGCCGCCTCGTCCATCGTCTTGACGTCGACGCCGCGCACCTCGACCCCGATCTGCGGACCCAAACGGCGGATCTCCATCGCGTCCTCCCTCAATATGGCGAGAGTCAACACCCGTCAGGCGCGGTTTACAATTCGAGTTTGCGCATGCCCGCGGCGCATCGGCGCTGCGCCGACAGCCGCGCGCCCTGCTCGCGGCGAGAGGGGCGGTGGCAGGATTCCGGTCGGCCGGCTAAGCTTGCGGCAAATCGAAGGAGGCCCTGATGAAGCTGGTGATGTTCCAATTCGCCGCCGATGCTCCACCGGCACCCGGAATCCTGACCCCGCGCGGCGTCGTCAACGCCAGCCCGGCGCTGCGGCCGGGCCACACGCCGCAAGACACGATGCAGGTCATCATCGATCATTTCGACCGGCTGCGGCCGGCCTTCGAGCATCTGGTCAACTACGCCGAGCCGCGGCCGCTCGATATCGTCAGGCTGCTGCCGCCACTGCCGCGGCCGGGGAAAATTCTGTGCTGCATCGGCAATTACTGGGAGCATGCGCAGCGCGAGCCGCGTCCCCTCAACATGTTCCTGAAGAACCCGGAAGCGGTCATTGGCCCCGGCGACACGATCATGTTGCCCGAATTGACCGAGCCCTGGATCTTCATGCACGAGGCGGAGCTGGCGCTGGTCATCAGGGGGCCGGCCAAGCAGGTCAAGCGCGACGACTGGAAGCAGCACGTGTTCGGCTACACCGGGCTGATCGACGTGTCGGCCCGCGGGGAGGGCCGGCGCACCTGGAAGGCCGGCAGCTGGCTCGGCAAATCGTTCGACACCTTCGCACCGATCGGCCCCTGCATCGTCACCGCCGACGAGGTGCCGGACCCGAACGATGTCGTCGTCCGCTTCTGGGATGACGGGCAGCTGCGTCACAACTACAACACCGACGACATGGAGCACCGGGTGCCGGAATTGATCGAGTTTGCCTCGTCGATCATGACGCTGAATTCGGGGGATTTGATCGCCTGCGGCACCAATCACGAGGGATTGGGAGCGCTGCAGGACGGCGAGACCGTCGAGATCGAGGTGCAGTATGTCGGCAAGATGCAGCTGAAGGTCGTCGACCCGCTGAAACGGGCCTGGGAGAAGGGCGTCTATATGGGCACCGATTCAACCAACCCGGAAGCAGTGAAGCGGCATCGGCCACAGGGATGAGCGCCGTCTCCCGCGGCGCGGGCGAGGGGGTTGGCAAACTCAGATTCCGTCGAGCGAATAATCGTGGTCGTGAAACACGACGCGACGGGAGAAGCGCCACGCCGCGCCTTCCTTTACCACATCGCATTCGTAGCGGCCGGGCGGCAGCGTGTGGTGATTGCCGTCTCGCGAGATCAGCACCAGCAGATAGGCGGTCGCGCTGGCCCGCGTGCCATCAGGAGCGAGTTCGATCGCGATGTTGGTGACGAAGTGACGGAACTGTGTTCCGCCGACGCGCCGAGCAGCAAAGCGTTGCGCGAAAGAGCGGATTGCCTCGCGGTCGTCCGCCCGATTGCCGGACTTTCGAGTGTCGCATCGGTGGTGAAGCAGTCGATTACGGTTTCGACCTCACCATTGTCGAGGGCGCAGCAGTAGCGCGTGAACAGGTCGTGGATTGCCGCCCGGTCTTCGATAGCGCCCACTGGTAGGTTTCTTTGTCACTCGATCGGGATAAAGAGCGAGTGGCGGATTTTGTTTTCGATGTGGTCGGAAAGATGGCCTTTGCCGGTCGTGTCTTCGACGAGGATCACCTCGCCGGCTGCGATGAAGCGGCTCTCTCCATCGCTGGCGGTGATCTTCACTCCGGCATCGAGGTTGACGATGTATTGCCGGCGCGGCGCCGGGTGCCAGTCGATGTTGTGCTCGGCCTCGGTCTGGCGAAAGATCACACCGGTCGCCGGCAGCTTCTTCGACAATTTGCTGCCGCGACGCTCTTCGGCCCATTCGATCTCGATGTCGCGAAAGTGCGACTCGCCGCTCGCGTCGGTGTAAAGGTTGTGGATCTTCATCTGCGCCTCCCTATTCGGCAGCTTGCTGTTTAACGCCTTGCGCCGGCACGTCATCCGAGAATAGAGGCATCACCTCGCGAGCGAAGCGGCGCAGGCTGGTGCGGCCACGCTCGCCACCACCGGAACCGCCGCCATTGATCAGCACATAACCGACACCGGCGGCGCGCAACTCGTCGAGCTTCTCGGCGATGTGATCGGGCGTGCCGTACATCGCGCTGCCGCGATTCACCGCGTCGGGATCGCCGGTGGCGCGGTCGGGACCGCCAAGCACGGTGCCGTCCGGCTGGGTTGCGAGTTTCAGCTGCCGCACCCGATTGGTGAGACGGCGCTGCAGCGCCGCTTCCTTCTCCTCATCGGTGTCGCAGACGAAGAAGGCGCGGGTGACGCCGACCGACATCGGGTCGAAGCGGCGGCCCTGTGCCTCGACCGCGGATTTGTAGGCGGCGATCGAGCGGCCGACATCGGCGGGCGAGGCGTACTGGCCCAGCAACAGGTTGTAGCCGGCCTCGGCAACGCGGCGGACCGAGCTTTCGCCGCCGGCACCCATCCAGATCGGTGGGTGCGGCCGCTGCGCCGTGGGCGGCTCAACAACGACATTGTCGAACTGCCAGTACTTGCCGCGGTGCGAGAACGGTTCGTTCGAGGTCCACGCCTTGACGATCACATCGAGGCATTCGGTGAAGCGCGCATCGGCCTCGCTCATCGGCACGCAGAAGCCGGCGAACTCGTTGTAGCGGTAGCCCTTGCCGATGCCGAAATCGAGGCGGCCGCCGGACAGCAGATCCAGCGTTGCCGCCTGCTCGGCCAGCAACACCGGGTTGTGCCATGGCAACACGATCACCGCGGTACCGAGACGGAGGGTGCTTGTGCGGGCGCCGAGCCAGGTCAGCAGGTTCAGCGTCGCCGAAACCTGGCCATAGCCGGTGAAATGGTGCTCGACGACGAAAGTGCCGCGAAAGCCCAGCGCCTCGGCCTCAACATTGTATTCGATGAAGTCGCGAAACCCCTCGGCGCTGTCGAATTCACCGGCCTCGCTCGCCATGGGCCGGCGCGCCGCCGCGCTGCCGAACAAGCCGAATTGCATGATCGCTCGCTCCCGCTTTTCTCCAAGGCCAGAGTATGGGGCGCCGGGCAATGTTCAAAATGCCGGTTTTTTATCGGCGCCATAGCGCTGCGGCATAGAAGCCGTCAGGCGGCCGACCGCCGCCGGTCTACCCGTTTTGCCGGACGTCGCCGATCGGCGATGGCCAGATGCCCGGCGGCCCGGAACCCATCGACGAGGTTGGTGATCATCCGGGCAACGGCCTCGCGCGCCGGCGACGCGGTGCGGCTCGCGCGTACGCCGAGGGCCAGTGTCCGGAAGGTGCCGGCCTCGGTGATGCGGTGCGCCGCGAGCAACCCGCGGGCGCATTCGCGCGATACTGAAGAGTAGGGCAGGATCGTCGCACCGACGCCCTGCTGCACCATCAGCCGCATGGTCTCGTGATCGTTGATCTCGATCTCGACCTTCAGCTCGATGTCGAGCCCGGCGAGCAATGCATCCATCGCCATGCGTAGCCCATCGCCGAGGATCAGCGGCGTCGCTTGCAGTTCGCCGGGCGTCACCGCCATGCTGGACCGGGCGCCGGCCCGGGTCACCAGGACCATTTCTTCCTCGCCCACCCGGGTCGACAGGATCAGCCGGCTGCGCGACAGCTCCGACATCAACGCGATGTCGACCCGGCCGTCGATGATGAATTCCTCTAGCCGCACCATGCCGGCATGCATGACCTTCAGCTCGATCGCCGGATAGTCGCGTCGCATCCGGCTGAACAGTTCCGGCACCAGCACCGGACACAGGGTCGGGGTGATGCCGAGGATGATCTTGCCGCTGGGGTGGGCGTCCTGGGCGCGGATTTCGTCGCCGGTGCGCTCCACGTCGCGCAGGATGCGGGCGGCACCGTCGAGCAGTTTCTGCCCCGCCTCGGTCAGCCGCACGCCGCGGTTGGCGCGGGTGAACAGCGCGACATTCAGCTCCTGCTCGAGGCGTTGAACATGCCGGGTCAGGGCCGGCTGTGCCACATGCAGATGCGCCGCGGCGCGGGTGATGCTGCCCAGTTCGGCGATGCGGACAAAGTAGTGCAGGCTGCGCAGTTCCATTGCCAACCGATACAGCGGCGGGTGTCCAGGATAACCGATCCCATGCCGGATCGTTATGGCGCAGATCGAGGATCGGTATTTGCCGAATGACGGGGCGCGGCCTAGGCTGGCAGGATCAGCGGGAAAGGGCGCGGTAATGGAGTTCGGCTGGTATCACGAGATCCATCGGCAGGCCGAAGGCCAGTCCGATGCCGACGCGTTCGAACAGGCCTTTCAGCAAGCCGAGGCGGCCGACCGCTGGGGACTAGACGGGTTCTGGCTGGCGGAAATCCATCAGCAATCGAGCCGCTCTGTATTGAGCGCGCCGCTCAATGTCGCCACCGCGATCGCCGCCCGCACCAAGCGCATCAAGGTCGGCACCGCAGTGCAAGTGCTGCCGCTGACGCACCCGCTGCGCCTTGCCGAAGAGACCGCGACGGTCGACCAGATCAGCCGCGGCCGCTTGATGCTCGGGGTCGGCCGCAGCGGCAACCCGCGGTCCTACCGCGCCTATGGCATCCCTTACGAGGAAAGCCGCGAGCGCTTCTATGAGACGCTCGATATTCTAGTGAAGGCCTGGACCGAGGACCAGTTTTCCTACGACGGGGAATTCTGGCACTTCGATAATGCGCGCGCGGTGCCGCGCCCATACCAGAAGCCGCACCCCCCGATCCGCATCGCGGGCGCCAGCGAGGACACCTTTCCGATGCTCGGGAAGCTGGGTCATCCCCTGTTCGTGGCGGTCCGCAGCGGTTCGCTATCGGGGCTCGCGCCGGACCTCACCGCCTACCGCGATGCCTATCGCGAGGCCGGCCATCCGGGCCGCGGCTCCTGTCATCTGCGGCTGTCGGTGCATATCGCCGATACCGACCAGAAGGCCTATGACGAGGCCGAGCCAAGCATCATGGAAGGCTACAAATCGCTGACGACCCGGCTCGAAGGCTCGCCGAACGCGCGCCGCCGGGCGGAACTCGAAACCGTGCGCACAATCACCTACGAGGAGGTTCTGCATGACAAGGTGGTGGTCGGCGGTCCGGAACGGGTGACCGATCGGTTGCTGCAATTGCGCGACGAGCTCGGCATCGACGGCGTGCTGGTCGAATTGAATTTCGGCAGCAAGATCCCGGCCGAGCACATGATGCGCTCGCTGCAGCTATTATGCGAAAAGGTGATGCCGCGGCTGAAGTGACGGAGGGCTGATGCTTCGCTGCCTTTGCCTGGCTCTTGGATTAATGCTGTCGGCGGCTCCAGCCGGTGCCCAGACGGCATCCCCGCCCGTCGCCGGGCCGGTGTACATGCTGAGCTTTTTCGAGACCGGCGTCAGCCAGGCCGGCAAGGGCGCGGGCTTGTTACGGCAATACGCGGCCGCAACCAGCAAGGCAGACGGCATTATCGGCCTCCTGGCGCTGCAGGAAACCGCGCGCTCCAATCGCTTCGCGCTGCTCGAAACCTGGCGCGACAAGGCGGCCGCCGAGGCACACGCAAACGCTCTCGGCGCGCTGCGCAACGACGTGCAGCCGATCCTGGCGGCGCCATTCGACACCCGCGCCAATGCCGCACTCGATGTCGCCGGCGGCCCGATCGGGTCCGAACCGGACGGCAGCCGGGCGATCTACGTGCTGACCCATGTCGATGTGTTTCCGGCCGGCAAGGACCAGGCGATCGACATGCTGAAGCAGCTCGCGGCCGAGAGTCGCAAGGAGGCCGGCAATCTGCGCTTTGACGTGCTCCAGCAGGACGGGCGAGCCAACCACCTGCCGCTGGTCGAGGCGTGGCGCGACGCCCAGGCGGAGAGCGTACATGCGATGACCGAGCACACTCGCGCCTTCCGCGCCAAGCTGGTGACGCTGCAAGGCGCGCTCTACGACGAACGGCTGTACCGCTCGATCCGGTGATGCACACCCGTTCGGCGGCGTGCCGGTGAGGAGGGGGCATGTCCGATTGGGCAGCGGGCAGCGAACGGCCGTACCGGGTGGACGACGAGTGGAACCGCAACGTGTATGGTCGCCGCACCGGACAAGCGGCGGCGTTTCTCGCACCGCATCTGCGGCCCGGAATGCGCCTGATCGATTGCGGCTGCGGCCCCGGATCGATCACCGCCGATCTCGCCCGGATGGTGGCACCCGGCGACACGATCGGCGTCGATCTGCGCGTGGACGCATTGGGGCAGGCCCGCGATGTCGCGCGCGAACGCGGCGTCAGCAACCTTTCTTTCCAGGCGGCAAGCATCTACCGCCTGCCCCACGCCGATGGCAGCTTCGACGCGGCCTTCGCCTGCGCCGTCCTACAACACCTCGCCGATCCGGTGGCGGCGCTGACGGAAATTCGCCGCGTGCTGAAGCCGGGCGGATTTGTCGGGATCGCCGACGGCTCCTCGGCGGTCACGTTCCGCTACCCGAGCAACCCGCTGCTGGTGAAGTGGGACGAAATCCGCGGCCGAGGGCGCCCGTTCCGCACCGGGCGTCCTCCGGAAGCGCTCGAACTGCGCACCTTGCTGCGGGAAGCCGGGTTCAGCCGGTCGGTCGCTTCGGGGACGCTGACGACCGAGACCGGTCCGCCCGCCGGCACGCTCGAAGAGACGCGGGCTGTCGCGCGCAATCACCGCGTTTTGTTGCGCGGCCTGCTCGGCAAGCTGGCGCTGGCGCAGGGCTGGACCACCGCCGACGAGCTGGAGCACATCGCCGAGGCACTCGCCGCCTGGGGCGAGGCGCCGGACGCGTTCTATGCGCGGCCGAGCTTCACCGCGATCGGCTGGATCTGACCCGACTAGCTAGTCGACGACGGCGATCAGCTCGATCTCGACCATCGCTTCGGGCTGGGCGAGGCCGCTGATCTGGATCGTCGTACTGGTCGGGCTGGCGACGCCAAAATAGCGCATGCGGATATCGCTGCACTTGGCGAACTCGGCGTAATTGGTGACAAAGGTGTTGGTCTTAACGACATCGGCCCAGCTCGCGCCGGCCGTCTTCAGGCAGGCATCGAGGTTCTTGAAGGTCTGCTCCATCTGCGCCCGCATGTCGCCGGGACCGACGATGTTGCCTTCGAGATCGCGGGCCAGCTGGCCGGCGACATAGACCATCTTGGCCGGCCCGGTCACGGTAACGACATGCGAGTAGGCCGGCTTGCCCTGTTGCATCCGGACGTTCACGCCGGGGGGCTGCATCCGCTCGATCTTCGGCATTGCTGTTTCTCCGTTACGGGGGTTTTGCCAAGGCGGGTCCGAAAGGCCGAGCGATGCGGTAGCATTGCCCGCCGAGGAAGCCAAGGGAGCTGACCAAATGGCCACCGAGCAGCAGGTGACGCAGCACTACGGCAGCCTCGGCATCGCCGAGCGGGTGCTGGCGGCGCTGCACGAGGCGAAAGGGCCCGACATACCGGTCACGCCGGAGACGCTGGCGCCGTTCGACCAATTTCACGGCCGCGGCGTCGTCGCCACCAAGGAGCTGGTCGCGCTGTTGAAGCCGCTGGCCGGCGAGCGCCTTCTCGACATCGGCAGCGGCATCGCCGGCCCGGCGCGTTGGATCGCGGCAAAATTCGGCTGCCACGTCACCGGGGTGGATCTGACACCGGAATTCTGCGCCGCCGCCGAGGCGCTCAACGCTGCCGCCGGAATGGGCGACCGGGTGACGATCCGCAACGGCAGCGCGCTCGACCTGCCGGTGCCAGACGGTGCCTTCGACGCCGCCTATTCGCAAAACGTAATCATGAACATCGCCGACAAGCGGCGGTTCTACCGCGAAGCGTTCCGCGCCCTGCGGCCGGGGGGCAGGCTGGCGCTGTCGAATTTGTGCGCCGGTGTGAACGGCGACCCGTTTTATCCGGTGCCGTGGGCGATGAGTCCCGCGACGAGCTTTCTTGCAACGGCCGACGAGATGCGGGCCGATCTTGTGGCGGCCGGGTTCGCCATAGCGCATTTCGAGGACACCACGGCGGCGACGGTCGAGATGCAGCGGCGGGCGCGGGAGCGGGTCGAGCGCGGCGAGAAGCTGCGCATCGCGGTGCAGATCATAATGGGCGAACGCGCCCGCGAGATGCAGATCAACACCTCGCGTAATGTCGAAGAAGGGCGTGTCGCGACGATCGAGGCGCTGGTCACGAAGCCAGTCTGACCGGCGGGCGGCGCAATGCCCAGAACGCGATCACGCCGCTGGCATAGGAAATGATCGACAGGATAAAGGCGAGCCGGTAGCTGCCGGACAGGTCGAAGATCACGCCGGCCCCCCAGGAACCGAGCGCCGAGCCGACGCCGCTGCCGATCGTGATGACGCCGAGGATCGTGCCGAGCTGCCGCCCGGGAAAGAGGTCGGCAGTCTTGGCAGTGATCGCCGGGCCGCGGGCACCCCAGGTAAGCCCGAAGAAGCAGGCGTGCAGCCACAACAGCAGGTGCTCGTCCGGATTGGTGATCAAAAGGGCGCAGACGACCCCGAAAATCGAAATCCCGTAGGCGAGGATCGCCGACGCCTCGCGCCCGATGTAATCGGACAGAGCGCCGGTGACGACGATGCCCGGCACGGCCAGAAACGCGCCGGCGCCGAGCACCTCGGCGGCGTAGATCTTGTCGAAGCCGACATCGACGGCAAAGGCGAGCTGATGCAGCGAGACGAAGAAGCTGCCGAGCCCGGTGAACATGTAGACCGCGAACAGCAGCCAAAAATGCGAGGTGCGCACCGCCTCCGCGAGGGTCCAGCCGCTTCGCACCGGTTCTGAGGGGGCGGAATCGGTTTCGGTCGACGGCACCGCGAGGTTGATCGCCGCCGGTTCGCGTTCGGCGCGGCGAAACAGCGTTGCCAGCGGCAATACGCAGGCAGCGAGAAACGCGGCCTGGACCAGATAGGTCGTGCGCCAGCCAATGCCGGAGATCAGTACCTGCACCAGCGGCGCCGAGAGCCCCCGCGCGATCCCGTTGGCCGACTGCACGACCGAAATCGCGGTGCCGCGGCGGCGGACGAAATAGCGCGACAGCATCGGCACGAAGACGACGAGGCCGAGGCAGTTCGACCCGAATGTCATCAGCACGCCGTACAGCAGCACGATCTGCCACAACGCCGACATCGCGGCGCTGGCGGCGAGCCCCAGCACCAAGAGCCCGCCACCGAGCAGCAGCAAGCGGCGCGGCCCGAGCCGGTCGACCATATTGCCGACCAGGGGCGAGCTGGCGCCGGCGACGAGCTGCGAGACTGAATAGGCGATCGAGGTCTCGCCGCGGCTCCAGCCGAACTCGGCGACAAACGCGACCAGATACACCGGGTAGGAATGCATGATCGCGGCGCTGAGGGTGAACGCCGTGAACGCGCCGGTCAGGACGAGCCAACCTTGTCGTCCGCTGGTGCGCTCGGGAAGCGAGGGGACGGAGACGCTCATGCGCCGATCCTGCGCAAATTCGGCGCCGCCGTCACGGCGCCAGAGCGGGATGCAGGTCAGCCTTTCGGGTCGGCGAGTGCCATATCGACGTGCAACAGGCCGTAATCGTCATACGGCGCCGAGGTCGGCTGGAAACCGAGCGTCTCGTAAAATG
>DATARH010000040.1:0-10230 GCA_036264235.1 Allostellaceae bacterium
TCTTCCGCGCCGTCAACCGCACCAAACGCGCGGTGACCAGCCGGGCGGTCTACAACGTGACGCCGACCAAAGCCGGCATCTATTTCGACAAACTGCAATGCTTCTGCTTCGACGAGCAGCAGCTCAAGCCCGGCGAGACCAAGGATATGGGGGTCGTGTTCTTTGTCGACCCCGATCTCCTGACGGATCCGGGCACCCGCGACGTGCGCACGATCACCCTGTCCTACACGATGTTCCGCGCGCATGGCGATGAGCCGCCCGCGGCTGCAGCGACCCCGACGTCTGCGGCGCGTTCGGTGAATTGAAACCTGTGAACTCTAGCGATTCTGGCGGAGAGCGATGACCGATACGCACATAGAGGCCGGTGCCCACGCGGATCCGCACGGCCACGGCGCGCCGAAGCACCCGTATCACCTCGTCGATCCCAGCCCATGGCCGCTGGTCGGTGCCGGCGCGGCGGGCCTTATCGCGGTCGGCGGCATCCTCTACATGCATGGGGGTGGTCTGCCGGTGTTCCTGCTCGGCGTCATTGCCGTGCTGCTTGTGATGGCGGTGTGGTGGCGCGATGTGATCCGCGAGGCCACGTTCCAGGGTTATCACACGCCGGTCGTTCAGCTTGGGCTGCGTTACGGCATGGCGCTGTTCATCGCGTCCGAGGTGATGTTCTTCGCCGCGTTTTTCTGGGCGTTTTTCGCCTCCAGCCTGTTCCCGGTCGGCGGCGTATGGCCGCCAAAGGGCATCCATCCGTTCGACCCGTTCGAGTTTCCGTTTCTCAACACTCTGATCCTGCTGCTGTCGGGAACCACCGTCACCTGGGCGCACCACTCGCTGCTCGAAGGCAACCAGAAGGGACTGATCCAGGGGTTGACGGTGACCGTCATACTCGGCCTCTGCTTCACGTCGGTGCAGGCTTACGAATACAGCCACGCCGCGTTCAATTTCAGCGGAGGCATCTATCCCTCGACCTTTTTCATGGCGACCGGGTTCCACGGCTTTCACGTGATCATCGGCACGACATTCCTGGCGGTCTGCCTGTGGCGGGCCTGGCAGGGTCATTTCAGGCCAGACCATCATTTCGGGCTCGAAGCCGCGGCCTGGTACTGGCATTTCGTCGATGTCGTCTGGCTGTTCTTGTTCGTCTGCATCTATTGGTGGGGCATGGGCAACGCCGTTCCCGAGGGGCTCGGCGGCTGATCGCGGCACCGCAGTTCGCTCCGGTAACCCTGTCGCACGCCGCGCTGCGCTGCCGCTGTCCGCGTTGCGGTGAGGGACGGCTCTTCACCGGATTATTGACGGTGCGCTCGTCCTGCCGCGTTTGCGGCCTCGACTTTTCGGCTGAGGATGCCGGCGATGGGCCGGCGGTGTTTGTGATCCTCTTTCTCGGGCTGATCGTGGTCGGCCTCGCGGCGCTGGTTGAGATCCGGTTTTCGCCACCGATCTGGGTGCATCTGCTGTTGTGGACACCGCTGATCCTAGCCGGCGCGATTCTGCTGTTGCGGCCGCTGAAAGCGGGGCTGATCGCGTTGCAATATCGTCACCGCGAGTTGGGCTCGGCCGGTTGATTCGTGGTTTCCGGCCGCGCTTATGGCCTACGCTCATTTCGACCTTCATCGTGCTATTCTGCCTGGGATTGGGCGTGTGGCAGCTGCAACGCTTGCATTGGAAAGAGGGGCTGATTGCGGCGCGCACCGCCGCGGCCAGCGCCCCGCCGATCGCGCCCCCGCCGGGTGCCGCACCCGGCATGGAGTTTCGTCATGTCCTCGAAGAGGGATTATTCCTGCACGACAAGGAGCTCTTCATCGGCGCGAGCACCGAAAGCGGCACCATCGGCTACCATGTGCTGACGCCGCTGCGCGAGCCGAGCGGCCGCATTGTCTTTATCAACCGCGGCTATATTCCGGCCGAGCTTAAAGACGCAACGAAGCGTGAGGCCGGCGAACTCACCGGCCCGGTCAAGATCGCCGGGCTGCTGCGGTTGCCGCCCGGAGGCAAGCCGAACTGGTTCCTCCCGGATAACCGCCCAGACCTGAATTACTGGTTCTGGGTCGATCTGCCGGCTATGGCGCAGGCGGACGGGCTGAACCCGGCCCAAGTCGCGCCATTCTACATTGATGCCGATGCCACGCCGAACCCCGGCGGCTGGCCGAAGGGCGGTGTCACCCGGCTCGCATTGCCGAATGATCACCTACAATATGCGATTACCTGGTTCGGTCTGGCGATCGCAATGGCCGTCGTTTACGTGGTGTCGCAACGGCAGCGGCCAGAAGCATGAGCGCGTACCAACAGCTCGAGGCCGCTTTCGCCCGTATCGGTGCGGTCGAGGAGGCGATTTCCGTTCTGCATTGGGACCAGGCGGCGATGATGCCGCCGGGCGGCGCCGCGGCGAGGGCCGAGCAGCTCGCGACGCTGCGGCGTCTCGTTCACGAGATGCTGACCGCCTCTGAGATGCCCGACCGGCTCGCCGTCGCGGACAACGAGGCGGCTGCGCTCGGGGCGTGGCAGCAGGCCAATCTGCGCGAGATGCGCCGCCGCTGGCGCCATGCCTCCGCCGTGCCGAGCGACCTCATCGCGGCGCTGTCGCGCGCCTCTTCGGCGTCGGAAGAAGTGTGGCGGCGGGCCCGGCCGGCGAATGACTTCGCCGCCGCGCTGCCGGGTCTCGAAACGGTGCTGGAGCTGATCCGCGAGGTCGCCGCCGCCAAGGCCACCGCCTTCGGGACGACTCCTTACGAGGCGCTGCTCGACCAATACGAGCCGGGCGGCACCACGGCCCAGATCAATGCGTTGTTCGTCGAGCTCGAAGCGTTTCTGCCCGGTCTGCTCGCCGAAGCGCTTGAGCGGCAGAATTCGCGTCCGCCGCCGCCAGCACCCGAAGGACCGTTTCCGACCGCGGCTCAACGGCGGGCGGCGCTGATGCTGATGGCGCGTATCGGTTTCGATTTCGATCACGGCCGGCTCGACGAGAGCGCGCATCCGTTCTGCGGCGGCACGCCCGACGATGTCCGCCTGACCACCCGCTACGACGAGACCGACTTCTCCGGCGCCCTGATGGGCACGCTGCACGAGACCGGCCACGCGCTCTACAACCGCGGACTTCCGCAGGAATGGCGCCGGCAGCCGGTCGGCAGGGCGCGCGGCATGGCGATGCATGAGAGCCAATCGCTGTTCCTCGAAATGCAGGTGTGCCGCAGCCGCGCGTTTGCCGAATTCGCAGCGCCGCTGTTGCGCGAGGTGTTCGGCGGCCGCGGGTCGGCCTGGGAGCCGGAGGCGTTCTATCGCCGCCAGATCGCGGTGAAACCGGGGCTGATCCGGGTCGATGCCGACGAGATCACCTATCCGGCGCATGTGATCCTTCGTTATCGGCTGGAGCGGGCGATGATCGCCAGCGACCTGCTGCCGCGTGACCTGCCCGGCGCCTGGGCCGAGGCACTGCGGAAGCTGATCGGCGTCGCGCCGGATGACGACCACGACGGCTGCCTGCAGGACATCCATTGGTATGACGGCGCCTGGGGCTATTTTCCGACCTACACGCTGGGTGCGCTGATCGCGGCGCAGCTCTTCGCCGCCGCCCGGCGGGCGCTGCCGGCGATCGAGCGGCAGATCGCGGCCGGCGAGTTTCGGCCGCTGCTCGATTGGCTCGGCGCCCAGGTGCATCGCAAAGCCTCGCTGCTCTCGACCGCCGAACTGGTCCAATCGGCGACCGGAAAGCCGCTCGGCACGGCCGATTTCCACCACCACTTGCGCGCGCGTTATCTCGAAGAGGGTTAACGCGGAGGTTTACAGACGCGACGCAAGCCGCTTTAGTCCGCGCATGCCAGCGCACGCGTTACGCGCGGCCGGGACGAAGCCGGCAACGAGGCGTTTAGCGGGGGTCAACGCTAAACGGGAGAAGCAGGTGTTCGACCTGGCCGCCTACCCGCCGGTACAAGATACCGAGCGCGCCCTGCAACGCGAGCGCTTCACCGAAATCCGCGAGCAGACCGAGAACCTTGCCGTCAACCTGACGGCCGAGGACCAGACGATCCAGTCGATGCCCGATGTCAGCCCGACCAAATGGCACCTGGCGCATACCAGTTGGTTCTTCGAGACGTTTCTGCTGAGCCGCTTCGACCCGCTGTACCGGCCGTCGGACCCGGCCTTCGCCTATCTGTTCAATTCCTATTACGAGGCGGTCGGGCCGCGCCATCCGCGGCCGCAGCGCGGTCTGCTGTCGCGGCCGACCGTCGATGCAATCCTCGCCTATCGCGACCATGTCAGCGCCGCGATGATCCGGCTGATCGGTCAGGCCGGCGAGGGCGTGTGGCGCGAAGCGGCACCGCTCGTCGAACTCGGCCTGCACCACGAGCAGCAGCATCAGGAGCTGATCCTGATGGACATCAAGCATGTGTTCTCGGTCAACCCGCTGCTGCCGGCCTATCAGGCGCCGCCGGCGCTGCAAGCGGCGCGGGCGATGTCGCCGCTGCACTGGATCGAGTTCGACGGTGGCCTGGTCGAGATCGGTCACCGCGGCGACGGCTTCGCCTTCGACAATGAAGGGCCGCGGCACAAAGTCTGGCTCGAACCGTTCCGCCTCGCCTCGCGGCCGGTCACCTGCGGCGAGTTTCTCGATTTCGTCACAGACGGCGGGTATCAACGTGCCGAGTATTGGCTGTCGGACGGTTGGGCGATCGTGCAGGAGCAGGGCTGGGAAGCGCCGCTCTATTGGCGCCGCGACGACAATGGCTGGTGCCTCTTCACGCTGTCGGGCGAGAAGCGCCTCGACCCGGCCGAGCCGGTCTGCCATGTCAGCTTCTACGAGGCCGACGCCTACGCGAAATGGGCCGGGAAGCGCCTGCCGACCGAGGCCGAGTGGGAATTCGCCGCGACGACAGCACTCGGCGATGCGCCGCTCTCCGGCAACCTTGCCGACCGCGGCCATTTCCACCCTTGCCCCGATACCGCGCGGGCGGACGCCGAGCCGCGGCTGCGCCAGCTGATCGGCGATGTCTGGGAATGGACTTCCACCGCCTATGGCCCCTATCCCGGCTTTCGTCCGCCGGCGGGCGCGGTCGGCGAATACAACGGCAAGTTCATGTCCGGCCAGATGGTGCTGCGCGGCGGCGCCGCGGTGACTCCGGTCGGCCACATCCGGCTCAGCTATCGCAATTTCTTTCCACCCTCGGCCCGCTGGGCGTTTTCCGGGCTGCGCCTGGCGGATGATCCCGAATGAACGATGCAACACCCTTCGTCTTTCACGACCTCGCGCCGGACCGGGAGAGTTTCCGCGAAGCCGTGCTCGCCGGTTTGGCGCAGCAGCCGAAGGACCTGCCCTGCAAGCTGTTCTACGACGCCCGCGGCTCGGCGCTGTTCGAGGCGATCTGCGAGCTTCCCGAATACTACCTGACCCGCACCGAGATCGGCATTCTCGAGGCCAATGCGGGCGACATCGCGGCCCGCATCGGCCCCAATTGCCGCCTCGTCGAGCTCGGCAGCGGCGCCAGCCGCAAGGTGCGCATCCTGCTGCAGGCGCTCGACCGTCCGGCCGCCTATATGCCGGTCGACATCTCGCGCGAGCAGCTGCGCAGTGCGGCGGAAATCCTCGCCGCCGATTTTCCGCGGCTGCGCGTCGTCGCGGTCTGCGCCGATTACACCAGGCCGTTTGAGCTGCCGCCGTTCTCCGGACCCGCCGGAAAGACCGTCGGCTTCTTCCCGGGCTCGACGATCGGCAATTTCGAGCCCGACGGCGTCGTCGCCTTTCTCAAGCACTGCGCCAGGCTGCTCGGCCGCGGCGGCGAGATGCTGATCGGCGCCGATTTGAAGAAATCGCCCGACATCCTGAACGCCGCCTACAACGACGCCGCCGGCCTCAACGCCGCCTTCAATCTCAACCTGCTGCACCGGATCAAGAACGAGCTCGGCGGCGACCTCGACATCGACCGTTTCGCCCATGTCGCGTTCTACAACGAGGCCGAGGGACGCGTTGAACTCTATGTGAAGAGCCTTGCCGACCAGACCATCGGGATCGGCGGTCGCCGCTTCCGCTGCGCCGCGGACGAACTGATCCACACCGAGAATTCCTACAAATATTCGATCCCGCAATTCCACGCGCTCGCCGCCCGCGCCGGCTTCCAGGCGACCGCGACCTGGACCGATCCCGAGAAGCTGTTCAGCGTCTATTACCTGCGGCTGGAATGAATCCGCAGACAAACATGGCCGGCTGGAGAGGCCACATGAGCTCTCCGGCCGGCCACGTGCTCTCCCTGTGCGGGCCGTCCAGAAAGGCTGCTAACCTGAGGGCGGCTTCCCTACCGCGTCTAACATAGGTTAACTCCGGTGGTTCCGTCCACCCTAACCGTACTCGCTCATCGCGGCGGCACCCGCGGTTCTCAACCTGCCGTCCCCAATCTGAACCTATGTTATGGCGGCCTCGTTGTAGCTGGCAGGGAGGACGCTGCCATGCCAGACGCCACCTACTTCGCCGAGAAGGCGCTCAAGTGCCGGGAACTGAGCGGGCGAACGGCCGACCGCTACGTCGCGGAACAGCTTCGGATCTGGGCCGACGATTTCGACATGATGGCGCAAGCGCGGATACGCGCCACTTTCGCCAGCGCTAAATAGGCCGCGGCGCATCCGGATTTAGGCCGTCGCCGCGCCGTCGACCGGCAGGGCCGCGCCCGACACGAACGAGGCTTCGTCCGACAACAGGAACAGGGCCGCGTTGGCGATCTCCTCGGGCTTGCCGGCGCGGCGCATCGGGATCGCCTGGCTGCGTCGGATCACCAGCGCCTCCTTGTCCTCGTCGCCCGGCGCCTGCTGCTGGTCCGGCCGCGCCACGAAGACGCGCAGCATCGGGGTGTCGATCGGCCCCGGGCACACCGCGTTGACCCGGATCTTGTCGGGCGCGAGGCGCTTCGCCAGCGCCCGCACGAAACCGACGACACCGAATTTCGCCATCGAATAAACCGGGCTGAAGCCCGAGCCCTGCAGCCCCGAGGTCGAGGCGGTGAAGAGCAGCGCGCCGCCGCCGCGCGCGCGCAGCTCCGGGATCGCCGCTTCGGTCGTCACCAGCACGGTGCGCAAATTCAGATCGAGCGCCAACTCGAAATCGGCCATGTCGATGCCCTCGATCGCGGCCGGGCCGGGATGGCCGACATGGTTCCACACGAAATCGAGCCCGCCGAATGCGTTGGCGGTGCGCCGCACGATGTCGCGCGCGAAGTCGTCGGTGCGCAGATCGCCGGCCAGCGCCAGCGCCTTGCCGCCGGCGGCGGTGATCTCGGCGCAGACCTTCTCGACCCCGGCCTGGTCGATATCGGCGACCCCGACCGCCGCGCCCTCGCGGGCAAAGCGCAGCGCCCCGGCGCGGCCCATCCCCGACGCCGCCGCGGTGACGATCCCGATCTTGTTGGCGAGCCGCATGCTGTCCTCCCGAACTGGTCTTTGCGCTAACTATCTTGTTGGAGGGCGCAGCCCCGAACACATTTTTTGCTGCTCCGGCGAAAATCCGCGAGGTTTTCGATTTAAGCCATTGAAAGCGCGATCATTTCGTTCTTTGTGGCAGCGGCGAAAACAGCGAAATAACAGCGGCGGAACAGCGAGATAACAGCGAAAGATCAGCGCAAATCTGCAACTTTTAGCGGAGATAACAGGGCAAATCTGCAACACTCGGCGACGACTCGCTCCATCCTTCTCTCGATACTCCCGCGCCTGTTTGCGCCTGTTTTTGGTAAAGATTTTTAGGCGTCGCCACTACCCGGCTCCGTCAGCTCATCCCCTGTTTCACCTGATAAAGCTGGCGAAAAACAGGCCCCCGCAGGGTCCCAAACCCTGTCGCAGCTGAAAGACTCGGTCGCAGCCACGATCGCCAATATATGTCATGTCCGGAACATATCAAGAACAAACACGCAGAGCAGCCATTCAAAACTTTCGTGGCGCAATACCCGCTAGTCCGTCCTCCGCGAACGAGCGCGCATCCCATTGTCTAGGTCGGCTCATATAAAGCCGGGCTTCTCCGGGAGCGCGAAATACTCCGAGGTCGATGCGAAGCACGGCCTGCCGTTCTCATCCACGTCCAGGTCGTCGGGGTCTGAACCGTCCGTATCGTAGTCGCAAAGCTTGACGCGGACGATGACTCCCGGTGGCGCCACCACATCAACAACCGTCGCCAAGCCATCTTCAACTTCGACCGTAATGGTTACGTCCATCTGCGCCACTCCCGAGGATTGGTGCTTGCGTTTGGATTAGGGGTCAAATTCGATAGATTGCTGAGCGTGCCGAACCGCGGTCGAGGCAGAGACGCACATGTTGGACGCATTGCGGGCAAGAGGTTTCGAGATCGAATTCCATTCGCATGCTCTTTCGATCCTCTCTGTCGACTTCCCAACCGCTTTGACCGAAATCGAATCGGTTCTCGCACAAACTTCGGTCGCCATACGGGAGATTGTGGGGTCCGGTGGTGGCGAGGCCGCTGGCACTCAGCGCATCCGCAGAGCACTGGCAGAGCAGGGCTGGGTGAAGAAGAATTTCGTCATCAGAAAAATTGTGAACGATGTCGAGAGGGAGGCCACCAGCCACGAAATTGATCACGTGAAAAGTTTCCAGAATGGAACCCTCGCGCTTGAAATCGAGTGGAACAACAAGGACCCGTTCTTTGATCGCGACCTGGAGAATTTCAAGAGATTGCACGCTGAGGGGGCGATCTCTGTCGGCATCATTGTCACCCGCGGGACAGCACTGCAGGAGGCATTGAGGCCTGCCGTGCTTCGCTTCGCGACTGATCATCAGATCACATCATTCGATGATCTTGCTGGGTTTAGCGTGATTCCGACGCCTCGGCAGCGCCGGGAAATCGAGCGCCGTACTACTGCGGGGCGGCCATTCACAGATGCTTGGGCCTCCCATTTCGTTTCCGATAAATTTGGTGAAAGCACCACCCATTGGCGTAAACTCCAAGACCGAGTTCGACGCGGCGTGGGCAATCCCTGTCCGTTACTGCTGCTTGGCCTTTCAGATCAGGTGATCAGCTTCGAATGACGGAGCTTTACCCGCCGCTTGTGCGCGCGAATTGTGCGCGTATGTTTTCCATGTCGGCTGGTACGTGTCGTCCGCCTGATTCCCCCACACGTTCCAATTCGGCCGCGTGCCGCGGGCGAACAACTCGAGGTAGGGACCGGACGAGCAGGCTTCGATGATCGGATAGATTTCGTCGGGCTTGCGGCTGTGCTCGCGCTTTCGTGTCGAGAGATAATTCACCTGCCGGCGGCCGGCGGCGCGGGTGCGTGCATTCTTGCCACGCACACCGAACAGCACGAGTTCGGTGACATTGCGGAAATAGAATCCGACGCCGCGACCGTCACTGCCGCCATCCTTGCGGATTTTGTGCCAAACGATGTTGGACTTGTAGGTGAAGCCCCACGCCTGCATCACCGATAATCCTTGCGGCAACAGCGCGTTCGGACACCACAGGTAGAGGTGACACACCGGCGCGGCGATATCGGGAACCGGCAACGCCTCGATTTCCTCGAAACTCATCGTGCCGTAGCGGCTCAGGCGGCGGTGCTCCGGCGCGACCTTGCCGGTCTTGTTCTGAAATCGCCACGGCGGGTCGGCGAGGATCGTCCCGAAGCGACGGCTCTCGGCGAAGGACAGTAGATCAGCCGCCGCCGTGCCCATGCCACGCTCCTGGGTTGTTTTGATGCGTCTGACGCACGACACGGTTGTATGCCATGCAGCGACGCTGATCAAGAGCCTTGTTCTTGGTTAGTTCGTCCGGCCGGGTCAAGTGTCTCCGGCTTGCCGGCTCACACGGCGGGTGACCCGCCGTTAGGCCGCGATGCCCTTGCCGTCGTAGAGCGAATCGAGGGCGGCGCCGTAGGCGTCGCGCACCGCGTGGCGGCGCACCTTTAGGGTCGGCGTCATCTGGCCGTTGGCGACGCTGAACGCCTCGCCGGCGATCACGAAGCGGCGCACCCGCTCGGTCTGCGGCAGGCCCTCGTTGATCCGCGTCACCGCCTCGCTGACCGCCTTGTGGAAGTCGGGGTCGCCGGCCAGCGCCGGCAATTCGCAGGCGACGCCGCGCTGGGCGGCGTATTGCGCGGCGAATTCCGGGTCGGGCACGACGATCGCGGCGAGGAACGGGCGGCGGTCGCCGACCACCATCGCCTGGGCGATCTCCGGCGCCAGCGTCAATTCGCCCTCGACCCGCGCCGGCGAGATCATGTCGCCGCCGGAATTCTTGATGAAGTCGCGCTTCCG
>DATARH010000136.1:0-1552 GCA_036264235.1 Allostellaceae bacterium
GGCGGCGCGTCAGCGGCCTTGAGCGTGACGAACCCGGCGCGATGATGGCACGCCCGCGACGCGCGGGGCTGCTGCGATGGCAGGCAAGACGTGATGCGAGGATTGGGCCGTGAATGACAATGCGGAACAACCGCATCACCTTGTATCCGGTCGGGCGCGAGGCCCGGTACCCTGATCTTTCATGCACGGGTGAAGGCAAGGCCCAGTCAAGACGGGACCCCTCTGTGAGAGCGGGAGGTTTATGCCCCCGGTTCAACACGGTCACCCGTCGGTCCTGGCTCACGTCGGCTGTCATGGCGCGCGCAGCCGTTTACAAAGTTGGACGCAGCACGGCGCCGGCGGGAACAACGCCGGTGGTCAGATAGCGCCACAGCGCCACCATCAGCTTGCGTGCCAGAGCGACAATGGTAATTCGCCGGATGCGTCCCTTGATGTCGCGCACCCGCTCGCGGAACCAGCGTGTCAGTACGCTGTCGGGCTGATGAACCGTCCATAGCCACGCCAGCTCGACCGCGAGCTCACGGGCGCGGCGGTTGCCGGCTTTGCTGATGCCCTGCTCACGGCTGCGCGCGCCACTGTCATAGGGCGTGCCGGTGAGACCAAAGTAGCTGCCGACCTGACGGCGGTTGTCGAAGTCGCGATAGAACACCTCGTTGACCAACTTCTGGCCGCCGACCAGGCCGATGCTCTTGAGATCCAAGAGTTGCATGATCCTGGCTTCCGGCGAGCCAGGCTGAGCAGCGCGCAGTTCGGCTTTGCTCTTGGCCTCGAGCTCATTGAGCTGCCGGACCACCAGGCACAGCCGTTCGTGTTCGCGCGCGATCTCTTCCCTGAGCCGCTCCGGCAGTGGACGACCATCACCGGTGCGCAGGCCGGCAAGGCTTTTGACGAACGAGCGATCGAGCGGGTTGACATCGCGAATGCCCTGGCCGTGCAGCAGTCCCTTGATGCGGTTGCCGTGAGCCGTGCGCTCCTGGATCAGACGGTCACGTTCACGGGTGCGGCGCTTGCGATCCTCATCTTCAACGCTCGGCACGTGGACGATGCTGCAGACCAGAGGCTCGCCCCGCAAATGGGCGAGGAACGCCCGCATCAGCTTCTCCAGATCGATCCGGTCGGTCTTGGCGCGCCGGGCACGACGGTTCACCTCAATGCTGGAAGGGTCGATCTCATGATTGATGATATCTTGTTCCGTCAGCCAGCGGTGCAGCCAGTGGCCGTCCAAGCCAGCTTCGTAGCATGACAGGATACGCACCGGCCGGCCGGCCACGGCAGCGGCAGCCTTCTTGCGCATGTCCGCAAGCCGAGCGGCCAAGGCTGCCAAGTCACCGCCGCCGATCGTGTACCGGCTCAGTTTCTGCGAAGCCGGAAGCAACACACCGAGCTTCCATTTCGCTTTGCTCAGTTCAAAAGCAAGGTAAATCGTGGCATGCTCCGTTGCGGCGGGTGTGTCAGTACGATCGAGCTTGATCATCTTGATCCTCCGAGGCTGGATGGTTGCGCTAATCCAATCCTACCCTCTACTTGACCACCCGCCACCCATAGGATCTGT
>DATARH010000182.1:0-9994 GCA_036264235.1 Allostellaceae bacterium
CCGAGAATTGCTGTCCGACCTCTTCGAGCGTGTGATCGGTGTTCATGCCGATGCCGAACCACATCCGCAAGACGCGCTCCTCGCGCGCGGTCAGCGATGCCAGCACCCGCGTCGTGGTCTCGCGCAGATTGGCCTGGATGGCGGCGTCGAGCGGCAGCACCGCGTTCTTGTCCTCGATGAAATCGCCGAGATGCGAATCCTCCTCGTCGCCGATCGGCGTTTCGAGGCTGATCGGCTCCTTGGCGATTTTCAGCACCTTCCGCACTTTTTCCAAGGGCATCGCCAGCTTTTCGGCGAGCTCCTCCGGGGTCGGCTCACGGCCGATCTCGTGCAGCATCTGGCGCGAGGTGCGCACCAGCTTGTTGATCGTCTCTATCATGTGTACCGGGATGCGGATCGTGCGCGCCTGGTCCGCGATCGAGCGGGTAATCGCCTGGCGGATCCACCACGTTGCATAGGTCGAGAACTTGTAGCCGCGGCGGTATTCGAATTTATCGACCGCCTTCATCAACCCGATATTGCCTTCCTGGATCAGGTCGAGGAATTGCAGGCCGCGATTGGTGTATTTCTTGGCGATCGAGATGACGAGCCGCAGATTGGCTTCGACCATCTCCTTCTTGGCCCGGCTAGCCTCACGCTCACCGCGCTGCACAGTCTGGACGACGCGGCGGAACTCCGAGATCGGCAGCTTCGCTTCCTGGGCGACCTGAGCAATCGCGGCGCGGTGCTTCGTGATCTCGGCACCGAAGCGATCCGGCAGCTTGGCCCAGCCGCGGCCCGGCAATTTGGAGACCCGCTCCAGCCAATCGGCCGACATTTCATCGCCGAGATAATATTGCAGGAACTCGGCACGCTTGACGCCGGCGGTTTCGGCCAGCCGCAGCAGGCGGCCCTCTTCGCCGACCAGACGCCGGTTCAGATCGTAGAGGCGCTCGACCAGGTGCTCGATGCGGGTGTTGTTGAGCCGCACGCCACCGAGCAAATCAATCGCTTCCTGCTTCAGCTTGTCGTAGCGCCGCTCGGTCGCGCGCGGCAGTTCTGTGCTTTTGATCGCGGCGGCAACCCGCTGATCCTGAACCTTCGACAACTTCTTGTTGACGTCGGCTACCTCGTCGAACAGCGCGAGGATGGTCGGCTTCAGCGCCGCTTCCATCGCGGCCAGCGAAATCGAGCTTTCCTCGCCGTCGCCCTCGGCGTCTTCACCCTCGGCGGTCTCGGCGATCTCTTCCTCGGCCTCCTCGGCTTCGTCCTCGCCCTCTTCGCCCGCGCCCGCGGCGACGACCGCGGGATCGACCTGTTCGACGCCGGCGCCGGCATAGCTGGCATCAAGATCGATGATGTCGCGCAGCAGCATCTTGCCTTCGTTGAGCGCGTCGCGCCAACCGACCAAGGCGCGCACGGTCAGCGGGCTCTCGCAGATGCCGCCGATCATCATCTCCCGGCCAGCCTCGATGCGCTTGGCGATCGCGATCTCGCCCTCGCGCGACAGGAGCTCAACCGAGCCCATTTCGCGCAGATACATGCGGACCGGATCGTCGGTGCGGCCGATGTCGTCGCCATCGACATTGCCGCGCGACTCGGTTTCGCTGTCTTCGGCTTCGGCCTCGGCCGGCTCCTCGCTTTCCTCACTCTCGATCAGATTGACGCCGAGCTCGGACAGCATCGTCATCGTGTCCTCGATCTGCTCGGAGGACACCTGGTCGGCCGGCAGCGCCGCATTCAATTCGTCGTAGGTCAGGTAGCCGCGTTCGCGGCCGCGAGCGACCATCTTCTTGATCGCGATGGCGATCGTATCGAGCAGCGGCGTCTCGCCCGCTTCCTCATGGGTCTCAGTCGCTTCCGCCGTCGCCGCCTTGCTCGCCATGCCGTTTCCCTTGACAGTTAAAACAGGACCACGGCGGCGCCGTGGCCACCTCGCTAACCCGGTTCGTTGCGGTTCGCCGCGTCCATCATCGACAGCCCTACCAGCCGATCCCGCCGATCGGGCCGTCCTGCGCCTCGCGCTCCTTCAGAGCCTTTAGCCGTTGCCAGTTTTCGTCCGACGCATTGTCGGCAAAAGCACGTTCGGCGGCCTCGAGATCGCTCGGGCCGTGGCCGCGCAACAGCTGAAACATCTCGGTCAGGCCGGATTTCAGCACGTCCGGAACGTCTCCTCCGCCCGCAGCAAAACCTGCGTGGTGCATCATTCGTAGGGACAAGACGCCGACCGCCTCGGCGAACCCGCAGAGGGCTAAGTGTTGACGCAGTCCTTCGGCGTCAAGTCCTGGATTTGATTCGGCGACCTCTAAAAGTTCCCAACGCAGTCTGTCAAGCTCCGGCTCCGGGAATTCGATGTCGGCGATCTCTTCCGTCCATTGCTCGATCGTCGTCGGAAACGCGGTCAATATCGCCAGCATGACTTCCCGTTGCACCCGAGCCGCGGGGCGCGGCGGCGGCGGCGCTTGGGTACCTTCCACCCCCGGTTCGGGCCCCCGGAACGGGCGGCCCTTCGCAGACCGCTCGCGGGCCGAGCGCACCAGCCCGTAGTAACGGTCGAGCAGCGCACTGCGGTATTCGCGCTGAACATCGGCGTCGGTTATTTGCTTGAAGTCTTCAAGCAGCCGAGCCTTGAAGTCGGCGCGGCGTTCGGGCGTATCGATCGGCCGCGCCGACAGCTCGGATTGCCACAGGACTTCCGACAGCGGCTTGGCGGCAGCCAGAATGTCGCCGAAGGCGGAGCTGCCGGCAGCCTGGATCAGCGAATCCGGGTCTTCGCCGGGCGGCAGGACGGCGAAGCGCAGGCTCCGGCCCGGCTTGAGCAGCGCCAAGGCGCGGCGCAACCCGCGCAATGCTGCCCGCTGCCCGGCGCTGTCGCCATCAAAGCACAGAACCGGCTCGGCCGAGAGCCGCCACAATTCGTGCAATTGCGCCTCGGTCAGCGCGGTGCCGAGCGGCGCCACCGCGGTCGCGAAGCCGGCGCGGTGCAGCGCGATCACGTCCATATAGCCCTCGGTCACAATGACCGAGGATTCCGCCGCCTCCTCGCGCCCGACATTGGCCCGCGCCGCCGCCCAGGCGTAGAGCACCCGGCCCTTCTCGAACAGCGGCGTGTCCGGCGAATTCAAGTATTTCGGCTGGTCGTCACCAATGGTTCGGCCGCCAAAAGCGATCGTGCGGCCGGCCCGGTCGCCGATCGGGAACATCACCCGGGCATGGAAGTAATCGTAAGGATTGCCGCCATGCTCCGGCATACGAACCAAACCGGCCTCGACCAGCAGCGGCTCAGGGAATTCCTTCGCGAGGGCGCGGCGCAGCGTCTGGCGGTCCTCGGGTGCCCAGCCGAGCCGGAACCGGCGGATCGTCTCCTCGTCGAGGCCGCGCGCGGTCAGGTATTCGCGGGCTCGGCGGCCGGCTGGGGACCATAGCTGCACTTCATAAAAAGAGGCCGCCGCCGCGAGGGCTTCGAGCAGCGTTTTCTGGCGCTGGGCGCGCTCACGCTCCTGCGGCGTCTGCTGTGGCACCGCGAGCCCGGCCTCGCCGGCCAAGCGCTCGACCGCCTCGATAAAGTCGAGGTTCTCCGACCGCATGACGAACCCGATCGCGTCGCCATGCGCGCCGCAGCCGAAGCAGTGAAAGAAGTTCTTGTCGTCGACGACGTAAAAGGACGGGGTTTTCTCATTGTGGAATGGGCAGAGCCCGGCATATTCGCGGCCTTTGCGGGTCAGGCGGACCCGCCGGCCGACCAGCTCAGCAAGGGGCAGCCGCGACCGCAACTCGTCGAGAAAGCCGGGTGGGAACGCCATTGCTTACGCCCGCCCTCCACAACGCTCGACGGGCAGATTTAAGGTTCGGCAAGGCAGCATAGACACATTTTGGACCGCGGGCGTCCCGCCCGCAATAAGAGCAGCCGAAGAGCCGGCGGGCCGAAGTAAGAGCGGGCGAGACGCCCGCAGTCCAAACTCAGCCGAGCATTTGCTTCACGACAGCGCCGGCGCGGGCGAGGTCGATGACGCCGGCATGGCGCTCGCGCAGCGCCGCCATGACCCTGCCCATATCCTTGATGCCCTGGGCGCCGGTCTCGCTAATCGCCGCCCTGACTGCCGCCGCGGTCTCCTCATCGCTCAGCTGCTTCGGGAGAAAGCTCTCGATGACGGTGATCTCGCCACGCTCCTGCTCGACAAGGTCGGCGCGGTTGCCCTTCTCATACAGCACGATCGACTCCCGCCGCTGTTTGATCATGCCCTGCAGCAGGCGGAGGATCTCCGAATCGGGGATCGGCTCCGCTTGGCCGGCGGTGCGGGCAGCGACGTCGCGCTCCTTGAGGGCGGCGAGGACCAGCCGGACGGTGGATACCGTTCGGCTGTCGCGCGCCTTCATCGCGTCCTTGAGCCGCGCGCTAAACACGTCACGCAACATCGATCCCTCCGGATTCGCGGCCGAGCCGAATGCTAGCGCGTCGCAGCCTCTGCGACAATTGCCGTACAAAGGTCTAAGCCGTTGAAAAGCCGTAAAGTTCCCCAGGGCCGGGGTTGACGAAACCCGGGGTGATCCCTATGCTTGTCGGCGATGCCGTTGGCGTTTCGGCCGCTGATGCTGCCCCGATCCGACCGTCGAGCGAGCGGCATTTATCAGACCCGCAGGAAATTCCGGCGATGAGCGATCCGACCGCGGCTGGCCTAACGCCGCGACCGCCCGACTGCAACGCCGCGCTGGTGCTCGCGGACGGGACGGTATTCTGGGGCAAGGGCATCGGCGCGACCGGATCGGCGGTCGGCGAGGTCTGCTTCAACACCTCGATCACCGGCTATCAGGAAATCCTGACCGATCCTTCCTATGCTGGGCAGATCATCACCTTCACCTTCCCGCATATCGGCAATGTCGGGGCCAACCGCGAGGATATCGAGACGACGACGCCGGCGGCGCGCGGCCTCGTTATCCGCGAACCGATTACCGAGGCGGCCAATTACCGCGCCGTGCAGAGCCTCGATTCCTGGCTCAAATCCTATGACATGGTCGGCTTGAGCGGCGTCGATACCAGACGCCTGACCCGGTTGATCCGCGACAAGGGCCCGCCGAATGGGGTCATCGCCTATGCGCGGGATGGGCGGCTCGATATCGCCGCGCTGCGCGAGCAGGCGCAGGCCTGGCCCGGCCTCGAAGGCATGGACCTCGCCAAGGAGGTCACCTGCCGCCAGTCCTACGAATGGACTGAGACCGTGTGGCGCCACGAGAGCGGCTACGGGCGGCAGGAAGCACCGCGGTTCCATGTGGTCGCCATCGATTACGGCGCCAAGCGCAACATTCTGCGGACGCTGGCCGAGCATGGCTGCCGGGTCACGGTAGTGCCGGCAACCGCCTCCACCGAAGACATCATGCGGCACCGGCCGGACGGCATCTTCCTGTCGAACGGGCCGGGCGACCCGGCCGCGACCGGCGAGTACGCGGTGCCGGTTCTGCGCGAGCTGATCGACAGCGGCAAGCCGGTGTTCGGCATCTGCCTCGGCCACCAGATGCTGGCGCTGGCGCTCGGTGGCCGCACCCGCAAGATGGAGAAGGGCCATCGCGGCGCCAACCACCCGGTGCGTGACGAAGCCACCGGCAAGGTCGAGATCACCAGCCAGAACCACGGCTTTGTCGTCGATCCGGACAGCCTGCCTTCCGGCGCCGAGGCGACGCATCTGTCGTTGTTCGACCGCACCAACGAGGGACTGCAGGTGAAGGGAAAACCGGTCTTCTCGGTGCAGCATCATCCGGAAGCCAGTCCCGGCCCGCAGGACAGCCATTATTTGTTCCAGCGCTTCATCGAGTCGATGGATGCGGATAGGCGAAAGAGCGCTGGCTAATGCCGATTGGAGAGGACGAAAAGTACGATTTCAATGTGCTCGAGAGGGTGGCGCAGGAGTTGATCGATACGGGGCGTCCGCAAGACGCGATCAAAATCTATCTGTTCATGGGCGACGGGGACCCATCACTCGATGCGGGTTACCTGGGCAAAAGAATAGGCGAGTGCTACGAGGCGATGGGCGATCTACACGCCGCAAAATATTGGCATGGGCGCGCAATCGAAGAGGGCGCCGGTGCTTGGCCGGACGCTGTCGAGGCACGGAAACGGCTAGGGGCGATCAGTATTGACGACCTCGTTGCACCCGAAAAATACATTGTCCCGCGGCAGCGGTAAGAATTTTGCCTAACCGCACCGACATCAAAAGCATCCTGATCATCGGGGCTGGGCCGATCGTGATCGGCCAGGCTTGCGAGTTCGATTATTCGGGCGTGCAGGCCTGCAAGGCGCTGAAGGCCGAAGGCTACCGGATCGTCCTGGTCAATTCGAACCCGGCGACAATCATGACCGACCCGGAACTGGCCGACGCCACCTATATCGAGCCGATTACCCCGGAAATCGTCGAGAAGATCATCGCCCGCGAGCACCCGGATGCGCTGCTGCCGACGATGGGCGGCCAGACCGCGCTCAACATCGCGATGGCGCTCGCGCGTTCCGGCGTCTTGGCGAAATACGGCGTCCGACTGATCGGCGCCAACGAGGAGGCGATCGCCAAGGCCGAAGATCGGCAGTTGTTCCGCCAGGCGATGGACAAAATCGGCCTCGCTTCACCGAAGAGCCGGCTGATCGCGTCGGTTGAAGAGGGCATCGAAGCGCTGGAAGCGATCGGACTGCCGGCGATTATCCGGCCGTCCTTCACCTTGGGCGGGACCGGCGGCGGTATCGCCTACAACACCGAGGAATTCGAGGAGATCGTCCGGGCCGGGCTAAGGATCTCGCCGGCGCATGAGGTGCTGATCGAGGAATCGGTGCTCGGCTGGAAGGAATACGAACTCGAAGTCGTGCGCGACCGCAACGACAATTGCATCATCATCTGTTCGATCGAGAACGTCGACCCGATGGGGGTGCACACCGGCGATTCGGTGACGGTCGCGCCGGCGCTGACCCTGACCGACAAGGAGTACCAGATCATGCGCAATGCCGCGATTGCGGTACTGCGCGAGATCGGTGTCGATACCGGCGGCTCGAACGTGCAGTTCGCGGTCAACCCGGCAGGCGGGCGGCTGGTCATCATCGAGATGAACCCGCGGGTGTCGCGCTCTTCGGCGCTGGCCTCAAAGGCGACTGGCTTTCCGATCGCCAAGGTCGCCGCGAAGCTCGCGGTCGGCTACACGCTCGACGAACTCGACAACGAGATTACCCGCATCACGCCGGCCTCGTTCGAGCCGACGATTGACTACGTCGTCACCAAGATGCCCCGCTTCACCTTCGAGAAGTTTCCAGGAGCCGAGCCGACGCTGACGACCTCGATGAAATCGGTCGGTGAGGCGATGGCGATCGGCCGCAGCTTTGCCGAATCGGTACAGAAGGCTCTGCGCTCGATGGAAACCGGGCTCGACGGCTTCGACGAGGTCGCGATCGAAGGAGTCGAGGCGGCCGGCAAGGAGGCGGTGATCGCGGCACTGGCGAAGCCGTCGCCCGACCGGTTGCTGCTGATCGCGCAGGCCTACCGACACGGGCTGACAACGGCGGAGATTCACGCCGCGTGCCGGTTCGAAAGCTGGTTCCTCGACCGCATTGGCGAAATCGTCGAGGCCGAGGAGCGGGTACGGCGCGCGGGGCTACCGGATGACCCGACGGCGCTGTTGCGGTTGAAACAGATGGGGTTTTCCGACCGGCGGCTGGCGAAACTCGTCGGTGGTAAGGCCGAGAAGGTCGCCGCCCTGCGGCGGCGGCTCAATGTGCGGCCGGTCTACAAGCGCATCGACACCTGCGCCGCCGAATTCCCGTCGCTGACCCCGTACATGTATTCCTGTTACGAAGGTGACGGCGTCAGCCCGCCCGAATGCGAGGCCGAGCCGAGCGATCGGCGCAAGGTGATCATCCTCGGCGGTGGGCCGAACCGAATCGGCCAGGGCATCGAGTTCGACTATTGCTGCGTCCACGCCGCTTATTCGCTGCGGGATGCCGGCGTCGAGACGATCATGGTCAATTGCAACCCCGAGACGGTCTCGACCGATTACGATACCTCCGACCGGCTCTATTTCGAGCCGCTAACCGCCGAGGACGTGATCGAGATCGTTCGGGTCGAGGAGCGGCGCGGCACCGTCCTCGGGGTCATCGTGCAGTTCGGCGGTCAGACACCGCTGAACCTCGCGAAGGCCCTCGAAGCCGAAAATATTCCGATCCTCGGAACCAGCCCGGATGCGATCGATCTCGCCGAGGACCGCGAGCGTTTCCAGAAGCTCCTACGCACCCTCGGCTTGCGCCAGCCGGACAACGGCACAGCCTATTCGTCAGCGGAGGCAGAGGCGATCGCACAGCGGATCGGTTATCCGGTTGTGATCCGGCCGTCTTACGTGCTCGGCGGCCGCGCGATGGAAATCGTCCACGACACCGCCGGGCTCAACCGCTACATCAGCCGCGCCGTGATCGTGTCCGGCACCAGCCCGGTGCTGATCGATCGCTATCTGCAGAACGCGATCGAGGTCGATGTCGACGCCGTCGCCGACCGCGACCAAGTTTATGTCGCCGGCATCATGGAGCATATCGAGGAGGCCGGCATCCATTCCGGCGACAGCGCCTGCTCGCTGCCGCCCTACAGTCTTGATCAAGCGACGATCGCCGAAATCGAACGACAGACGATCGCGCTCGCCCGCGCCCTCAAAGTGGTCGGGTTGATGAACGTGCAGTTCGCCGTCAAGGATGGCGAGGTCTATGTTCTCGAAGTAAACCCGCGGGCCTCGCGCACGGTGCCGTTCGTGGCCAAGGCGACCGGCGTGCCGATCGCGAAGATCGCGGCGCGGGTGATGACCGGCGAGAAGCTTGGCGCTCTGCTCGCCGCCGCCGGTGGAAAACGTGAAGGCAGCCATGTTGCCGTCAAGGAGGCGGTGTTCCCGTTCGACCGCTTCCCCGGCGTGGATCTTATCCTGGGGCCGGAGATGAAATCGACCGGCGAAGTCATGGGCCTCGACACCGATTTCGGTCGCGCCTTTGCCAAATCGCAGCTCGGCAGCGGGACGGAACTACCGCAGGCAGGCAGCGTATTCGTCTCGGTGCGCGACGAAGATAAGCCAGCGCTGGTCGAGCCATGTCGGGCTCTGGCGCGGTGGGGCTTCGAGCTCGTAGCCACCCGTGGCACCGCGCAAAAGCTGAGCGACGAGGGCTTACCGGTGACTGTCATCAACAAGGTTCAGGAGGGTCGCCCCGACATCGTCGACGCGATGCGCAGCGGCCGCATCCAGCTGCTCTTCAACACGACCGAAGGTGCGCAGGCAATCGCCGACAGCTTCAGCCTTCGCCGTACCGCGCTGACGCACCGGATACCTTACTATACGACGGTCGCCGGAGCGCGCGCCGCGGTTCAGGCGATCGGGGCGCTGCGCAAGGGCAACCTTGAAGTTGCCCCGCTGCAATCCTACCTTTGATCGCCTTGTTTGGGACATCAGGGTTGTGCTGTCTTCGATGAACAAGATCCCGATGACCGTCGACGGCTTTCAGCGTCTGCAAGAGGAGCTGAAGCAGCTGAAATCGGTCGAGCGGCCGGCAATCATCCGGGCGATTGCCGAGGCGCGGACCCACGGCGACCTGGCCGAAAACGCGGAATACCATGCCGCGCGAGAGCGGCAGAGCTTCATTGAGGGCCGGCTCGCGGATCTTGAGGATAAGCTCGCCCGCGCCGAGGTCATCGACATCTCCAAATTGTCGGGTTCGGTGATCAAGTTCGGCGCCACCGTGACGCTCGCCGACGAGGAAACCGACGCCGAGCAAACCTTCCGCATCGTCGGAGAGGACGAAGCCGACATCAAGGACGGCCGCCTTTCGGTAACATCGCCGCTCGCGCGGGCGCTGATCGGCAAGGGGCAGGGCGACAGCGTCGAAGTCTCGACGCCGCGCGGCCCCAAATCTTACGAGGTCGTCACCGTCGATTTCGGCTGAAGGCCCACCTCAGGGCCGCTTGCTCCGGTCCAGCGGTTTGCTTAAACCGGGCCAATGGTCGCGCTCCCCCTAAAG
>DATARH010000223.1:0-19437 GCA_036264235.1 Allostellaceae bacterium
GCCGCGTTCTACGACCGGCCGGGCAGCGCCTATGCCGATCCGAACGGCCATGATTGGGGCGACAATCATCGCCGCTTCGCGCTGCTCGGCTGGGTCGCGGCGGCGATCGGACGGGGCGCCGACCCGGCCTGGCAGCCAGAAATCGTGCATAGCCACGACTGGCATGCCGGGCTCGCGCCGGCCTATCTCAGAGCTGCCGGCGCGCCGACCCCAAGCATTTTCACGGTCCACAACCTCGCGTATCAGGGCTTTTTCTGGTCCGGCGCGTTTCCGGAATTGGCGCTGCCGCCCGAGTATTTCTCAATGTACGGGGTCGAGTATCACGGCGGTGTTTCGTTCCTGAAGGCGGGGCTGTTCTACGCTGACCGGTTGACCACGGTCAGCCCGACCTATGCCCAGGAAATCCAGACCGCGGGATACGGGATGAACCTTGATGGTCTGCTGCGCGACCGGGCGGCGGTGTTGCGCGGCATCCTCAACGGGGTCGATCCGGCGATCTGGTCGCCGGAGCACGACGCGACCCTGCCGCAGACCTACGGATTGCAGGACGCAGCCGCCGGAAAGGCAGCGGCGAAGGCGGCGTTGCAGCGCCGGCTGGGCCTGGCCGAGGAGCCGGAGGCGCCGCTGTTTGGGGCGGTGACGCGGCTCACCTGGCAGAAGGGCATGGATTTGGTGTTGCAGGCGATCCCCGGTCTGGTCGGGATGGGCGGACAATTGGCCCTGCTCGGCTCGGGCGAAGGGGACCTGGAGAGCGGCTTCTCGAGCGCCGTCGACGCGCATCCGGGCCGCATCGGGGTGTATCTCGGCTACGACGAGGATTTGTCGCATCTGATCATCGCCGGTTCCGATTGCGTTCTGGTGCCATCGCGCTTCGAGCCGTGCGGGCTGACGCAGCTCTATGGATTGCGCTACGGCACCTTGCCGGTGGTGCGGCGCACCGGTGGCCTGGCAGATACCGTCGTCGATGCCAATGCGGTGACGCTCGCCGACGGCAGCGCCACCGGTTTCGTGTTCGAGGAGGGTTACGCCGACGCGCTGCTCGGCGCGGTGCAGCGCGCGATCGCGCTCTATCCGGAGAAGGCGAGTTGGCAGCGGGTCATGCAGCAGGCGATGACGCGCGACTTCAGCTGGGAAGCCTCGGCGCGGCAGTATTTGGCTTTATACCGCGAGTTGGTGCCGGCGGCCTGATCACTCGGCGGCCTTGGCTGCCCGCCGGGTCTGATCGCCTCTTCCAGCCAGCAGACCCGCGACCGAGATATCCTCGTCCAGTTCCTCCCAATGCAGGCCGAAGGGACTCAGTTCGTAATTCGCAAGCTGCTCTCGTGTTGCACTCGCAAGCCGCGGAAACCACGACAGCGGCACGCCAAGAGTACGACCGTCCGACAGCTCCACAGTCATTCTGGTGTCGTTGAAGCTGATGCCGACGGGTTTAACCAAAGAACTCTGCCCAGGCTCTTTCGATCTGCTCACGGTTTTCCTCGATCAGCTTCCGTATATCGCGCAGTTCCCTGGAGCTAAAGCCGCGACTGCGTGCGTCGGGCAAACCGGGCCGCAGCCAAAGCTTGGCCTCGCAATCCGCCCGCCGCACATGAATATGGGCGGCTCTCGCGGGGTGCCCTCATCCGAATAGAAGAAGAACCGAAAGCCGCCACCGCGGAAGACGACCGGCATTCAACCGAGATCACGCTCCCAAGATCGTGCCGACCGGGATGTTGACGTCAGAGGATTTGACCTTCGCGCCGTCGCCGAGGCGGACACGCGACACCTCGACAAAGCCGCCCTGGCAGTGAATACGCAGTCCCTCGGAGCCGGCCGAGACGACCTCGCCGATCTTCTTGCCGCGCACCGCGCCAAAGGTCGGGGCGATGATTTTCTTGGCGTCGAACAGATAGAGCTTCTGTTCCTTCTGCTCCTCCCCTTCGCCGGATTTGTAGGTCGTCCAGGCGCCCGGCGCCGGATTGCAGCCGCGGATCAAATCGTAGACGAAATCGACGTGATTGGCCCAGTTGACGCGGGCTTCGGCGTCGCGCACCCAGCCCTCGTAGGTTGCCTGCCCCTCGTCCTGGGTCCATTCGGTGGCGCGGCCGGCGGTGACGAGATCGGCGGCCTGCAGGAGCGCCTCGACCCCGAGCGGGAAAATCTTGTCGAAATAGAGCGAGGCGGCGGTGTCGTCCGGGCCGATCGGCACACGCTTCTGCAGGATCACGGGTCCCTCGTCGAGGCCCGGGGTCGGGCGAAAGATCGTCAGCCCGGTTTCGCTGCGGCCGCGAATGATCGCCCAGGGGATCGCCGCGGGGCCTCGATGCAGCGGCAGCAGCGACGGGTGGAACTGGATCATCCCGTGCTTCGGGATCGCGCAGAATTGCGGCGGCGCGAACAGCAGCACATAGGCCATCACGCCGATCTCGGCGTCGCACGCCTTCAGCGCGTCGAGCGCCTCCTGCTCCGAATATTTCGGGAAACGATAGACCGGGAGCTTCTTTTCCTCGGCGGCGGCGACCAACGGATCGGGCCGCGAACCCGGCTTGTCCGGCGCGACGAAGACGCCGGCGATGGTGTCGCCGCGCTCGACGAAGGCCTCGAGCACGGCCTTGCCGAAGGCCTGCTGTCCGACGATCACAACGCGCATCTTCCGCTTCCTCCGGCGACGGCCAAACCCGCCCCGATCTTATGCCGAAACCGCGGCGAGGTCGAACGCAGCCGCCATCAAGGCGCGGGTGTAAGGGTGCTCTGGGGCGGTCATGACCTTGTCGGTTGCCCCGGACTCAACGATCTCGCCGTCCTTCATCACCAGGATCTCATGCGCCATCGCGCGCACGACGCGCAGGTCATGGCTGATGAACAAATAGGCGAGGCCGTAGCGCGCCTGCAAATCGCGCAGCAACTCGACGATCTGCGCCTGCACCGACATATCCAATGCCGAGGTCGGCTCGTCGAGGACGAGGAATTTCGGCTTCAGCACGATGGCGCGGGCGATCGCGACGCGCTGCCGCTGGCCGCCGGAGAATTCGTGCGGGTAGCGATCGGCTGTCTCGGGATCGAGCCCGACCTCCTCGAGCGCGGTCTCGATCAACTGGCGGCGCTCCTGGGGGCTCGCACCGAGCTGGTGCACCTGCAACCCCTCGCCGACGATCTGCGCGATCGACAGCCGCGGCGACAGGCTCGAATACGGGTCCTGAAAAACGACCTGCATCTCGCGCCGCAGCGGCCGCAGCCGGCGCTGCGACTCGTCGGCGATCTCATGGCCATCGAAGCGGATGCCGCCCTCGGCATCGACCAGGCGCAGCAGGGCGAGGCCGAGCGTTGTCTTGCCGGAACCACTCTCGCCGACGACTCCGACCGTCGAGCCGGCGCGCACCGCAAGCGATACGCCATCGACCGCCTTGACGTAGCCCCGCACGCGACGGAAGAGGCCGCTGCGGATCGGGAACCAGACCTTGATCTCGTCACCCTCGATCAGACGGGGTGCTTCAGGATCGACCGACGCGGCGGCGCCCTTCGGCTCGGCCGCCAGCAGGTGTTGGGTGTAGGGGTGTTGCGGCTGGGTGAAGATCGCCTCGGTCGGACCAGCCTCGACGATCTCGCCCTTGGTCATCACGCAGACTCGGTCGGCCATTTTGCGGACGATCGTCAAATCATGGGTGATCAGCAGCAGCGCCATCCCGAGGCGCTCCTTCAGATCGTGCAGCAACTCCAGGATTTGCGCCTGGATCGTCACGTCGAGCGCGGTCGTCGGTTCATCGGCGATCAGGATGTCGGGCTCGTTGGCGATCGCCATCGCGATCATCACCCGCTGGCGCTGTCCACCCGACAGCTGGTGCGGATAGGCCTGCAAGCGGTTTTCGGCATCGCGCAACCCGACCAGGCGCAACAGTTCGAGCGTGCGCGCCCGCGCCGCCGAGGCGGACAGGTGCTTGTGGATGAACAACACCTCGGCGATCTGCTTCTCCAGCGTGTGCAGCGGGTTCAGCGAGGTCATCGGCTCCTGGAAGATGATCGCGATGCGGTTGCCGCGGACCTCGCGCAGCCGCGCCGGCGCGGCGCCGACCAACTCCTCGCCGGCGAAGCGGATGCTGCTTTCGGCAGTGTGCGCGGCGGCGGGGTAGGGGAGCAGCTGCAGCACTGACAATGCGGTTACCGATTTGCCGGACCCGCTCTCGCCGACCAGCGCGACGGTCTCGCCGCGATCGAGGGAAAACGACACGCGTTTCACCGCATGCACCGGCGCGGCGCCACGCCAGCCGCCAAAGGTGACGCTCAGATCCTTGACCTCGAGCAGGCTCACAACTGAGCCTTGCGCGGGTCAAACGCATCGCGCACCGCCTCGCCGACAAAAATCAGCAGGCTGAGCATCAGCGCGAGGGTGGCGAAGGCGGTGATGCCGAGCCACGGCGCCTGCAGATTGGCCTTGCCCTGGGCCAGGAGCTCGCCGAGCGAGGGCGAGCCCGGCGGTAAGCCGAAGCCGAGGAAATCGAGCGAGGTCAGCGTCGTGATCGAGCCGTTGAGGATGAACGGCAGGAAGGTAATCGTCGCCACCGTCGCGTTCGGCAGAACGTGGCGCCAGATGATCATCGCATCACCGACACCAAGCGCGCGGGCGGCACGCACATAATCGAAATTGCGCGCGCGCAGAAACTCGGCGCGCACGACCGCGACGAGGCTGGTCCAGGAGAACAGCAGCATCAACCCCAGAAGCCACCAGAAATTTGGCTCGACAAAGGTGGCGAGGATGATCAGCAGGTAGAGGACCGGCAGCCCGTCCCAGATCTCGATGAAGCGCTGGAAGCCGAGATCGACGAGGCCGCCGAAATAGCCCTGCACCGCGCCGGCGGCGACGCCGACGATCGACGAGAACAGCGTCAAGGCGAGACCGAACAGCACCGAGATGCGAAAGCCGTAGATCAACCGCGCCAGCACGTCGCGCCCCTGGTCGTCGGTGCCAAGCCAATCGATGCGCGAGGGGGCTGCCGGGTAGGGACCGGGGGCGGTGGTGATCGTGCGGTAGCTGAACGGGATCATGGGCCAAACGATCCAGCCCTTCTCCTGGACCAGCTGGATCACCGCGGGATCGCTGAAATCGGCGGCGCTCGGCAGGAAACCGCCGAAGGTCGTCTCCGGATAGTCGCGGAAGACCGGCACGTAGTAGGCGCCGTCGTACCGGACCAGCAGCGGCCGATCGTTGGCGATGAACTCGGCGAACAGGGTCGCGCCGAACAGCGCCAGGAAAATCCAAAGGGACCAGAAGCCGCGCCGGTTGGCTTTGAAGTTTTCGATCCGCCGGCGGGTCAGCGGCGTGATCCGGCGGCCGAGGAACGTGTCGCCGGCCGGCGGCAGACGCTGCCCGGTGATCCGCGCGGTCGTCACGATACTGGCCGCGCCGGTCTCCTGCCGCACCTCGGCCGGCGATTTCGTATCGGCGGGCGGGATGTCGTTCATCGGCAGCGGCAGGCGGTTCGCATCAGCCCGTCAACGCCCCGGAGCGGCTTCCGTGGCTGCGGCCGATCCGACATCGGCCGACCGAACTCCGCGCGAGGATCAGTGGATGACCCGGTCCGGCGTGCGCAGGCGCTCCACGTTCGATCGTGTCGGCGTGCGCTTTTTGCCGAGGTGCTTTTCGATCAGGAGTTCGGCGATCTGCACCGCGTTGAGCGCCGCGCCCTTGCGCAGATTGTCGGCGACGACCCACAGGTTGAGCCCGTGCGGCACGGTCGGGTCGCGGCGGATGCGACTGACATAGACCGCGTCTTCGCCGGCCGACTCGACGGGGGTCACATAGCCCTCATCGGCGCGATGATCCACCACGGTAATGCCAGGCGCCGACCGCAGCGCCTGGCGCGCCGCGGCCTCGCTGATCGGCCGCTCAAACTCGACATTGACGGCCTCGGCATGGCCAATGAAGACCGGCACGCGAACGCAGGTCGCGGTGACCGCGATATCGGGGTCGAGGATTTTCCGGGTCTCGACCGCCATCTTCCATTCTTCCTTGGTGGCGCCATCGTCCATGAAGATGTCGATATGCGGGATCACGTTGAACGCGATCTGCTTGGTCAAGAGTTCGGGCTTGATCGGGTCGGCGACATAGACCGACCGCGTCTGGCTGAACAATTCATCCATCGCCGCCCGCCCGGCGCCGGAGACCGACTGGTAGGTGGCAACGACGACCCGCTTGATGCGGGCGAGATCGTGCAGCGGCTTCAGCGCGACGACCATCTGGATTGTCGAGCAGTTCGGGTTGGCGATGATGCCGCGCTTCTGAAACTGCGCGATTGCCTGCGGATTGACCTCGGGCACGACCAGCGGCACGTCCGGGTCCATGCGGAATTGCGAGGTGTTGTCGATCACGACCGCGCCAGCCTTGGCGGCGCGCGGTGCGAAACCGGCCGACACTTTCGAGCCCGGCGACGACAGCACGATGTCGGTGCCGCGAAAATCGAAATTGTCGAGGCTCTGGACATCGAGGACGTCGTCCTCGCCAAACGACACCTGCGACCCGATCGAGCGCGACGAGGCCAGCGCGACGACATCGTCGGCCGGAAACTCGCGCTCGGCGAGGGTGGTCAGGAGCTCGCGTCCGACATTGCCGGTCGCGCCGACCACCGCTACCTTGAAGCCCATTGCGAAACTCCCTGAGGACGCCGCCCCGAGAGACGGAGATGGGCGTCGGAGTTGTGGATTGCCTGCTGACTTACGCTGCCGACCGGCGCTTTACAAGCGGCCGGTAGCCTGCCGGATCGCCTCGCGATGAGATACCCGGAATTCTGGGCGGTCTATCTCGCCGCACATGCCGATCCGCGGAATCGCGCGCTGCATTATACTGGCACAATCGGCGCCCTGGCCGCGGCCGCGCTCGGCCTGCTGATGTGGGACTGGCGGTGGCTGGTCGCGGCGCCGGTCATCGGCTATGCGCCGGCCTGGCTGGGACACCTCGTCTTCGAGCGCAACCGGCCGGCAACCTTTGCCCATCCGATCTGGTCGCTGGCCGGCGATTTCCGTATGCTGGCGCTGTTTCTGGCCGGCCGGCTCAGCGGCGAATTGCGGCGGGCCAGCGCTAGGATCGACGCCGCGAAGTGAGGTCGAGAGAGGTGTTATGGCGCTGGTTCCCCTGATCGAGGACCGCGACGCGAACCCCGAGGTACGCGCCGTCTTCGACGACATCCGCGCGGCCCGCAACACCGACTTCATCAACAATTTCTGGCGGGCGCTGGCAAACGACCCTGCGAGTTTGCGGCGAACCTGGGAGAGCCTCAAGCAAGTGATGGGTCCGGGGACTCTGGACCCTCTGACGAAAGAACTTATCTACCTCGCGGTCAGCATAACCAACGGTTGTGCCTACTGCACGGCCTCGCATGGGGCGGCAGCCAAGCGGCAGGGAATGAGCAAGGAGATGCTTGGCGAATTGATCGCGATCGTCGGCATGGCCAACGAGACAAATCGGCTCGCCGACGGCTATCGCGTTCCGGTAGACGAGAGGTTCGAAAACCTGTTCTGATGCGAGCAACCCTTCCACTGCGTGGGTCACACGCGGTACGCTGTTGGAATCTTGGAGGAAAGCCCCATGGAAAACCCGTTCAACCGCGACGCCGAAAGCCTTGGCAACGTCACCTTTCTCGAGCATCTGAACGTCGAGATCCCGAACCAGGGACTGGCGAGCGATTTTTATCTGACCGGCTGCGGCTTCACCCGCGACCCGTATCTGTTCCCCGGCACCAACAACATGTGGGTCAATATCGGCAAGAGCCAGATCCACATGCCGACCGGCGAGCCCCTGGTGTTCCGCGGCCATATCGGTATCGTGACGCCGGATCGCGAGCAGTTGCTGAACCGGTTACAGGGGGTCAAGAGCAACCTCAAGGACACCAAGTTCAAATTCAAGGAGCACAACGACCACGTGCGGGCGACCTGCCCGTGGGGCAACAAGTTCCGTTTCTATGAGCCGGACCCGGAGCGCTTCGGCAAGATCAACCTCGGTGTCCCGTTTGTCGAGTTCACGGTGCCGCCCGACACGGCGACCGGCATCTGCCGCTTCTATCGCGAAATCCTCGGCGCCAAGGCCGAGGTTAAGGGCAACGGCGAGGGCAAGGCGGCCTATGTGACGGTCGGCGTCAAGCAGTGTCTGATCTTCCGCGAGACCGACAAGAAGCTGAAGCCGTTCGACGGCCACCATCTCCAAGTCTACGTCGAGGATTTCGGCGGGCCGCACGACAAGCTGGCCAAGCTCGACCTGATCACGGAGGAAAGCGACCGCTGCCAGTACCGGCAAGGTGCTGTTCACGATCGAGCATGAAGTGCGCAGCATGACGCACCCGCTCTATGCGCGGCCGCTGGTCAACCGCAACCCGGCCCAGACCAACCGCAACTACATCTGGGGCGGCGACAGCTGGGTCTACAGCCTGCCCGACACGGTCGGCCCGAGCGGGCGCCAAACCGATCCCTTGAAGGCGCCAAAGGCGCCGACGATCGCCAAGCGGCGGGCCTTACGGGCGCAGCAGGCGGCGGTTTAGTTCAGCCGCCCCTCACCCAGCCCTCTCCCCTCCTTGTGGGGAGAGGGCTTTTTATGAGGTGAAGCATGCCTGGTCTGCTCGACGGGAAAATCGCACTCGTCACCGGGGCGGGGTCCGGCATCGGTGAAGCGATCGCCGCCGCGATGGCGAAGGCGGGGGCACGTGTTGTCGCCGTTGACATCAACATCGGCACCGCTGCGCGTACCGCCAAGGCGAGCGGGAACAACGCGGCGAGCTACGCCTGCGACGTCAGCAACCGCGAAGCCTGCGACGGGCTCGCCGCGACGGTGCGGCGTGAGGTCGGCGCGATCGGAATCCTGGTGAACAACGCCGGGATCATTCGGCGCGGCAAGGTCACCGACGCGAACACCCGCCGCGATTGGGATGACACACTCGCGGTCAATCTCAACGGCCCCTACAACATGGTCACCGCTTTTCTCGACCAGTTGCGCGAGACGAAGGGCGCGATCGTGAATATCGGATCGATCCAGTCGTTTGTGGCGCTGCCGAATTCGGCGGCGTACACGACCTCGAAAGGCGGGGTGAGGGCATTGACCCAAGCGTTGGCGATCGAATTGTCGCCGCTCGGCATCCGGGTCAATGCGATCGGGCCGGGATTCACAGAAACGCCGCTCAATGCGGACGCGCGTGGCAATGCCGAGTACATGGCGAATTTCACCGGCCGGATCCCGCTCGGCCGGATCGGAACGCCGGCCGACATTGCCGGGCCGGCGGTGTTCCTCGCCTCGGATATGGCCGGCTACATCACCGGCGTGACCTTGCCGGTCGATGGCGGCTATCTCGCCCGCTGATTACTTCGAAGGCGGCGGATCGACCCAACGGATCGCCGGTTTCGCCGGCGCTTCGCTCGATCCGGACGATGGCTTCGGCTCCGCGGGCGCAGCGGCCGCCTCGCGCTTCTGGTCATGCGCCGGCGGCGGTGCGGCTTTCGCCGGAGCGGCGGGTTTCGACGCTGGCTCCTGACTCGACCCGGAATGCGGCTCCGCCGGTTGCGGCGGTGTCGCCGTCGCGTGCGTGTCTTTGCGCGAGCTCGATGCCGCCGCGCTCTCCGGCGCCGGCTTGGCCGGGGTGTTTTGGTCGGCAGGGCTCTCGCTGACCGTCTCGTGTGCCGGCTTGCTTGACCGGCTGGTTTTTGTCCGCTTCGAGGATTTGTGCTTGGCGGACGGTTCCGACGGTTCCGAGCCGGCCTGCTCGGGCGCAGTACGGGTCTCGGTTGTCGTTGTGGTCGTCTGAGTCGGCGCTTCGGTGCTGCCCTCGAAGGCACGCCCGGTCGGGGCGGCGCGATTGTCCCGCTGCTCGACACTTTCGCCCGGCTGCCGGCGCTCGGTCGGCGGCGTGCGCGTATCGCGCTCCTCCTTGGTTTGCGTCGATTGCCGGCGTTCGATCTGCGGCGCCGACGTATCGCGCTGTTCGATGATTTCGGTCGATTGCCGCCGCTCCGGCTGAGGCGGTTGGGTGCCGCGCTGTTCGATCGTTTCGGTCGATTGTCGCCGCTCGATCTGAGGTGCGGGTTGGGTGCTCCGTTCTTCGACCGTTTCGGCGGGCTGCCGGGGCGGAGCAAAGGGCGGTGGCGACGCGAAGCCGGGAGCGGTCGCAACTGGCGGGCCGCCAAACGCCCGGAACGGCGGCGGCGGGGGAAAGCCACCCGGCGGGTTGCGCAGGGGCGCTTGCTGCAAGCTGCCGATCTCGCTGTCGAGCTGACGCATCCGATGATGGTAGGCCTGCGTAATGCAAGCCGGATCGGCGCCGCATTGGCGCCGCTGGGCGACCCAGGAATCCTCGTCCCGGTCGAGGCGGCGCTGCGCCTCGGGTGGCAGCCGCCGGTACACACCGTTATAGGTCGAGTTTAGCTGGTTATCGAGCCGGCCGAGGGCGGGATCCTGACAGATCGCCGCCTCGTCGGTGTAATGCGCAAAACGGCAATTGAAGCTTTGCGCGCTGGCGGCCTGCGGCGCCGCGAGCAGGAGGCCCAATGCGAGCGGCAGTGCGGCGCCCGCCGCTGCCGGTGTGTGGATACGAAACTGAGGCATCGGAGTTCACCGCGTCTGACTGCCGAGGCAAACACCGGCGGCAGTGCGGTCCGATGCGCCGGTCGATGCCCGATGGAATGGCGCCGTCGCCAATCAACCGGGCGTAGTGCCTCGCCTCACCGGTCCGAGCGACGGCATGTCCCGCAAACAGCTTGAACCGCTGCGGCCAGCGAGCGCAGCATTGGGGTGGCAGCGAGCCCATCGGGAGGAGCGGATGCAGACGGGTGCCTACCGGTTTCCGGCGATGGACACCGTCGTGTTCGGCCGGCCTTTCGCCGAGATGCTGAAGGAGGCGGTCGAGGAGACCGGCGCACATGCGGCGTTCCTGCTGGCTAGCGGCACGATCGCCCGCGAGACCGATATGGTCGACCAGGTCCGGCGTGGGCTCGGCAACCGGCTGGCCGGCGTGCATGCCGGGATCGGCGCCCACACGCCGCGCCATGATTGCGTCGCAGTGGCAAACGCCGCACGCGCGGCCGGCGCCGATTTGATCGTTACGCTCGGTGGCGGCTCCGTCACCGATGCTGCGAAGATGGTGGCGCTGTGCCTCGGCAACGACGTCAGTGAGCCGGCGCAGCTCGATGCCTACCGAGCCCAGGTGGCGGCCGACGGCAAGATTGTCCGGCCGGAGGTGAAACCGCCGGCGCTGCGCACTGTCGCGATCCCGACAACGCTGTCGGCCGGTGAATATACCGCCTCGGCCGGCTGCACCGATGCCGTGCGGCACGTAAAGGAAAGCTTCAGCCACCGGCTGATGATGCCGAAATCGGTCTTGCTCGATCCGCGGGCGACCTTGCACACGCCGGAATGGCTGTTCCTCTCTACCGGCATTCGCGCCGTCGATCATGCGGTCGAAGATATCTGCTCGCCGCTTTGCCAGCCGATTTCGGAGGCCGGATCGTACCAGGCGCTGCGGCTGCTCGGGCACGGACTGCTCGGGGTCAAGTTCGACCCGCTCGACCTCGACGCGCGCCTCGAATGCCAGCACGGCGCCTGGCTGTCGATGATCGGCTCGCAGACCGGCGTGCCGAAGGGCGCCAGCCACGGCATCGGCCATGTCCTTGGCGGCACGGCCGACGTGCCGCACGGCTATACCTCGTGCGTGATGCTGCCGCATGTGCTGCGCTTCAATCACTCGGTCAACGCCGAGCGTCAGGCGCGCGTCAGCGACGCATTGGGCCGGCCCGGCGACCCGGCGGCCGATGTCGTCGCCGGGCTGATCGATGGGCTTGGGCTGCCGTCGCGGCTGCGCGATGTCGGGGTCAAGCCGGAGCAGCTCGACCGCATCGCCGAATTGTCGATGCACGACCGCTGGATCCACACGAACCCGCGCAAGATCGACGGGCCGGCGGTGGTCCGGGAATTGCTGGATGCGGCTTGGTAATCACTGGAGGGTTCGATGAAGCTCAACGGCACCACCATTCCCGACGACATCATCCGCCGCGTCGTCGCCAAGCGCGGTTCGGAGCATTGCTTCGCGGAGCTCGATCCGGTGCGAACCGCGCTGGTGGTGATCGACCTGCAGCAGGGTTTCATGAACGAGGCAGTCGGCTTCGCCCCGGTGCCGGCTGCGATCGGCATCGTGCCGGCGGTGAACCGTTTGGCTGCGGCCGTGCGCGAGACCGGCGGCGGCGTGTTCTGGATCAAGAACACGCATGACGAGCGCTGCCTGACCGAATGGTCGGTGATGCACGACACCGCGACCCCGGCGGCTCGCGAGAAGCGCATCTCGGCGATGTCCGAGGGTACCTTCGGACACGAACTGTGGCCCGATCTCGATGTCCGGCCGGAGGACGAGATCGTCAAGAAATACCGCTTCAGCGCATTCCTGCCGGGAATGTCCGAATTGCCGCAGCGCCTGCGCGCCCGCGGCTTCGATACCGTGCTGATCACCGGCACCGTCACGAATGTGTGCTGCGAAAGCTCGGCGCGCGACGCGATGATGACCAATTTCCGCACGATCATGGTCAGCGACGGTAACGCCGCGCTGAGCCAGGCCGAGCATGACGCCTCGCTGGCCGCGTTCTACAATGTCTTCGGCGACGTGATGGATACGGAAATGATCATCGCCGCGCTCGGGCGCGGCCGAAAAGCGCGCGCCGCCTAGACGCCGGCTCCGCTCATGCGGCGGCGCGGGCTGAAGGCTAGGTCGATCAGCAATGCCAGCAGCAATGCCGCCCCACCGAGCAGGAACAGCACGCTGTAGCCGCCGGCGCTGCGCGAGAAGACGTAGGAGAAGCCATAGCCGGCGATGGCTTGGCCGATTGCAAATGCGGTCGTGCAGAGACCCCAGGCGGCTGTCTGCGCCGCCGGGTCGCCCGGAAGTAGTTCGCGCGTGCGGCCGATCATGATCGCGACGATCCCCGGCACGAAGGCGCCGACGACAAAGCTGGAGAGCGCCAGCCCGGCGGGCGAGACGGTAACGAACGGCAAGCCGATGCACAGCATCTGCATGATGTATGCGAGACGCAGCGTCACCCGGAAACCGATGCGGTCGCCGACATATCCGCCGACCAGCGGCCCGACAAGTGCGCCTGCCCCGAATAATACCCAATACAGCGACGCTGCGTGCAGTCCTCGACCGAGCCCGCGGGCGATGAAATCGACCAGAAACACCATGTGCGGCACCAGCCCGACCGCGTTCAGCGCATACTCTACGTAAAGCGCACGCAATGCGGCGGCCGATGCTGCAGGCCGAGCCGGCGGCGTCTCGCCGATCGCCGGCTCCGATTGCGGCCAGCCACGCCAGGCGAACGCGGTCAAAACCAGCGCGATCGTGCCTAAGCCGAACCAGGTTTCCGGCAATCCCCAGCCGATCAGCAACGGCACCACGGTGCCGGAGGCGGCGATGCCCAGCCCGACGCCGGTGAAGATCGCGCCGCCCGCTAGCCCGCGCCGCCCGGGCGCGATGTGCGGCATCACACTCGGGGCGGCGAGCGCCATCAGGATCCCGCCGGTGCCGCCCGAGACGAAGCGCCAGAAAAAGAACCAACCAAAGCCGAGCGGAAAGGCGCAGGCGAACAGGCTGGCCGCAGTCAGCAGCATGGCGAGACGCAGGGTCGCCGCTACACCCACCCGCGCCGCAATCGCACGGGCCAACAGCGCTCCGGCCAAATAGCCCGCCAGATTGGCGGCGCCGAGATACACCGCGGCGGACGGCGCAAACCATCCGGCAGCGATCAAGGCCGGGATCAGCGGCGTATAGCCGAAGCGCGCCAGCCCGATCCCGACAAAATTCGCCGAAAGCGCCGCGGCAGTGCCCCGCCAGGGCGAGAAAGGCTGGGCCAGCGGTGTCGGTTCGGCGATTTGCGCCATCGCGTCCTCCTGGGAGGAGCGGACGCTAAACCGGCCGCGAGATAAAGAGGTACGGTGTTAGCCGAACCGAGCCGTCCGCGGCGTGCAACGCGTTGCTTCGGCCATGCCGCGAACCTCTCGAAGAGCCGACACACTTTCCCTGTCAACGAGGGCACGGCGCGCGAGGTTCAGAGGGCGGTCCGGATCGCGGCGCCGAGGTAGGCCATGTCTGCGGCGGGTTGGGGTCCGGCAAACGTCAGGACCAATTCGTCGACACCGGCGGTGCGATAGTTTGCGGCCCGGGCGAGGCAATCTGCGGCCGTGCCGGCAACCGCGAAGGCGGCAAGGAAGCGCTCGTCGAGCGCAGCCTCGGCCGGGTCGCCGTGGCGCAAACGGTCGAGCGCGGCGACGAATTCGGGCTTTGGAATGCCGCTGTGGCGCAAGATCGTGTCGCGCAACGGCGGCCAGGCGCGCTCCGTCGGCCAGAACCTCGCCAGCATATCGGCGATCGCAGCCAGGGCGGCCCGGCGGGCCTCGGCACGATCCGGCCGGACAACGCAGGGCACGTATTGGACGACGCGCGGCATCGGCCGACCGGCCGCCGTCGCGCTGTCGCCAACGATCGCGACGGCACGCTCGGTATAGCCGGGCGGGCACATGTTGGAGACGATCAGCCCGTCGCCGATCCGGCCGCAGAGGGCGAGGCTCTTATCGCCCATCGAGGCAAGGTAGATCGGCATCTCGGGGCGCGGCGGGCGGAAGCCGAGCTTGGCGCGGTCGGCCGAGAAGACGCGGCCGCGATAGGTGACCTCGTCGCCGCGCAACAAGCCGCGGACGATGTGCACCGCGTCTTCCAGCGAGGCGAGCGGGCGGTACGCGAAGCCCAGCCTTTCGATCCGCACACCGATGCCCGAGCCAATGCCGAGCAGCATGCGTCCGTTCGCGAGCTCATCGAGCGCGCCGAACTCCATCGCGATCTGGGCTGGGTGATGCGTGTATGGAGACACGATGCCGACCCCGATGCCGATGCGCTCGGTCACAGCGGCGCAGGCCGAGACCGCCGGCAGCACGCCGCGATCGAACGGGTTCTCGGCGAACCAGACCGAGGCGAAACCGGCCGCCTCGGCCGCTTGCGCCAGCACAACGCACTCGCGCGGGGTGAGCCCCTGATGCAGGCGCACACCGATGCGCGGCAAATTGCTCATACGCCGCCCGGCCGCGGCGCCGTGCTCGCCTCGGAAAAATGCACATGGACGCCGCGCCAGTCACCGTCTTCCTTGCGGAACACCATTGTCGAGCGCGAGATGAATTCCGTTCCGTAACGCCGCGCCGCCGGCGGCGGCTCCTGGCCGACCCATTCGGATCGGGTGTGCCGCTCGCACCAGACAACGGCCAAGCTTTCGTTGACGACCCCACCGATATCGAACGGCGTCCAGTAGCTGCTCTTGACGTTGTTCTGATAGAACTGCCAGAGCCGCGTCCAATGCTCGCGGCCGTTATAGGTATGGCCGTTGAGATTGAAGAACACGGCTTCCGGCGCGCCGCTCCAGAGGTCCTGCAACGGCTCCCAGTCGAAACGCGCATTGATTTCGAGATATTCGTGCATGCGTTCCAGCACGCGCTGGCGGTCCTCGAGCGAGCCGCCGACCAGCTTGGAGGGATTGAGTTCCTGCGGCATCCGGCGGCGGTCCTGTGCGATGGGAAATGCATGGTCATAGCATTCGCCGGAATGGCCGAGTAGGTGCCGGCATGTCTGAAGCGGCGATCTATCATTGTCCCACTTGCGGCGCGCAGCATGCGGCAGACCGGCCGATGTGGCGCTGCAATTGCGGCGGTCATTTGAATCTGGGACCGGGACAGGGGCTCTCGCGTACCGACATCGCCAGCTCCGACACATCGCTGTGGCGGTACCGGGCGGCGTTGGCGGTTGCAACGCCGCCGCGGGTCACATTGGGCGAGGGCTGGACGCCGCTGGTCGAGCGCCAGTGGCACGGCGCGCCGGTGCTGTTCAAGCTCGAGTCGCAGATGCCAACGGGTTCATTCAAGGACCGCGGCACGGCGCTGATGCTGAACCATTTGCTCGCGGTCGGGGTTGGGCGCATCCACGAAGACTCGTCGGGCAACGCCGGCTCGTCGATCGCGACCTACGCCGCCGCGGCCGGCCTGCCGTGCCGCATCTATGTGCCGGCGGCGGCGCCGCGCGCCAAGGTCGTGCAGATCGCCGCATCCGGCGCCGAGGTCCGCAGCATCCCGGGCACCCGCCAGGCGGTGACCGAGGCGGCGCTGGCCGCCGCCGAATCGGGCGAGAGCTTCTACGCCAGCCACAATTGGCAGCCGTTCTTTATCGAAGGCACCAAGACACTCGCCTTCGAATTGTGGGAGCAGCTTGGTTTCCGCGTGCCCGACAACGTCCTGGTGCCGACCGGTTACGGCAGCAACATTCTCGGCCTGGAACGCGGTTTCGACGAATTGCAGCGAAGCGGCGAAATCACCACCCGGCCGCGGCTCTTTGCGGTGCAGGCGGCAAATTGCGCGGCCTTTGCGACAGCCTGGGATGCCGGCGCGCCGGACTATGTGCCGTTCGCGCCGCAGCCGACCGTCGCCGACGGCATCGCCACCGTGAAGCCGGTGCGTACCGCCGAGGTGCTGGCGGCGCTGCAACGATCCGGGGGAGGTGTCGTCGCGGTAGCGGAGGAGGCGATCGCGCCGGCGCTGGCCGCGCTCGGGCGGCTGGGATTGTTTGTCGAGCCGACCGCGGCAACGGCGGCAGCAGCCCTAACCCAGCTCTTGGCGGGAAACACGATCACACCCGAAGAGACGATAGTGGTTGTGCTGACTGGGCACGGTCTCAAGGCGGCGGAACGAATCGGCGATTTGTTGACCGGTCCGTAAAAGCGGCGCGCGATCGGTGGCATTCCGTGTGATTGTGTGACAGGGGCGAACGCTCTCCTTTTTGGCGTGTTCGCCTATGGACGGGTCGATGCGCGGCGTGAGCCGAAGCGCCCGGGTAGAGCGATCGTTCAAATGAGCGTGGACAAAGAAGCAGCAGCCGCGGAACGGCTGCGTGACAACGCCGAACGCTGCCGCCGATTGGCCCGCCAGGTCAACGACCGCGAAGTCACCATTAAACTCAACGACCTAGCCCGTGAGCTAGAGGCCCGGGCTGATGCAGAAGAGCAAAAATCCCGATAAAATCGAGCTTAGAACGAAACCCCTCTTAAACCTATCGTGTTGACCTCTGTACTATGGAAGACATGATAGAATTTCTTCGCAATGCTGCTGGACGATTGCGAGAACTAGCTTCATCAGCGCCGGAAATCGCGCAAGACCTGCGGGTTCTTGCCGACGACCTCGACACCGAGGCCGACGATCTGGCGCGGCGCTCGCGCAGCTCACACCAGAACTGATCGGGCAAAACCCGCTACTCGCAGCGCAGGGGGTTCGGCATCGCCGCCGGAATGGACGGTGGTGCCAGACTACTTGGCTGCGAGCAGGTCGCGGATGCCGCGCAGGGCGAGCGCGTAGCCGGCGATGCCGAAGCCGGCGACGACGCCCTGGCTGACGGCGGCTGTCTGCGAGGCAGGGCCGCGCCGGATCGGGTTCGAGATGTGGACCTCGATGGTCGGAAACTTGACCTGCGACAGCGCCGCGACAAGCGCCGGATAGCCGCTGCCGAAGGCGGCCGGGTTGAAGATCGCCGCCGCGACCCCGCCGTCGCTCGCCTGATAGATCTTGTTGACGATCTCGCCCTCGATATTCGAGTGGAAGATCTCGACCTCCAGGCCGAGCTCGGCGGCATATTCCCGAATGCGCTCGTCATATTCCGGCAGGGTCATCGGTCCGAAGATTTCGGTCTGGACCTTGCCGCGCATGTTCATGCCGGCGCCGTGGATCACCAGAACCTTTGCCATCGCTTTCATCCTCGCATTTGCCTCGCGCGTTTCGCGGCGATGCTAGAGGAGGCGGCAACGCGCTGACAAGCAGTGGCGGCTCCGCCCACCACCGCATTCCTGGCATGTCCGCAGCCCGGCCGAATGACAGTTTTTTTACGAAGGCGTATCCTGTTGCCCAAGAAATGTTCAGGTAAGCGCCAGGTAATCCCGATGGCCGTCTCGATCCGCCAAATTCATCCCGTCTTCGTCGGCGAGGTCTCGGGGGTCGATCTGCGCCGGCCTTTGTCCCACGAAGAGGCCGCGGCGATCGAGGCTGGAATGGACCGCTATGCGGTTCTAGTGTTTCACGGCCAGAATATTTCGGACGAGCAGCAGATCGCGTTCAGCCGCAACTTCGGCGAGATCGAGAATTCGGCCGGCGGCAATGTGACTCGGCCGGAGCAAAAGCGGCTCGACCCGCTGATGAACGATGTGTCGAATCTCGGCCATGACCACAAGCCGCTGCCGCGCGACGACCGCCGCCGTTTGTTCAATCTCGGCAACCAGCTATGGCATTCCGACAGCTCGTTTCGGGCGATCCCGGCGAAATTTTCGATCCTGTCAGGCCGCATCGTCGTCGAGAACGCCGGCAATACCGAATTCGCTGACATGCGCGCCGCTTATGACGCGCTCGACGGCGAGACCAAGGCGCTGATCGAGGATCTCATCTGCGAGCATTCGCTGATGTATTCGCGCGGGCAGCTCGGCTTCGAGGTGACGCCGGAAGAGCGGACAACCTTCCGGCCGGTGCGGCAGCGCCTGGTCCGCACCCATCCGGTGACCGGACGCAAGTCGCTCTACCTCGCCTCACATGCCGGTGCGATCGTCGGCTGGCCGGTGCCGGAAGCGCGCGCCCTGCTGCGCGATCTGATCGAGCACGCGACGCAGCCGCAATTCGTCTACACCCACAAATGGCAGCAATACGATCTGGTGATGTGGGACAACCGCCAGACCATGCACCGGGTGCGGCGCTTCGACGAGAAGCTCGTCCGCGATATGCGCCGCACCACCGTTGCCGGTGATGCCCCAACAGTCGAGCAGGTGCAGGCGGCCTGAGAAAGTCATCTGGTGAGGGGCCAGGGAGCATACGTCCCGGTCGCCAACCGCGGCATGATCACCGCCTCGATCATGCTGGCGAACATCATGCAGGGCGTCGACAACACAATCGCCAATGTCGCGCTGCCGCACATCCAGGGCAGCCTGTCGGCCTCGCAGGACCAGATCGCCTGGGTGCTGACCTCCTACATCGTCGCGGCGGCGATCATGATGCCGCTGACCGGCTGGCTGGCGGGCCGCTTCGGCATCAAATACATTTTCCTCGCCTCGGTGGCGGGGTTCACGATCGCTTCGGCGCTGTGCGGCGCCGCGACCAGCCTGAGTGAGCTCGTGCTGTTCCGGACGCTGCAAGGGGTATGCGGCGCCGGCCTCATTCCGCTGTCGCAAGCGACGCTGCTGCAGATCAACCCGCCGGAGCGGCATGGGCATGCGATGGCGGTGTTCGGCACCGGCACGATCCTCGGGCCGATCATGGGACCGATGCTTGGCGGCTGGCTGACCCAGGATTACAGCTGGCGCTGGATCTTCTACGTCAACCTGCCGATCGGCGTGCTGTGCACGCTCGGCATCATCGTTTTCATCCGCGAGAGCCGCCACATTCAC
>DATARH010000238.1:0-25430 GCA_036264235.1 Allostellaceae bacterium
CAGCGCGACGACCGGGTTCTTGTCGTCGTCGCGGTCGACCGAGAGCGGCGCCCCGGCGGTGATTTCCCGCGCGCGCTGGCCGGCGAGCAGCACCAGCTCGAACCGGTTCGGCACCTTCAACACGCAGTCTTCGACGGTCACGCGCGCCATTCGCAAACCCTTCGGCAATCGGATTGATTTAGGAAATATATGGTTCGCGGTACAATGCGGCAACAGCAAGGCCGGCCTTTTCCGCCGGTTGCAGCGGCAAATCGCATCGAAAGCCGGCGACTGTCCTGAAACCGCCGGGGGCCGGCCAAGCTTGACCGTGCTCCGGCGGGCCGCCTATATCACCGCTGCCGGCCGGATGGCAGAGTGGCTATGCAACGGACTGCAAATCCGTGTACAGCGGTTCGATTCCGCTTCCGGCCTCCAGCGGGTCGCGGCGTCGTTCGTCCCCAGATAGGATGGGCGGCCTCTGATCCCCGGTAGCTCAGTGGTAGAGCAAGCGGCTGTTAACCGCTGGGTCGATGGTTCGAATCCGTCCCGGGGAGCCATTTAGATGGGGGATCGGGCGACTGCCTGATCCCCCGGCTGCCTCTTTGAAAAGGTCCTTACGATTATGAAAAGAAACCAGAAGCGGCCATCGCCGACCGCCCGCTTGCGTGCCAAGCTGAAGGCCAAGCGCCGGCGCCAGCGAGCCCGCGCTGGTCATTGAGGCCCCGACACCGCTGACCAATAGCCGCGGTATTGATCGACCGCGATCGCGTCTACATCCGGACCATTGACCGGGCGGATCGTCTCACGCGATCCGGGCGCGGCACTCGCCGAAGCCGATTGTCGCGTAGCCCGGTTTGCGGCCGTGGGCGCGGAAGACGACCTCATCGCCGTCTTCGAGGAAGGTGCGGGTCTCGCCCGATGCGAGGCTTGTCGCGCGCTGCCCGTCGGCGCTCAGCTCCATCAGGCTGCCGTAGCCTTCCGGCGTCGGCCCCGAGATCGTGCCGCTGCCGAAGATGTCGCCCGGCATCAGATTGCAGCCGCCGCAAGTGTGGTGCGCCACCATCTGCGTCACGGTCCAATAGAGATCGGTGGTATTGCTGCGTGACATCCGGTGCGGCGGCAGGCCTTGCTCGCGCATCCTGGCGGTCAGGATGAACGACTCCAATTCGATGTCGAAGGCGCCGCTCTTCTGGTCGGCGTCGCCCCAGAGATAGGCGAGCGGGCGCGGATCACCGTGGGGCCGCGGCGGCTGCGCCACCCGGAACGGCTCCAGTGCTTCGGCGGTGACGATCCAGGGCGAGATCGTGCTGCCGAAATTCTTGCCGAGGAACGGGCCCAAGGGCGGCATCTCCCAGAACTGAATGTCGCGTGCCGACCAGTCGTTGACGAGGCCGAGGCCGAAGACGTGCTCACCGGCCGCGGCGATCGGCACCGGCTCGCCCTGGCGATTGCCGGGGCCGATCCAGACCGCCAGTTCAAGCTCGTAATCCAGCTTGCGGCACGGCCCGAAGCTCGGTTCTGCGGCGCCCGGTTCCATCCGCTGCCCCTGCGGCCGGCGTACCGGCACATCCGATTCGCGCACCGAGGACGCCCGGCTGTGATAGGCGACCGGCACGTATTTGTAATTCGGGTTCAGCGGGTTGTTTGGGTCGCGCCGGCGCCCGCCATTGGTGGCGTGGTGAATGCCGGCGAAGAAATCGGTGAAGTTGTGAATTTCGGCCGGCAGGTGCAGCCAGCAATCGGCGGCACGGTGCAATGCCGTTTCGGCCTTCGCCCGGTCGGGGCTGCCATCGGTAAGCAATTCGAAGACGCGACGCCGCAGTGCCCGCCGCGGACCGGCGCCGAGCGCCATCAGCGAATTGAGGGTGGTGCCGGACCCCGCCTCCGCCGCGGTGGCAGCCTCGCCGGAGAACAGGCCGGCGGCAAGCGCGGCCCTGAGGTCGAAGATCATCTCGCCGATCGCGATGCCGCCGCGGGGATGCGCGTCGGGCGCGGTGCGGCCGGGCGGGGTGAAGACGCCGAGCGGCAGGTTCTGCAGCGGGAACTCGCCGTGGCCATTGGCCGAGGCTACCCAGCTCTGCCGCCCGGAATCGTGCGTTTCGTCGAGCATCGCCATTCCCTCCCGAATCCGCCTTTCCCGAGCATTCTGGTACGGCGCGGCCCGGTGCGCAGCTCCTAATTCGCGCCGCCGATGACCGGCACCGGCGCACCACCCGGCTGACGCCGGACGGCCAGGATGGCAAAGCCGAGCGACAGCGCGACCAGACCGCTGAAGACGGCGACCGGTCCGAAGGCACTGTTCTGCGGCAACAGCGCGACGAGAAAGCTGCCGAGCGCCGCGGTCGTCATTTGCAGAAACCCCATCAGCCCGGAGGCGGTGCCGGCGATCCGCGGCTCGATGCTGAGCGCCGCGGCCATGACCGACGGTTGCGTCAGCCCGTCGCCAATCTCGGCGAACGCAACCGGCAGAAACAGCGCCCAGGTTCCGGCACCGAGTGCCGCAAACCAAACGGTCAGCACCGCTGCACCGATGAAGGCTAAGGCTCGTCCCCAGACCAGCAGGTTGAGACTGCCGAAACGCAGCGCGAAGCGCGCCGCGATGGCGTTGCCGAGCATGTAGGTCGCCATCGGCAGCAGGATCATCAGCCCGTAGGTGCGCGGCGGCTCGCCGAGGATGTCGGCGAGCAAATGCGGCGCGCTGGCGATGAAGGTGAACCACGAGGCGCTGGTGCAGGCGCTGCACAGCGCAAAAGGGACAAATCGCGGCGAGCGCAGCAGCAGCGCGTAGGCGCCGGCCATGCCGACGAGATCGAGCCGCGCCGGTGCGCGGTTGGTCTCGCCGAGCCGAAGCAGGATCGTGACAAAGACGATGGCGCCGAGGCCGCCGAGCAGCACGAAAATCGCCCGCCAGTCGATCCATTCCACGAGCAGGGCGCCGAGCGCAGGCGAGACCGCCGGCGCCAGGGTCATTGCCATCATCACCAGCGCCAGGCCACGCGCCGCCGCCTCGCGTTCGTAGACGTCGCGGATGATCGCGCGGGCCAGCACTACCCCGGCGCAGGCGCCGAACCCTTCGAGCACGCGGCCAAGGATCAGCGCATTGAGCTGCGTGGCGAGGCCGCACAGCCCGGTGCCCAACAGGAACATCAGCAGGCCAGCTATCAGCACCGGACGGCGGCCAAAGCGATCCGACAGCGGCCCATAAACCAGCTGCCCCGCCGCAATGCCGGCCAAATAAAGGCTGAGAATCAGCTGAACCCGCGCCGGGCTGTCGCCGAACACTCCGACCAGCAGCGGCAATGCCGGCACGACCATGTGCAGGGCACAGAACGCCAGCGCCGTCACCGCGGCAAGCAACACCAGCGACGGTACCGGTCTTGCTGCCGTCATGCCGTCGAGTGAAATCTCGCGAGGCTATTTCGCTGCCGGCCCTCGGCGTCGAAATTGTCCGGGTCCAGCCAGGCTTCGAAGGCGTTGCGCAACACCGGCCATTCGCGGTCGAGGATCGAGAACCAGGCGGTGTCCCGGTTCCGGCCCTTGTATACCGTCGCCTGCCGGAACAGCCCTTCGTATTGGAAGCCGAGACGCGCCGCGGCGGCGCGCGACGGCGCGTTCAGCGAATCGCATTTCCACTCGTAGCGGCGGTAGCCGAGCTCGTCGAAGACCCGCCGCATCAAGAGGTACATCGCTTCGGTCGCGGCCGGCCGGCGCTGCAAGCGCGGGCTGTAGTTGATGCCGCCGACCTCGATGACGCCGGGTTTCGGATCGATCCGCATCAACGAGGCAACGCCGACTGCCTGCCCGCTGGCATTATCGACGATCGCGTAGAACAGCGGATCATCGACACGGCTCACGGCGTCAACCCATTCCCGATACGCCGCCAGGGTCGCGAACGGACCGTAGGGCAGGTAGGTCCAGTTGCGCCCGTCGCGGTCGTCGCTGTTGGCCTCGAACAGCTGTGCCGCGTGGCGATCGGGGTCGAGCGCTTCGATCATGCAGTATCGCCCGGCGACCGGCGTGCGCGACGGCCGCGGCCGCTCCGTCCAACCGGGCAGCGGAAAGCCGACAGGCTGGCCGAGATCGTTGCGATGCTCTTCCATTCCTGTCCGGGCGCGCTATCGCTTGCTGCGTAGCAGGAATTCGCGGCCGGCCTTGACCATCGGCTCGCCGTCATAGGCAACGATGTCGGCGGTGGCGTAGGTCTCGGTCCACAATTCCGGCAGATACGAGCCGGTGCCGATAATGTCGATCGGTGCCGCGGCGGCAGCCATGATGCGGCATTTCTCGGGGCCGAAGCCCGAGCTGGCAACGATGCGCGCCTTGGGGAAACCGGCCTCGTCAAGCACCTGCCGCAGATGCCACAGCGCCGCGGCGGTGACGCCGGTGCCGATGAGGTAGCGCAATTCAGCTTCGGTGCGGTAGCCGCGGATCGATTGCGGCGCGTGTCGCTCCAGCACCTCGTAGGATTTGGCCGGGTCGAGCCCCTCGCAATAGCGGCCGCCCGGCGTATCCATCCGGAAGGCGAGGCGGCCGGCGGCGGCCAGCTTCGGAAACCGGCGGCAAACCTCGACAGCGTCGCTGGTCTCGCGGCCGAAATAATCGACCAGCACGGTCAGCGGCTCGTCGGGAAAGGTCTCGTGAAACATCTCGGCGGCGCGCAGAGTCGAGCCGGCATAGCCGATCAGCGCGTGCGGCATCGTTCCCATGCCCTTGTCCTGGCCGAAGAATCGCGCCGTCGCCGCCGCGGCGCAGCCGACGAACCCGATCGCACCGGCCACCTGTTTCGCGTGTACCGAACCGACCGAGGCGGCATAGGCCATCAGCTCGGCCATCTCGGCGCCGGCGCAATGCCGCGCATCCATCGCCAGGAACGCGACCTTCGGCAGGTCGGTGCACATCGCCGAGGCGTTGTAGGCGGCGACGCAGGCGGGCCCGAGCTTCTGCAGCAGCACGGTCTCGAGATCGACCAGATGCTGCAGCGGTCCGGTCACGTAAAGGATCGGCTCGCCGGCGCCGACCCAGGTCGCTTCGGGATAGTTCAGTTCGATCTCGAAGTGGGTGCCGCGCGCCGCCGCTGTCCCCTCGAGGAAATCGACGGCAAACCGCGGCGCGCTGATCACCGGCCGGCGCATGAATACGGCGTAGGTCGCCGCGCGGTCGCCGAAGCGCTCGACGATCGCCTTCGATTTCAGGAAATAGCTGTCGGTGCGCGCCGCGAGGTCGGCCGCCATCGCCGGTCCTCAGCAGACAGCCGCCGGGCTTACCGCCCGCTCGGCGAGATTGCTCTGGCCATTCGCCTGCCGCTCCCGCTTCAGCGCCTCAGCCAGCTCAAACGCGAGTTCCAACGCCTGGCTGGCATTGAGCCGCGGGTCGCAATGGGTGCGGTAGAGCTCGGCCAACGCCTCCTCGCTGATCTCCTGCGCGCCGCCGACGCATTCGGTGACGTTTTGGCCGGTCAGCTCGAAATGCACCCCGCCGGCATAGCTGCCCTCGGCCAGATGGATCGCGAAGGCCTGGTGCACCTCGTCGAGGATGCGGTCGAAGTACCTCGTCTTGTAACCGCTCGACGTGTTGACGGTGTTGCCGTGCATCGGGTCGATGCACCACAGCACCTGCCGCCCCTCGCGTTTCACCGCGCGGATCACCCGCGGCAATTTCTCGCCGACCTTGTCGGCGCCCATGCGGGTGATCACGGTCAGCCGGCCGGGCTCATTTTCCGGGTTCAGCTGATCGATCAGCCGCAGCAGATCGTCGGGCTCGGTGGTCGGGCCGCATTTCATGCCGACCGGGTTCTTGATGCCGCGCAGGAACTCGACATGGGCACCATCGAGTTGCTTGGTGCGGTCACCGAGCCAGACCAGATGCGCCGAGCAGTCGTACCAATCGCCGGTTGTCGAATCGACCCGGGTCAGCGCCTCTTCATATGACAGGAACAGCGCCTCATGCGAGGTGTAGAACTCGGTCTCGCGGATCTGCGGCGTCGTCTCCGAATTGAGGCCGCAAGCGGCCATGAAATCGAGCGTCTCGGTCAGCCGGTCAGCGAGCGCGCGGTATCGCTCTCCCTGTGGCGAGTCCGCGACAAAATCCTGGTTCCACGCATGAACGCGGTGCAGGTCGGCGTAGCCGCCCTGCGCGAAGGCGCGCAGCAGGTTCAGGGTCGCGGCCGACTGACTGTAGGCCTGGATCATCCGCTGCGGGTCGGGCTCGCGTGCCGCCGGGTCGAAATCGAGACCGTTGATGATGTCGCCACGATACGAGGGCAGCGTCACCCCGTTCTGCGATTCGGTGTCGGACGAGCGCGGCTTGGCGAACTGGCCGGCCAGCCGCCCGAGCTTCACCACCGGGCAGGCGGCGCCGAAAGTCAGCACCACCGCCATCTGCAGCAGCACCTTGAAGGTGTCGCGGATGTTGTTCGGGTGGAACTCGGCGAAGCTTTCGGCGCAATCGCCGCCCTGAAGCAGAAAGGCTTTGCCCGCGACGACGTCGGCGAGCCGAGCCTTCAACCGCCGCGCCTCACCGGCGAAGACCAGCGGCGGGAATCGGTGCAAGGTTTCCTCGACCGAGGTCAGCGCCGCCGTATCGGCATAACCAGGCACCTGCCGGATCGGCCGGCGGCGCCAGCCGTCCGGCGACCAAGCTTCGGCTGCTATTTCACGCGCACTATCGGGCATCACTCACCTCCGGGGCTGGAGGCCGCTCTAACCATCGGCGACATTCGATCACGAGCCACAAAAACACGAAAGCCGCCTCGGCAGGGCGGCTTCGGGTAAAACGCGCAAGCGCGATCCTAGGCCGCCGTCCTATACCGGCGGTACCAAAATCGCGCGTGCTGGCGGGCTGTCGTTGCCATGCCGCCCACGCTAAGGGAGCGAGCCGGCCAGGGCAAGCGATTTGCGACAGTGTTTTACGCGAGCGCGCGCAAATCGCTGCGCAGGCGGTCGGGATCGGTGGCCAGCACTCGGTCGATCGCGGCGTGCTCGCGCCGCCAGACCGGCAGCGCCGCGATCAGCACGGCATGGCCGGCAAGAGTCAACTTCAGCCGGCGGCTGCGCCGGTCGGCCGGATCGACGACGACCTGGACGAGGCCGCGACGTTCCAGCGGCTTGAGCGCGGCGGTCAGGGTGGTACGGTCCATCGCCAACAGCGCCGCCACGCTGCCGATCGTCGCCGGCTCCGGCCGGTTCAGCGACATCAGCAGCGAGAACTGGCCGTTGGTCAGGCCGAGCGGCCGCAGCGCGACATCGAAGCGGCGCGCCACGGACCGTGCCGCGCTCTGCAGATGCAGGCAGAGGCAGGTGTTGCGCACCTTGCGGGTGACCTCGTGGGGCAAAAGTTCGTCGGTTGACATGTGCTGATTATGTTGATATCAACCAAATAAGTCAAGCAAAACCTTCCGGAAAACGCGATGCGCTTCATGCTGCAAGTGAGAGCCAACGACAAGAGCGAGGCCGGTGTCATGCCGGGCCGCGAGCTGATCGCGGCGATGGGCAGGTTCAACGAGGAGATGATGCAGGCCGGGATCATGCTCGCCGGCGAGGGGCTGCAGCCGAGCTCCAAGGGGGCGCGCATCGCCTATTCCGGTTCCGGCTCTAAGGTACTTGAGCCACCTTTCGCCAAACCGAACGAGCTGATCGCCGGCTTCTGGATCATCCAGGTCAATTCCCGGCAGGAGGCGATCGACTGGGCCTGCCGTGCGCCGTTCGAGCCCGGCGACGTCGTCGAGATCCGGCAGATTTTCGAGGTCTCCGATTTCCCGGCCGACATCCTGCCGCCCGAAGAAGCGGCCCGAGAGCAGGCCTGGCGCGACCGGCAACAGAAATCGTCCGGCACGCACCGATAAGCACCTTTCGCCATCATCAGAACCAGTAGGAGTGGTTATGCAAATCCAGCCTTATTTGTCCTTCGACGGCCGCTGTGAAGAAGCAGTCGCGTTCTACGGCCGCACGCTCGGCGCCAAGGTCGAGATGATGATGCGCTGGAAGGATGCGCCTCCCGGGGCCTGCCCCGAAGGAATGTCGACCCCGCCCGCCGACAAGATCATGCACGCGGCATTGCGGATCGGCGACAGCATGATGCTGGCCTCCGACGGCAGCTGTCAGGGGCAGCCGAAGTTTCAGGGCATTTCGTTGTCGCTGACACCTAAGGACCCGGCCGAGGCCGAGCGAGTCTTCAATGCCCTAGCCGATGGCGGGCAGGTGCAGATGCCGCTCGGCAAGACCTTCTTCTCGCCAGCCTTCGGCATGGTGGCCGACCGGTTCGGCGTGTCGTGGATGGTATACGTCGCGCAATAAAACGTGGCGGCGGCGCAATGCCGAAGGTGTCGTTCACCAGCGCGCTGCAGCGCTTCCTCGACGCGCCACCGATGCGCGTCGAGGGCGCCACCGTCGGGGAGGCGCTGGCTGCCGTCTTCGCCGATCGACCGGTGCTGCGGGGCTATGTTCTCGACGATCAGGGCGCGCTCCGGCGGCATGTCGCGGTCTATGTCGACGGCGAGCCGGTGCGCGACAGGACGCGGCTCAGCGATCCGGTGGCGCCGCAAGCCGAAATCTATGTTTTGCAGGCGCTGACCGGCGGCTAAGGAGGTTAGCAGATGGCGGAACGGCTTTATGTCGGTACCCGCAAGGGTCTGTTCGAGTTGGCCGCCGGCCGCGCCGGCTGGGACATCGCAGAGGTCAGCTTTCTCGGCGATCCGGTCACCGCGGTTCTGGCGCGCGGCGAAACCGTCCATGCCGGGCTCGATCTCGGCCATTTCGGCGCCAAGCTTTGGCGCCGCGATAGGAGCGCGCCCTGGCGTGAGCTAGCGGCGCCGGCATTTCCGCCGAAGCCGGAGGAGGCCGCCGACGACCCGCATCCCTGGTCGCTCGGCAAAATTTGGGTTCTCGAGCCCGGCGGCGTGCCGGGTCGATTGTGGGCCGGGACGATGCCCGGCGGGCTGTTTCGCTCCGACGATGCCGGCGAATCCTGGTCCCTGAACGAATGCCTGTGGCGGATGCCGGAGCGCCGGCAGTGGCAGGGCGTCGCCGGCGGCGAGCAGCCCGGCATTTCTTCGGTGCTGATCGACCCACGCAATCCCGACGATATCCGTGTCGGCGTCTCGACCGCCGGCGTCTGGGCCAGCACCGATGGCGGCGGCTCGTGGCGGATCATCAATGAGGGCATGTACAACGAGTACATGCCGCCGGACCTGAAGGGCCTGCCGATCGCCCAGGACATTCACCGGCTGGCACAGTGCCCGGGGCATCCCGAGATCGTCTGGTGTCAGCACCACAACGGCGTCTTTCGCTCCGAGGACCACGGCCACAATTGGCGCGAGCTGACTGCGATCCGGCCGGCGAAGTTCGGCTTCGCGGTGGCAGCACACCCGCGTGACCCCAAGACAGCTTGGTTCGTACCGGCGATCAAGGACGAGCGTCGCGTCGCCGTGGAAGGCAAGATTGCGGTCGCGCGCACCCGCGACGGCGGCGAAAGCTTCGAGGTTCTGCGGAACGGACTGCCGCAGCGGCACGCCTACGATCTGGTGTGGCGGCATGCACTGGCGGTCGATTCGACCGGCGAGCGGCTCGCCTTCGGTTCGACCAGTGGCGGATTGTGGATCTCGGAGGATGCCGGCGAAAGCTGGACCGCGCCGGAGATGCGGCTGCCGCCGATTTCGGTCGTGCGCTTCGCCGACGCATGAGTGATTCGGTTTTAAGTCTTCCCTAAGATCGCACCCGGTAGACCCGCGCCGATGCGGGTCGAGGCGGATATCGGAGCGCGGATGTCGCTGGCTGCGGCGGCCGGGGTTACACGGTCGCGACTCGGCAACTGGCTTGACCGTGGCCGCATCCGCCGTCTCGCGGCGCTGTTGCTTGGCGTGCAGCTCCTTCTGTTCGCACTCGTTATTGCCGGCACTCATGGGGAACTCGGGCCGCTCGAGCAGCCGGTCACGACTGATTTCGTCAGCTTCTACGCTGCCGGCCGGCTCGCCGATGCCGGCACCCCTCGGCTTGCGTACGATCAGGCGGCGCATCAGGCGGCCGAGGAGGCCGCAACCGCCCCCGGCGTTGAATACCGTTTCTTCAACTACCCGCCCGTCTTTCTGGTCCTGTGCGCCGCGCTGGCGTATCTGCCGTACCTCGCGGCGTTTCTGCTGTTCGAGGTGGCAACGCTGGCGCTGTTCCTGGCGGTTGCGTGTCGCATCGTCCAGGATTACAGCCCGACGACGCTGCTCGTCCTGCTTGCCTTCCCGATGGTGTTCTGGACCGCCGGGCTCGGCCAGAACGCGTTCCTGACCGCCGGCCTGTTCGGCGCCGCGACGTTGTTGATGGACCGTCGGCCGTTTGTAGCCGGTCTGCTGTTTGGCGTGCTCTGCTACAAGCCGCATTTCGGATTGCTCGTGCCAATTGCGCTCGTCGCCGGCGGATATTGGCGCGCCTTCGCTGGAGCAGCGATGTCGGTTGCGGCGCTTGTTCTGGTGTCCGTGGCGTTGTTTGGCCTCGACACCTGGCGCGATTTCATCGCGACGGCCGCCGGCTCCACTGCAATGTACCAGTCCGGCCGCGTGTTGTTCGACGGCTTCGTCAGCGCCTTTGGCGCGGTTCGCCTGCTCGGTGGCGGGCTGTATCTCGCCTATGCAGTACAGGCACTCGCCGGTGTCGCCGCGGCGGTCGCGGTTTTCGTCACCTGGAACCGCGGTCTGAGCCTGCCCGTCCGGGCCGCGATGTTGGCCTCGGCGACGCTGGTCGCGGTCCCATTGGCGCTGCTTTACGATTTGATGCTCGGAACTATCGCCGCCGCCTGGCTGATCCGCGCCGATTCCGAGTCTCACAAGGTCGCGCTGGCGGTGCTGTTCGCCACCCTTGTTCCCGCACGAACGATCAGCGAGGCCTGGCACATCCCGGTATACCCGATCGTCACGATTGCACTGTTTGCCCTCGCCCTTCGCGGTGCCTGGCGCGAAATGGCGGCTCGAAACCCAGAGACGGTTTCCGCAGCTTAAATGGCGCGGCATCGACACGCCGGGACTCCTTCGGCAAAGTTGCGCGCTATACAACCCGTGCGAGGCGAGCCGTGTCCGCCCTTGCAAGAAAATTGGTCACCGCGCTCGTCCTGATCGCAGGTGTGTCCGCCATCATCCCGGCGAATGCAGCGGCGCCGATTGTGATTGCGTCGAAGATCGATACCGAGGGCGCGCTGCTCGGCAACATGATCGCGGCCATACTGTCGGCCAACGGCATCGCCGTCGAGCAGCGATTGCAACTCGGCCCGACCAATATTGTCCGCGCCGCACTGCTCGCCGGCCAGATCGACCTCTACCCCGAATACACCGGCAACGGCGCCCAGTTCTTCCATCGCGAGGAAGACCCGGCGTGGAAGGACGCGGCCAAAGGCTATGAGCTCGTCAGGTCCCTCGATGCGCAAGACAACCACCTGGTCTGGCTCAACCCGGCGCCTGCCAACAACACCTGGGTCGTCGCGGTGCGCAAAGATATCGCCGGCTTTCCGGTCCGCTTCTGCCTCGAAGATCTCGCGACCTATCTCGCCGAAGGCGGCCGGTTCAAGCTCGCCGCCTCGGCCGAATTCGTCGAGAACCCGTCGGCATTGCCGGCCTTCGAGGAGACCTACGGGTTCCAGCTCGCCGCCCGCCAGCTGCTGACGCTGTCCGGTGGCAACACCGCCGCGACACTGCGGGCGGCGGCCGAAGGCACCTCCGGAGTCAATGCGGCGATGGCCTACGGCACCGATGGGGCGCTCGCCGCGCTCGGATTGCGCGCGCTGTGCGACGACAAGGGTGCGCAGGTCGTGTACGCGCCGGCGCCGGTCCTGCGGGAGGCAGTGCTGAACGCCCATCCGGAGATCGCCAAGCTACTCGACCCGGTGTTCGGCTCGCTGACGCTCGAAACGCTGCAATCGCTGAACGAGCGTATTGCGGTCGAGGGCGAGGAGGCGGCGTCCGTCGCGACCGATTATCTGCGCCGGAAGCAATTCCTGCCGTGACCGCCGCCGTCGCCGACACCGCGGAAAGGGCATCTCTGCTTCGTCTGAGGCTGCGCAATCCGGTTCTCTTGCTCCTGCTGGTAATCGGAGCGGCTGCGGTGATCGGCTGCGGGTTCGTGACGCTGGCGCCGAACCGACTCGTATCCGGCCGGCCGGTCACGTTGTGGGAGGCTGGCGGCGCTGCCCTCGTGGTCGCGATCGCAGCATTGGCAGCCTTGTTGCTCATCAGCGTGTTCGTAACGGCGCAGCGGCTCGTGAACTGGGCGGCCGCGCTGATCGCCGCCGCATTGCTGCTGACGACGCTCGCGGCAGCCGGCAGCGCGGCGGCACAGCTTGCCGCCGGAACCCCGGCCTTGGCGCGGGTATCTCTGGGGGCCGGATTCTGGGTCCTGTTCGCGGTGAGCGCGCTCGCCCTAATCGATGCGATGCAGCGTGTCGAAATTGGCGGACCGGCGAAGCTCGCGGTCGTGGCGGCGCTGGCTGCGGCATGTGTCGGAATGGCCGAAGCGGGCGCGTTCGATGCCTTGTCGCTCGCGCTCGAATACCGCAACCGCCGCGCCGAATTCGCCGCCGCGCTCGGACGCCATGCGCTGCTCGTCGCCGCCGCAATCGGGCCCGCCCTGCTGGTCGGCTTCCCGCTCGGTGTCGCGGCGCTGCGTCGACCAGGTCTTCAGAGCCCGGTCTTCGCGGTCCTGAACCTGCTGCAGACGATCCCCTCGATCGCGTTGTTCGGCCTCCTGCTCGCGCCGCTGGCGGCGCTTGCAGCGGCGGCGCCATTGCTGGCCGCGTTCGGGATCGGCGGCATCGGCCCGGCGCCGGCGATCATCGCGCTGATAACTTACGCGCTGCTGCCGGTCGTGCGATCGACGGTGGCGGCGTTCGGCAGCGTCGATGCCGCGGTCATCGACGCCGGCCGCGGGATGGGCATGACCCCGCGGCAATTGTTCTGGCAGGCCGAACTGCCGCTCGCCGCCCCGGTGCTGCTGGCCGGGCTGCGCATTATCACGGTGCAGGCGATCGGGCTTGCCGTCGTCGCCGCGCTGATCGGCGCCGGCGGGCTCGGCACCTTCGTCTTCCAGGGCCTCGGCCAATATGCCGGCGATCTGATCCTGCTCGGCGCGCTGCCGACCATCGCGTTGGCGTTGGCGGCCGACTTCCTGCTGCAGATGCTGGCCGCAACGACATCCCGCAGGACCCGGCCATGATCGAAATCGAGCACGTTGCCAAGGTCTATCAAGGCCGCCGCGTGGTCGACGATCTGTCGCTGACGATCCCGGACGGTGCGCTCTGCGTTCTGCTCGGCCCCTCCGGTTGCGGTAAGTCGACGACCTTGCGGATGATCAATCGGCTGATCCCGTTCGACGCCGGCGAAATCCGGGTCGGCGGCGAGGACATTCGGCGCGTACCGCCGGAGGAATTACGCCGCCGGATCGGCTATGCGATCCAGTCGACCGGCCTCTTCCCGCATTGGCGGGTCGAGGACAACATCGCCACCGTGCCGCGGCTGCTCGGCTGGTCGCAGCAGCGGATGCGCGACCGGGTGACCGAACTCCTCGAACTGTTCCGGCTCGACCCCGAAACCTACCGCCACAAATACCCGCACCAATTATCGGGCGGCGAGCAGCAGCGGGTCGGCGTCGCGCGGGCCCTGGCGGCTGACCCCGCGGTTTTACTGATGGACGAGCCGTTCGCCGCGGTCGATCCGATCGTGCGTGACGCGCTGCAGGGCGAGATCGCACGGATTCACCGCGCCACCGGCAAGACGATCGTGTTCGTGACCCACGACATCGATGAGGCACTCCGCCTCGCGACGGTGATCGCAATCATGGAGAGAGGCCGGTTGGCGCAAAGTGGCGTGCCGTTAGAGATCGTCGAAAACCCGGCGAGCGAGTTTGTGCGCGAGTTTGTCGGCCGAGAGGCGGCCGGTCTCAAATCACTGGCGTTGCGCAAGGTGTCGGAGCGGCTGCAGCCCGGCGACGGAGCGGCAGGCGAGCCGATCGAGGCCGCTGCCTCGCTGCGCGATGCGCTGGCGGCGATGACCGCGCGACGCACCGACCGCCTGCCGGTCGTTGACGCTGCCGGTAATCCGGCCGGTGTGATCACCCTCGCGGATCTGGTGCGATGAGGTGAGCGCGCCCCGGCTCCTGAAGGCGCCGCTGCTGTGGACCGCCGCACTGTTCATCGCGCTGTTGTTCGGCATGCCGGCGCTGGCGCCGGTGTTCCGCTGGGGCTTCCCGCAAGTCCAGCCGCCGGTGTTTTCCCGCGGCAGCTTCCTGGAGCTGTTTCTGTCCCATGCCGGCATGGTGCTGGCGGGGAGTGTCGCGGCGACCGCAGCAGGCATCGCGCTCGCGGTCTTCGCGACGCGGCCGGCTGGGCGCGACTTCCGGGCCTTGATCGATACGCTGGCGACGGTCGGCCAGACCTTCCCACCGGCGGCGGTATTGGCTTTGGCGGTGCCGGCGCTCGGCTTCGGGCCAGAGCCGACGATCGTGGCGCTGTTCCTTTACGGGCTGCTGCCGATCCTCGGCAATGCGATCGCCGGGCTCGAAGCGGTACCGGCTGCGGTACTGGACGCCGCCGAAGGGATGGGCCTCTCTGCCTGGCAGCGGCTGCGCGACATCGAACTGCCGCTGGCCGCGCCGGTGATCCTCGCCGGGATCAGGGTCTCGGTGACGATCGCGATCGGTACCGCCGCGATCGGCTCTACTGTCGGCGCGCTGACCCTCGGCACCCCGATCTTCGACGGGCTTGCCGGCAACAAGCTGCCCTTCGTGATCCAGGGCGCAGTGCTGACGGCGCTGTTCGCGATCGTCACCGATCTGGCGTTTGCGGCGCTGCAGCGGCGGCTGCAGCCCCCGGGCGCGGCGCCGGCTCCGGCCTAGCGAGATAATTCCTCAGCGCCTGAGTCTCGGCCGCGCTGAACCGCAGGCCGAGCTTGCTGCGCCGCCACAGAATGTCCTCGGCGGTCCGGGCCCATTCCTTCTCGATCAGCCAATCGACCTCGGCCTCGTAAAGTCCGTGTCCGAGATCCCGGCCGGGTTCCCGTTCGGCAAATATCTCGCTCGCTTCGCTGCCGTAACCGCCCGCCAGCCGCTCGGCGGTTGCGACATCGAGGAACGCGCACTGGTGCTGCAATTCCTCTCCGATCTCCGGGGAAAAGCTGGCGCCACCGGACAAAGGGGTGTCCGCTGTCCAGGCCGGCCCGGCCTGGGGCAGGTACCGCGCCAGCCGGGCCAGCGCGTGCTCCGCGAGACGGCGGTAGGTGGTCAGCTTGCCACCGAAGATCGACAGCGCCGGCGCCCCCGCCTCGTCGAGTTCAAAAACGTAGTCGCGGCTGACCGCCGCCAGATTGCCGGAGGCGTCATCATAAAGCGGCCGCACCCCGCTAAAGGCCCAGACAATATCTGCCGGGTCGGGCGCCGTGCGAAACCAGCGGCCGACGGCGCGGCACAGATATTCGACCTCCTCGGGCGACGGACCGGCCGACGCGGGATCGCCGGAAAATGCCAGTTCAGTTGTGCCGATCAGCGTGAAGTCGCGCTCGAACGGGATCACGAACACGACCCGGCGGTCGTCGTTTTGCAGCAGATAGGCGTGCTCGCCGGCGTAGAGGCGCGGCACGACGATGTGGCTGCCCTTGATCAGGCGAAGCGTTGCTCGCGTCGCCAGACCGGCGCGGCGCGCGACATCGAGCGTCCAAGGGCCGGCGGCGTTGACCAGGATGCGCGCCGCGATCTCATGCCGGGCTCCGTCCTCCCGCTGCAGAACGGCGCGCCACGCGCCGCCCTGGCGGCGCGCCTCGGCCAGGGCCGTGCGGGTTATGATGTCCGCGCCGCGCGCGGCCGCATCGCGGGCATTGGCGATCACCAGGCGGGCGTCATCGACGCGGCAATCCGAGTAGACGAAGCCGTGGCGTGCGCTCTCGTTCAGCGGCACGCCAAGCGGGCCGCGGCGAAGATCGACCGCATGCGCGGCCGGCAGCGTGCGGGCGCCGCCGAGCCCATCGTAGAGGAAGAGGCCGGCGCGGACCATCCAGCGCGGCCGCGAGCCGGCGCCGTGCGGCAAGACGAATTCGGTCGGCCGCACCAGATGCGGCGCGATGCGCAGCAGGACCTCGCGCTCGGCCAGCGATTCGCGCACCAATCGGAATTCGTAGTGCTCGAGGTAGCGCAATCCGCCATGGATCATCTTGCTCGACGCCGACGAGGTCTCGCCGGCGAGATCGCCCTGCTCGCAGAGCAGCACCTTCAGCCCGCGTCCGGCCGCATCGCGGGCGATGCCGACGCCGTTGATACCGCCGCCGACGATCAGCAGGTCGAAGGTCTCGGTCACGACAGCAGCAGGTCGGCGAGTTCGACGAAGCCGGCGCCGGCCGCGGCCTTGGTGACATAGGCCGGCCTCTCCGCGATCCGGTCGAGGAACGGCCGGATGTTGGCGACCGCGACCGCATTCGGGAAGAATCCGAACATCGGCGCGTCGTTCGGCGAATCGCCGATAAACACGACCTCGTCGCGGCAGCGTTCGAGATCGGCGCCGTAGGCCTCGGCGAACAGCCGGCGCGTCATCGCCAGCTTGTCCCAATCGCCGAACCAGCCATTGACGTGGATCGAGCTGATCCGCGCCGCGGCGCCGGCGGCGCGAAACAGCGCGGCGATCCGCTCCGCCTCGGCTAACGGCAGCGGACCCGCATCCTCGGCGAAATCGATCGCCAAATCGGCGATCCGGTAGGGCTGGTCGGCGGCGATTCGTGCTCCCGGTACCGCCGCGGGAATTTCGACCGCCAGCCGGTCGAGGTTGATCCGGGCAGCGGCGCGCTCCGTCTCATCCAGCCAGAATCGTCGGGTCATCGCACGCGCACCATGATCGTAGCGGAACCAGAATGCGCCGTTCTCGCCAATCACCGCATCGACCGGCCAGAACCTCGCGATCAGGTCGCACCAGCCGGCCGGCCGGCCGGTGACCGGAATGACGCGGAACCCGCCTGCGTTCAGTCGTTCGAGCGCCGCATATGCCGCGGCGCTCAACTGCCCGCCGGTGGTCAGCGTGTCGTCGATATCGGTCAGGACATAACGGATTTGTTGCCGCAAGGTGACCGGGAACTCGACTAGCGGGCGCATGCGATTCCTGTTGCTCTCCCCCTCCGGCCGCCACAAACCCGATTCTACGGGCGGGGCGGCGGCTTACCGGTGTCGCCTTGTCGGGCCGCCGCCGCATGCTATAAGGCGGCCCGGCCGCGCGGAGTGTTTTAGACGTTGCCTATCGTTTTTGTCCTTAACGGCCCGAATCTGAATATGCTCGGGGTCCGCGAGCCCGAGACTTACGGGTACGACACGCTGGCCGACGTCGAATTGCGCTGCTCCGCGAGGGCGGCGGCGCTCGACCTGACGATCGATTTTCGCCAGACCAATTACGAGGGCCAGCTCGTCGAGTGGATCCACGAGGCACGCGACGCCGCCGACGGCATCATCCTCAACGCCGGGGCCCTGACCCACACCTCGATCGCCGTGCTCGATGCGCTCAACACCGCCGAACTGCCGGTCATCGAGGTGCATCTGTCGAACATCTTTCGTCGTGAGAGCTTCCGCCATCATTCCTATGTCAGCCTGGCAGCGAGCGGCGTGATCTGCGGCCTCGGTCCGCAGGGGTATGAGCTGGCGCTCGAAGCGATCGCCAGCCTGATCGAGGCGCAACCCGGCGAGGCGCCCTCGTGAGTTTTGGCCGCAAGCTCGGCCGCAGGTTGTGGGGGCGGTGGCCGCTGACCGCACCCGACGCTGATCTGGTCCGCTCGCTGGCGGCGCTGATGGCCGAGACCGGACTCGGCGAGATCGAGTACGCGGTCGGCGACGAGCGGATTCGGGTCGCGCGCACTCCTTCGATTTCGAATTCAGCTCCCGCGGCGACGACCATCGTGCCGCCGGAGGCGGGTGCCTCGCCGCCGTCCTCTGGCTCTATGGGGGGGAACGGCAAGGCGACCAACGGCTTCGACCACCACGCCGACGCGGCCGGGATCGTCAAATCGCCGATGGTCGGCGTGGCCTATCTCGCCGCGCAACCCGGCGATTCGCCATTCGTCCACATCGGCGATACCGTCAGTGAGGGCCAGACGCTGCTGATCATCGAGGCGATGAAGGTGATGAACCAGATTCGCGCGCCGCGCGCCGGACGATTGGCAAAAGTTCTCGTCGGCGACGCCGAGCCGGTCGAATACGGCGCCGCGCTGATGCTGATCGAGTAGCGCCGCCCCGACCGACATGTTCGAGAAGGTGCTGATCGCCAATCGCGGCGAGATCGCGCTCCGCATCCATCGCGCCTGCCGCGAGATGGGCATCAAAACCGTCGCGGTGCACTCGACCGCCGACGCCGACATGATGAATGTGCGGCTCGCCGATGAGACCGTCTGCATCGGGCCGCCGCCGGCGCAGGCGAGCTATCTCAACACGGCCGCGATCATCTCGGCGGCAACGATCACCCATGCCGACGCGATCCACCCGGGACTTGGCTTTCTCGCCGAAAACGCCGATTTCGCCGAGGCGGTCGAGGAGCACGGCTTCACCTTTATCGGCCCCTCGGCCGAGCACATCCGGCTGATGGGCGACAAGGTCCGCGCCAAGACCGCCGCCGCCGAACTCGGAATTCCGACGGTGTCCGGCTCGCCCGAGGCGCTGCACGATCTCGCCGCCGCCGAGGCCGCGGCGCGGGAGATCGGCTACCCGGTGCTGCTGAAGGCATCGGCCGGCGGCGGCGGCCGCGGCATGAAGCTCGCTCGCGACTCCGCCGAGTTGGCCCGGATGCTGCCGCTGGCCAAAACCGAGGCCAGGTCCGCGTTCGGCGACGATTCGGTCTATCTGGAGCGGTACCTCGACCGGCCGCGGCACATCGAGGTGCAGCTGCTGGGCGATGGGCAGGGCGGTGTCGTTCATCTCGGCGAGCGCGACTGCTCGCTGCAGCGCTCCCACCAGAAGCTCCTGGAGGAGACCCCGTCGCCGGCGTTGGATACGGCAGATCGCGAACGGATCTGCGCCCGCGCCGCGGGCGCGCTTGAAAAGCTCGGCTACAAAAGCGCCGGCACGATCGAGTTCCTGTACCAGGAAGGCGAATTCTACTTCATCGAGATGAACACGCGGCTGCAGGTCGAGCACCCGATCAGCGAGATGATCAGCGGCGTCGATATCGTGCGCGAGCAGCTGCGCATCGCCGCCGGCGAGACGCTCGGGTATCGGCAGAGCGATATTCGCCTCCGAGGCCACGCGATCGAGTGCCGCATCAATGCCGAGAGCCCGGTCGATTTCCGCCCTTCACCCGGCCGGGTCGACGAATACCATGCGCCGGGCGGGCCGGGCGTGCGCGTCGACAGCGCGCTGTACCAGGGTTACGCGATCCCGCCCTACTACGACAGTCTGATCGCGAAGCTGGTGATCTTCGGCAACAGCCGCCAGGAATGCTTGATGCGGCTGCGACGGGCGCTGGAGGAATACGCAATCGGCGGGGTCGAGACGACGATCCCGCTGCACCAGCGCCTCGCCGCCGATCCCGAATTTTGCCGCGGCGACTACGACATCCACTGGCTCGAACGGTTTCTCGGGTTGAGCGGCTCCGGCTGAGGTTGTTGAATCGGCAGAATGGGTGCCTCGATCCGACTCACTCCCGAGATCCTGCTGCACGCCTATGCCGCCGGGATTTTCCCAATGGCCGAGGGGGCCGACGACCCGGAGTTGTTCTGGGTCGATCCGACCCGGCGCGGCATCATTCCGCTCGACAGGTTCCACGTGCCGCGCCGGCTGGCCCGGGTATTGCGGCAGGGCCGGTTCGCGGTGCGCTGCGATACCGCCTTCACCGAGGTCATGCAAGGCTGTGCCGAGGCCAGCGAGACCCGCCCCAGCACCTGGATCAACGACGAGATCCTGCGGCTCTACGCGGCGCTGTTCGCGCGCGGCAATGCGCACAGCGTCGAATGCTGGCTTGAGGACGAATTGGTCGGCGGCCTCTACGGAGTTTCGCTCGGCGGCGTGTTTTTCGGGGAGAGCATGTTTAGCCGGGTCACCGACGCGAGCAAGGTGGCGCTGGTCGGGCTGGTGGCGCGGCTGCGGGCCGGCGGCTTCCGGCTGCTCGATACCCAGTTCCTGACGCCGCATCTGGCGCGGTTCGGCGGCATTGAGATTTCCCGAGCACGCTACCATCGGCTGCTCGCGGAGGCGCTGCGTCAGCGGGCCGATTTCCCGCGGCTGTTGCCCGGCGACGGAGGCGGCGTTGGTGGCGCCGAAGCTGGCGGCGGCGCGGCGGCAGGCGGCGTGGCGCCTTTGCATTCGAGCAGATTGACGTCGTAGACCGGATGTTCGAGCGCGGACAGCGCCGGGCTCGACGAGAACATCCAGCCGCTGAACAGCTTTTCCTTTTGCTCTCCGGGCCGGCTCTCGAAGACCTCGAGAAAGGCCGCGTTTTCCGGCGTCGCTTCTGGCGGTGCCCGGCGGCAGGTGCGGACCAGGATCGTGAGCGTGCCGAATCGCACCTCGGTGCCAACCGGGGCATCGAATTGCGAAATCCGCGCGGTGGTCTTGTCCAGCCCCTGCAGATGCGCGATCGGCTGCTCGCTCATCTCGGCCGCCGCCGCGACGCGGCCGATGCACAGCGCCGCGAGCAGCAGCGCGACGCCGGCCAACCTCATATGCGATAGGGCGTCATTTACGGTACGGGTTCACCAGACCGGTCACGATCCCGGTCAACACCTCGCGCACCTGCCGCTCGTCACAGCCCATCAGCACTGCATCTTCGAGCGCGTCCTGCGCGAGGCCGCGGAGCTCGGCAAGGTTTTCGTTCAGCACCTTGATCTTCTCGATGCACGAGACCGGCTCGCCCTCGGGGGTGCGCCACACCGGAAACTCGCCAGGGCCCGCTTCGGACATGGATGAACTCGCTCCTCGATGCCCTTAGCAGGGCCACCATCAGATGTGGTGATTGCGCCGGTAAACGCAGCCCGTCACTTCCTTCCGGGCGGAGCTGCTGCGGGTGCCGGCGCGGCTCCCGGGGCGGGCGCGGCCGCTCCCCCTTGCGGCCCGCCATCGTCACCCTGCTTCTTCTCGCTGGTCGGCGAGAACATCATCTGGCCGATCAGGTGCTCGAGGCTGACCGAGGACTGCGTGTATTTAATGCGACCGCCCGGCGGGAGGTCCTTTTCCGACCCGCCGGGGACCAGCGACAGGTATTTATCGCCCAACAGCCCCGACGAGACAATCTCGGCGACCGTATCGTCGGGCAGCTTGATCGAGCGATCGACGCTGATGTGAACGTCGGCGAGAAAGGTTTTCGGGTCGAGCGTCGCGGCGACAATCGAGCCGATCTTGATGCCGCCGATCCGGACGTCGCTGCCTTCCTTGATGCCGTCGATGCGCTCGAAATTTGCCGTCAATTCGTAGCCCGAAACCGAACGGAACTGGCTCGTGCTGTAGGCGAAGAACAGGAAAACCGCCGCAACCACCAGCACGACGGCACCCATCACCGTCTCGATGACGTTGCCCTTCATCGTCGTTTCCCAGCGGCTGCGCGGAGTGTCGGGCCTATTCCGGGACCCACGGCTCGTAATCGCCGGTTGCGTGTTGGCGATGGCCGCCGCGCAACACCGAACCCGGGGGATGGTAGGCCTGCGGCGTGCCGGTCAGGTTCGGCTCATGCGGCTTTTCCCAGGCATAGCGCGGGCGATGCCCCGGAACCTCGTCGACCATGTGGTGCAGCCAGGCATGCCATTCCGGCGGCACCTTCGAGGCTTCCGGCTTGCCGCTGTACATCACCCAGCGGCGTTCGCGGCTGAAGCGGCCGCCGCCACGCCCGGTCGGCCGGTCGCCCCTCAGCCGGTAGTAGCGGTTGCCGTAAGGGTCGGCGCCGACCAGTTCACCGCGCAGCCACGTCAGCAATTTGGTCCCGAGGGTCGCTGTCATCTGCTCTCTATCCTCGCGCGGGGCCGGACTATGGCTCGCCGGCGGCGCGCGGTAAAGAGCCGCGCAACCAAAGCCACGCGTAACATTACCGCAACATCTTGTGGCGGCCGGCTCTCTCTCTACCAAATCTGTTTGAAGATGGTTTGCGTTCACTATATCTTGTGTCCCCTTGCGCCATGGGGCGCAGAGTTGGTGTTCGGGAGCCGCTCGGCACGCAAGAAAGCGGGGGAGGAATATGCATATCGCGCGTCGCTTTACCACTGCCGGCCAAGACGCTTATGAGGGAGTCGCGTTCCGCAGTGCGGTCAGCGAGATTCGCAACCCCGACGGCTCAGTCGTCTTCGCCGCCGAGGGCATCGAGGTGCCGGCCGATTGGAGCCAGGTGGCGTGCGACATCCTCGCCCAGAAATATTTGCGCAAGGCGGGGGTGCCGACACGCTTGAAAGCCGTCGAGGAGCCGGGCGTGCCGGAATGGCTGTGGCGGCGGACCGGCGATACGGAAGCCCTGGCGCAATTGCCGAAAGGCGAGCGCAGCGGCGGCGAGACCAGTGCCAAGCAGTGCTTCGATCGGCTCGCCGGCACCTGGACGTATTGGGGCTGGAAGGGCGGCTATTTCGATGCCGAGACCGATGCGCGCGCTTTCTATGACGAGTTGCGGCTGATGCTGGCGCGCCAGATTGGCGCGCCGAATTCACCGCAATGGTTCAACACCGGCCTCTATTGGGCCTATGGCATCGACGGCCCGGCGCAGGGCCATTACTACGCCGATCACCAGACCGGCAAGATTCGCGCCTCGGAAAGCGCCTACGAACACCCGCAGCCGCACGCCTGTTTTATTCAGTCGGTCGCCGACGACCTCGTCAACGAGGGCGGCATCATGGATTTGTGGGTGCGCGAGGCGCGCCTCTTCAAATACGGCTCCGGCACCGGCTCCAATTTTTCAAAGCTGCGCGGCGATGGTGAGCGGCTATCCGGTGGTGGCCGCTCATCCGGACTGATGAGCTTCTTGAAAATCGGCGACCGCGCCGCCGGCGCGATCAAGTCCGGCGGCACGACGCGGCGCGCCGCGAAGATGGTGATCGTCGATGCCGACCATCCCGACATCGAGGATTACATCGATTGGAAGGTGGTCGAAGAGCAGAAGGTCGCCGCGCTTGTCGCCGGCTCGAAGCTCGCGGCAAAGCACCTGAACGCCATCATGGCCGCCTGCCGCGCCGAGGCCGACAGCGCGGATTGGGACCCGTTCGATCCGACCAAAAACCCGGCGCTGAAGGCCGAGATCCGCGCCGCGCGTAGAGTGATGATCCCGGAGAATTACGTGCAGCGCGTGATCCAGTTCGCGCGGCAGGGCTACCAGACGATCGACTTCCGCACCTACGACACCGATTGGGATTCGGACGCCTATCTGACGGTCGCCGGGCAGAACTCAAACAACACGGTGCGTGTCACCAACGATTTCCTCGAGCGGGTGCGCAACGGCGGCGACTGGCACCTGACCCGCCGCACCGACGGCAAGGTGGCGAAAACGATGCCGGCGGCAGCGCTGTGGGACAAGATCGCGCACGCCGCCTGGGCTTCGGCCGATCCCGGCCTCCAGTTCGACACCACGATCAACGAGTGGCACACCTGCCCGACAAGCGGCCGGATCAACGCCTCGAACCCGTGCTCCGAATACATGTTCCTCGACGACACGGCGTGCAATCTCGCTTCGCTGAACCTGATGACGTTCCGCGCCGAGGACGGGCGCTACCGCGTCGCCGATTTCCAGCATGCGGTGCGGCTGTGGACGCTGGTGCTGGAGCTGTCGGTTATGATGGCGCAGTTCCCGTCGAAGGAGATCGCGCGCCTCAGCTACGCCTACCGCACCTTGGGGCTCGGCTACGCCAATCTTGGCGGCCTCCTGATGTCGATGGGCATTCCCTATGACAGCGATGCCGGCCGCGCGATCGCCGGCGCGATCACCGCGCTTCTGACCGGCGCCAGTTACGCGACGTCGGCCGAGATGGCGGGCGAGCTCGGACCGTTCGCCGGTTTCGCGCAGAACCGCGAGGCGATGCTGCGGGTGATCCGCAACCATCGCCGCGCCGCGCATGGCGAATTCGGCGAATACGAGGGGCTCGCGGTGTCACCGGTGCCCCTCGACATCGCCAACTGCCCCGACCGGCCGCTGGCGCAGGCGGCGGGCGCCGCATGGGATGCGGCGCTGGCGCTCGGCGAAAAGCACGGCTTCCGCAACGCGCAGGTCAGCGTCATCGCCCCGACCGGCACGATCGGCTTGGTGATGGATTGCGACACCACCGGGATCGAGCCCGATTTCGCGCTGGTGAAGTTCAAGAAGCTGGCCGGCGGCGGCTACTTCAAGATCATCAACCGGATGGTGCCGCAGGCGCTGAGGACGCTCGGCTACGGCGACACCGAGATCGACGCGATCGAGCGGTACGCGCTCGGCCACGGCACTCTGAAAGGCGCGCCGGCGATCAACCACGAGAGCCTCGCCGAGAAGGGCTTCGGCGACGATGCGATCGCGGCCGTCGAGGGTGCGCTCGGCTCGGCCTTCGACATCAAATTCGCGTTCAACAAATGGACGCTCGGCGAAGCGTTCTGCACCGAGCAGCTTGGCGTCGCGCCGGCGGCGCTGGCCGATCCCGCCTTCGACCTGCTGTCCGCGCTCGGCTACTCGCGCGCCGAGATCGAGGCGGCCAACACCTATTGCTGCGGCGCGATGACGCTCGAAGGCGCGCCGAACCTGAAAGCCGAGCATCTGGCGGTGTTCGATTGCGCCAACCCGTGCGGCCGCAGCGGCACACGGTGCCTCTCGGTCGACAGCCACATCCGGATGATGGCGGCGGCGCAACCCTTCATCACCGGCGCGATCTCGAAGACGATCAATATGCCGAACGCGGCGACGATCGAGGAGTGCAAACAGGCGTACGAACTGTCGTGGCGGCTGGCGTTGAAGGCGGTCGCGCTCTACCGCGACGGCTCGAAGCTGTCGCAGCCGCTCGCCTCGACGCTGTTCGGCGAGGACGAGGAGGCCGAGGACAAGGCCGCCGAGCTCTACACCTTGTCGCCGGCCGAGCGCGCCCCGATCATCGCCGAGCGGATCATCGAACGGGTGGTCGAGCGCATCGTCAACCGGCCGGAACGGGTCCGGCTGCCGAACCGGCGCAAGGGCTACACCCAGAAGGCGACCGTCGGCGGCCACAAGGTGTATCTGCGCACCGGCGAATACGAGGACGGCCGGCTCGCCGAACTGTTCATCGACATGCACAAGGAAGGCTCGGCCTTCCGCTCGCTGATGAACAACTTCGCGATCGCGATCTCGCTGGGGCTGCAATACGGCGTGCCGCTCGAGGAATTCGTCGAGGCCTTCACCTTCACCCGCTTCGAGCCGTCGGGGATTGTCGAGGGCAACGATGCGATCAAGATGGCGACCTCGATCCTCGACTACATCTTCCGCGAGCTGGCGATCTCCTATCTCGACCGCAGCGACCTCGCGCATGTCGAGCCGGCCGATCTGATGCCGGACACGATCGGCAAGGGCAC
>DATARH010000258.1:0-20707 GCA_036264235.1 Allostellaceae bacterium
TGCGGCGAGTGCTGGCTTGTCCGCGCTGACGGCCGATTTTCTCGGTGTCGTCGCGCGCAACCGACGTCTCTTTGCGGTGCCGGCGATGATCGAGGCATTCCTCACGAAACTCGCGGAACGGCGGGGCGAGGTGACCGCCGAGGTGACCGCGGCGCAGCCGCTGAGCGAAGTGCAAGAGAACGCACTGACCGAGCAATTGCGGCGCGCCATCGGGCTGCTGGTGTCGGTCGATATTCGGGTCGATCCGGCGCTGCTCGGCGGCATGGTGGTGAAGGTTGGGTCGCGCATGGTCGATGGATCATTGCGCAGCAAGTTGCAGCGCCTGCGAATGGCGATGAAGGATATTGGCTAAGGGGTTCCCATGGAAATTCGCGCGGCAGAAATCTCCGCGATCCTGAAGCAGCAGATCGCCGGGTTCGGCACCGAAGCGGATGTCGCCGAGGTCGGCCAAGTCCTGTCGGTCGGCGACGGCATTGCCCGCGTCTTCGGCCTCGACAAGGTGCAGGCCGGTGAGATGGTCGAGTTCCCGAACGGGATGAAGGGCATGGCCCTCAATCTCGAAAGCGACAATGTCGGCGTCGTGATCTTTGGTGACGACAGCGGCATCCGCGAGGGTGACACGGTCAAGCGCACCGGCGCGATCGTCGACGTGCCGGTCGGGCGCGGGCTGCTCGGCCGCGTCGTCGATGGCCTTGGCAATCCAATCGACGGCAAGGGACCGCTGAGCGATGTGACCCGCATGCGGGTTGAGGTGAAGGCACCGGGCATCGTGCCGCGCAAATCGGTGCACGAGCCGGTGCAGACAGGACTTAAGGCCATCGACTCGCTCGTGCCGATTGGCCGTGGCCAGCGCGAACTGATCATCGGCGACCGCCAGACTGGCAAGACCGCGCTGGCGATCGACGCCATCCTGAACCAGAAGGCGGTCAATTCCGGCACCGACGAGTCGAAGAAGCTCTATTGCGTCTATGTCGCGGTCGGCCAGAAGCGCTCGACCGTGGCGCAGATCGTCAAGACACTGCAGGATTACGGCGCACTCGATTATTCAATCGTCGTCGCCGCTACGGCGTCTGAGCCGGCGCCGCTGCAGTTCCTCGCGCCATACACCGGCTGCACGATGGGCGAGTTCTTCCGCGACAATGGCATGCACGCGGTCATTATCTACGACGATCTGTCGAAACAGGCAGTGGCGTATCGCCAGATGTCCCTGCTGCTGCGCCGGCCGCCCGGACGCGAAGCCTATCCGGGTGACGTCTTCTATCTGCATTCGCGCCTGTTGGAACGCGCCGCCAAGATGAGCGACGAGCACGGTGCCGGGTCGCTGACCGCGCTGCCGGTCATCGAGACTCAAGCGGGTGACGTTTCGGCCTATATTCCGACCAACGTGATCTCGATCACCGACGGCCAGATTTTTCTCGAGACCGAGCTGTTTTATCGCGGCATCCGCCCGGCGATCAATGTCGGCCTCTCGGTCAGCCGGGTCGGTTCGGCGGCTCAGATCAAAGCGATGAAGCAGGTCGCCGGCCGCATCAAACTGGAGCTGGCGCAATACCGCGAGATGGCAGCCTTCTCGCAATTCGCGTCGGATCTCGATGCCGCGACACAGCGCCTGTTGGCGCGCGGTTCGCGGTTGACCGAGTTGTTGAAACAGCCGCAATTCTCGCCGGTGCCGGTCGAAGAGCAAGTGGTGTCGATCTTCGCCGGCACCCGCGGCTATCTCGACCGAATCGATATCGGCGAGATCGGCCGCTTCGAAGCAGCAATGCTGACCGAGTTGCGCGCCCGCCATCCGGAACTGCTCGAAGCGATCCGCAACGAGCGCGAGATCAGTGAGGCAACCGACAAGGCTCTCGCCGGGTTCCTCGACGGCTTCGCCCGGACGTTTGCGTAGCGCCGAATGGCCAGCCTCAAGGATCTCCGGAACCGCATCCGCAGCGTCCGGTCGACCCAGAAGATCACCTCGGCGATGAAGATGGTCGCGGCCTCGCGTCTGCGTCGCGCCCAGGAACAGGCAGAGGCTGCGCGGCCCTATGCTCAGCGCATGGAGCGGGTGCTCGCGTCACTGGCGCAGCGCATGGCGGCATTGCCGGGCGCGCCGCCGCTGCTCGGCGGCACTGGGCGCGACGACACCCATCTGCTCGTCGTCGCCACTTCCGATCGCGGTCTTGCCGGGGGCTTCAATTCCTCGATCCTGCGCGAGGCGCGCCGCCGCATCCGCGAGCTCGACAACGCCGGCAAGACGGTCAAGGTGCTGACGATCGGCCGCAAGGGCCGTGACAGCTTGCGCCGTGACTACGGCCGCCTGGTCCATGACAGCCTAACCGAGATCGGCCGGCGTCGCCTGTCGTTCGAGGAGGCGCGCGACATTTCGATCCGAATTCTGGCGCTGTTCGAATCGGGCGGGTTCGATGTCTGCACGATCATCTACAATCGCTTCCGTTCGGCGATGACGCAGATCGTCACCGCGCAGCAACTGATCCCGTTTGCCGTATCGGCCGGCGCGCCTGGCACCGAGGCGACGGCGATGGGCGGTGCGATCTACGAGTTCGAGCCGTCGGAAGAAGAGATTTTGAGCGAGCTTCTACCGAACAACCTCGCGGTGCAGATATTCACCGCGCTGTTGGAGAACGCTGCGAGCGAGCAGGGTGCTCGCATGACCGCAATGGACAACGCCACTCGCAATGCCGGCGACATGATCAACCGACTGACGATGAACTACAACCGCACGCGTCAGGCTGTCATCACCAAGGAGCTGATCGAAATCATCTCCGGGGCCGAGGCGCTTTAACTTTAAAGCAGGGACCACCCGAACATGGCAACCAACACCGTCGGCAAAATCACCCAGGTTATCGGCGCGGTCGTCGACGTTCACTTCGACGGCGAGCTTCCCCCGATCCTGACCGCGCTGCATGTCGACAACGCTGGGCGCACACTGGTGCTCGAAGTGGCGCAGCATCTCGGTGAGAACACCGTGCGTACAGTAGCAATGGACACGACCGACGGGCTTGTTCGCGGCGCCGAGGTCGTCGACACCGGCGGCCCGATCACGATGCCGGTTGGTCCAGAGACGCTCGGGCGCATCCTCAACGTGATTGGCGAGCCGGTCGACGAGCGTGGCCCGATCAACACCAACCGGCGCTCGCCGATCCACAGGCCGGCGCCCGAATTCATCGACCAGTCAACTGAGGCCGAAATCCTCGTCACCGGCATCAAAGTCGTCGATCTGCTCACGCCCTATGCCAAGGGCGGCAAGATCGGGCTGTTCGGCGGCGCCGGTGTCGGCAAGACCGTCATCATCATGGAATTGATCAACAACATCGCCAAGGCGCATGGCGGCTATTCGGTGTTTGCCGGCGTCGGCGAGCGCACCCGTGAGGGCAACGATCTCTATCATGAGATGATGGAGTCGGGGGTCATCAATATGGACGGACCCGGTTCGAAGGCGGCGCTGGTTTATGGCCAGATGAACGAACCGCCGGGGGCGCGCGCTCGCGTCGGTCTGAGCGGGTTGACGCTTGCCGAATACTTCCGCGACGAGGAAGGCCAGGACGTGCTGTTTTTCGTCGATAACATCTTTCGCTTCACCCAGGCGGGCTCAGAAGTGTCGGCGCTGCTGGGTCGCATTCCGTCGGCGGTCGGTTACCAGCCGACCCTGGCAACCGATCTCGGGACACTCGAGGAGCGCATTACGAGTACGAAGAAGGGATCGATCACCTCGGTGCAGGCGATCTACGTGCCGGCTGACGACCTGACCGACCCGGCGCCCGCCACGACCTTCTCGCATCTCGATGCGACGACGGTGCTGTCGCGGCAGATCGCCGAGCTCGGCATCTATCCGGCGGTCGATCCGCTCGATTCGACCTCACGGATGCTCGACCCGCGCATCGTCGGCGACGAGCACTACACGGTCGCGCGCGACGTGCAGCGGGTGTTGCAGACCTACAAGTCGCTGCAGGACATTATCGCGATCCTCGGCATGGACGAGCTGTCGGAAGAGGACAAGCTGACCGTCGCCCGTGCCCGCAAGATCCAGCGCTTCCTGTCGCAGCCATTCTTTGTCGCCGAGGTGTTTACCGGCACCCCTGGAGTACTCGTCAACCTCGAAGACACGATCAAGGGTTTCAAGGGCATCGTTGCCGGCGAGCATGACGATATGCCGGAAAGCGCGTTCTACATGGTCGGGACAATCGACGAGGCGGTCGAAAAGGCGCGCAAGATGGCGGCGGAAGCCGCGTAATGGCCGACCAGGTCGAACTCGAGGTGGTGACGCCCGAGCGGCTGCTTGTGTCACAGCCGGTCGATATGGTCGTCGTACCGGGCACCGAGGGAAATTTCGGCGTGTTGCCGGGTCACGCGCCGTTGATCTCCACGATCCGCCCCGGCACCATCGACATCTATCAAGATCGCACCACGATCATTCAGCGCATCTTCGTCGCCGGCGGCATCGCCGAGGTGACACCGGAGCGCTGTACGGTGCTTGCCGACGAGGCGATGCCGCCCGATAGGCTCGATCGCGCCGCGCTCGAAGCCGAGGTGCAGACGATCGAGGGCAATTTGCCGACATTGCGGGATCAGGTCGGGCACGCGGCCGGTCCCGACCGCGATCGGCTGCTGTCGGAGTTGCGTCACCTCGAACGGCAGCAGGCGATTGCCCGCGCCAAATTGCAGGTGCTGGCCGAACTCAGCCGGTGAGATAAGCCCGCCGCATCGGCTTCAGCGCGGCCAACGCGAGGAACCCGGTCACCACGTCCATCGCGATGATGATCGCGAAGACCGGCAGCCAGCTGCTGGTCGCATCGTGCAGCAAGGCGGCGATCGGTCCGCCGAGCACCGAGCCGACGCCCTGTGCCATGTACAGAAAACCGTAATTGGTCGTGGCGTATTTCGTCCCGAAGGTGTCGGTCAGCGTCGAGGGGAACAGCGAGAAGATCTCGCCCCAGCCGAAGAATACGACTGCAGACAGCGGGACAAACACCAACGCGTCGTTGCGGAACGCCACCATGATCGCGACCGCCGCCGCTTCCATCAGAAACGCCACTGCCATCGTGTTCTCGCGGCCGATCTGATCGGACAGCCAGCCGAAGAACGGCCGCGTCAGGCCGTTGGTGATCCGGTCGACGGTCAGCGCGAGGGGCAGCGCCGCGAGGCCGAACACCATCACATTCGCGACGCCGAAATCGCGCGAGAAGCTGGCGAACTGCGAGATGATCATCAGCCCGCCGGTCGACATCATCGTCATCATGCCAAACAGTAGCCAGAAGACAGGCGTCCGCAGCATCGAGCGCGGTTCGGCATCCTTCGTTCCCGCCGTTATGGGGGCGGGCGGCAGCACGTCGCCGGCGCTCGGCATGCGCATCGCCAGCGCCGCGGCGGCGCCGATCACCCCGAGGACGATGCCGAAGACAACCAGCGTGTGCTGGTAGCCGGCAGTTCTGAGCATCGAATCGATCGGAAACGTCGTCGCGATCGCGCCGAAGCCGTAGCCGGCGGCGACGACGCCGGTGGCAAGGCCGCGGCGGTCCGGGAACCAGCGCACCATCAGGCCGACAATGCCGACATAGACGATGCCGGTGCCGACGCCGCAGAACAGGCCATAGGTCAGATAAAGGCCGGTCAGGCTCGTCGCCCCGGCCGACAATACCCAGCCGGCGCCCGAAAGCAGACAGCCGATCGCGATCAGCAACCGCGGCCCGAACTTGTCGACGAGATAGCCTTGCAGTGGCGATAGCCAAGTCTGCAGCACGATCAAGAGCGAGAAGGTGATCTGGATCGCCGGCAGCGTCGCGCCCAGATTGTCCTGAAACGACTTGGTGAATAACGTCCAGACGTATTGCGGGCTGGAGATCGCCATCATCGCGACGAGCCCAAGTCCGAGCTGTACCCAGCGCGCCGAGGCGCGGGCCGCCATCGGCAGCGGTTCGGATGCCTGTACAGCCATGTCTCACCCCCTTTGAGTTGGCGCGAACGATTCTATGATACGGCACGCAAGCGGCAGACCAAATTCGGCATCTGCCTCGATTTTGCGTCCAGCTGAGACGTTTTGACGGCGCTGATGTATAAGGGTTCTTGCTAGGTTGCCAGGGCGAGGCGGCATGGGTTCTTGGACGCTCGACGATATTCCATGGGGTCGGTTCGACCGTGCGAAGGTCGATGCCGATCTGCTGCGAATCGTCAAAGCGGCCGCCCTCGTCGAGTTCAATGGCGCCGCCTACGCGCATCATCTGTGCCGGATTTTTGCCGACGACCCGGAGTTTCAGGAGACCGCGCGGCGATGGGGCGAGGAAGAGGTCCAGCACGGCCGCGCCTTGGCTCGTTGGGCCGCGCTGGCCGACCGGAGTTTCGACTTCGACGCCGCTATGGCGCGGTTTCGGGAGGGGTTTAAGATCGATTTCGATGCTGCCGAGTCACGCCGCGGCTCGCGCGCCGGTGAGATGGTCGCGCGTTGCATCGTCGAGGTCGGCACCAGCTCACATTACAGCGCAATGCGCGAGGCCGCTACCGAACCGGTACTGCAGGAGATTTGCCGCCACATCGCCGCCGACGAGTTGCGGCACTACCGGCTCTTCTACAAGAACCTCGGCCGCTGTTTGGCGAGCGAGCAGCTTGGCTGGCTCGGCCGGCTGCGGGTCGCCCTTGGCCGCGTCGCTGAATCCGAGGACGATGAGCTGGCCTACGCCTATTACGCCGCGAACGAGCCGGAGCGCTCCTACGATCGGCGCTATTACAGCCACGCCTATGCCCGCCGTGCCTACCCGCTCTACCGGCCGCATCATGTCGAGCGTGGCATCGGGATGCTGTTGAAAGCGGCCGGGCTTACCCCCAACGGCTGGCTGGCGCTGGCGGCGAGCCGGCTCGCTTGGCAGGGAATGCGGTTCCGCGCCGCGCGGCTCCAGAAAGCCGAGGGTTAAGCGAAGGAGCTCAGTGCCGGAACGGGTGGTCGGCGATCGCCTTCTGCTCCGGCGTCAGCGAATTATAGAGCTGCTCCAGTGCAGGTTTTGCCTGTTGCAACCCTTGCAGCCGCGCCGACAGGAACTGCTCGCGTCGATTGATCCTATCGAGCATCGTCTCCTGGCCGCGCTGGTCGGCCGGTTTGAGCGTGGTGCAGAGCTGGCGCTCGCGGCCGGCATTGGTTTGAAGCACCGCGTTCAGCTTGTCCCAGAGTGGCCTCTGCTGGTCGTTGAAATTCAGCTTTGCGACCAGATAGGCGACAATTCCGGCGCGGCGCGCGAGCCGCTCCTCGCAGCGCTGTTGCGGTGGCATCTGCATCATCTGCCGCATCCAGCCGTGATGTCCTTCTCGCCCTCCCATCGGACCGCCCATTCGATCCGTCGGTTGCATGCCGGACCGCTCCGGACCGGCTTGCGCCAGTTGCGAGGAGTCCTCGGCGGCCGAGGACATCACTGCCGGTGCAACCAGTGCGCCGCCGAGAAGCAGACAGGCGCCGGCGATCATCGTTTTTTTCATGTTCACCACCACGGCTGAAGGCGTCTGTGATTGGGTATGCGCCGCCAGCGCCAAAGCTCCCCGCAATCGCCGATCACATTTTCGCACGCTAAGATGCAGCGCTCGCGACGTCGTGCCGAAGAGGTTCCAATGCCGAAGATCGATGGCCGGCGGGTTATCGCCGATCTGCGCCGCCTCGCCGAGTTCGGGCGCTATGAGACCGGCGTGCACCGGCCGACCTATTCGCCCGAGGACGTCGCCTCGCGGCAGTGGCTCTCGAACAAATTTGCCGAAGCCGGGCTAGACCCGCTGATCGACGGCATCGGAAATGTCTTCGGCCGCAATGCGCAGGCGACGAGGAAACTGCTGGTCGGTTCGCATAGCGAGACGCAGCCGCGCGGCGGCTGGCTCGATGGCGCCCTCGGCGTGATCTACGCGCTCGAATTGGCTCGCGCCTTCGCCGCCGACCCGGATTGCGCCGGGCTGGGCATCGAGACCGTCGCCTGGGCCGACGAGGAAGGCCATTTCGGCAACATGCTCGGCAGTCGCTCCTTCACCGATCGGATCGCCGAGGACGAATTGGCCGCGGCCAAGAACCGCGATGGCCTGCCTCTCGCCGAGGCCTTGAAACAGGCAGGCTATGCCGGTCGGCCGCGTGAGCGCGTCGATCCCGCCCGCTACATCGGTTATCTCGAGGCGCACATCGAGCAGGGCGACACGCTCGATTCGCGCGGTCTCAAGATCGGTGTCGTCGAGGGCATCGTCGGCATCCGCAACCACTGGATCACCGTCACCGGTCAGCAGAACCATGCCGGCACGACGCAGATGGCGCGGCGCAAGGACGCCGTCATGGCGCTGACGCGCCTCGCGACCCGCGTCTACGATCGTTTCGCCGAGCTGACGGGACAGCGCACGGTCTGGACGATCGGCCGCATCCTGATCGATCCCAACGCGCCGAGCATCGTCCCCGGCCGCGCCGAGATGCAGGTGCAGTTCCGCGATGTCGATCCGACAGTGCTCGACCGGTTTACCGCCGCGCTGCGTGAGCTCGTCGCCGAAGCCGACAGCGCCGGACCGTGCAAGGTCGAGATCGAGCCGATGTCGGTGACCGAGCCTCGGGCGATGGATTCGCGCTTTCAGGAGCTGATTGAGAGCGCCGCTGAGCGCCATGCGCCGGGCCAGCACCTGCGCATGCCGAGCGGCGCCGGCCATGACGCACAGGTGATCTCGCACCGGTTGCGTGCCGGCATGATGTTCATCCCGAGCCTGAAGGGCATCAGCCACCATTGGGCCGAGGACACCAAGCAAGACGACATCGTGCTTGGCGCCCAGGTCTTCGCCGATGCCGCCGCGGCGATTCTGAAGGCGGTGTAAGCTGTCAGCTCTCGCGAGCTATGTCCCGGTGTGTTCCAGCGCGGCGAGCATCTCGGCGCTGACCAGGGTTACGCCGCGTTCGCTGCAATAGAAACGGCGGGCGTCGTCTTCCGGGTCCTCGCCGATCACCAGACCTTCCGGAATTTGACAGCCGCGGTCGACGACAACCTTGTTGAGCCGGGCGTAGCGGCCGACCTGCACCTCGGGCAGCAGCACCGCCTCGGACGCGCGCGCGTGCGAATTGACCCGGCACGATGAAAATAACAGTGAGCGCGACACCCTTGCGCCCGAGATGATGCAGCCGCCGGACACCATCGAATCGACCGCCATGCCGCGCCGGTCGTCGTCGTCGAAGACGAATTTTGCCGGTGGCAACTGCTGCTGGTAGGTCCAGATCGGCCAGTTCGGATCATAGATGTCGAGCGACGGTACCGGGCTGACGAGGTCGAGGTTGGCCGCCCAATAGGCGTCGATCGTGCCGACATCGCGCCAATAGGCTTCCGCCTCGGGGGTGGTCTTGACGCAGCTCGCCTCGAACGGGTGCGCGGCGGCGAGACCGCGCGCGACCAGGTTCGGGATCACGTCCTTGCCGAAATCATGGCTCGAATTCGGGTCCTCGTGGTCGCGCTGCAATTCGCCGTAGAGAAACCGCGCCGAAAACACATAGATTCCCATGCTGGCGAGCGCTTTGTCGGGTTTTCCCGGCATCGCCGGCGGGTTCGCCGGCTTTTCTAGGAAATCGACAATCTTCATCGATTCGTCGACCGCCATGACACCGAACTCGCTGGCCTGCTCGATCGGCACCTCGACGCAGGCGACGGTGCATTCCGCGCCTTTCGCGACGTGGTCGGCCAGCATGTTCGAATAGTCCATCTTGTAGATGTGGTCGCCGGCCAGCACGACGAAATATTCCGGCCGTGCCGCGCGCAGAATGTCGAAGTTCTGAAACACCGCGTCGGCAGTGCCGAGGTACCAGCTCTCCTCGTTGATCCGCTGCTGCGCCGGCAGCAGATCGAGGAATTCGTTCATCTCCGGCCGCAGAAACGACCAGCCCATCTGCATATGGCGCAAGAGGCTGTGCGCCTTGTACTGCGTCAGCACCGCGATCCGGCGGATGTTCGAGTTGAGGCAGTTCGACAGCACGAAATCGATGATGCGGAACTTGCCGCCGAAGAATACCGCCGGCTTGGCGCGGCGGTCGGTCAGCTTCTTCAGCCGGGAGCCGCGGCCGCCGGCCAGCACGAGCGCGATCGAGCGTCGAGCCAGCCGTTCCTGATACCGTGCCGAGGACAGCATCCCGTTCTCCTAATGCGCCGGCCGGCGAGCGGCGGCGCATCGTGCCGCGATGCGGTCAGCGCAGGCCCATCGGATGCGGCATCGGCATCATGTTCGCATGAAGGTTCATCATGATCCAGATCGACCCGGTGATCACGAGGAAGCAGATCAGCATGCCGAAAGCCAACGCCACGATGTTATTCGTGTGATCGGGCCCGGTCCCCATATGAAGAAAGAAGACGAGGTGGACGCCGATTTGGGCGAAGGCGAGCACAATCAGTCCGACCGGAATGCCGGGGCCCCACAGCAACGACGTCTTTGCGACGACGAATGACATGATCGTCAGGACGACGGCAAACACGAGCCCGGCGGTGTACGTCCAAAAATCGGCGGTCGCCTCGCCATGCCGGACGCCGGGAGTGCGGTCGTGGAGGTGGAGGATGTCGTCGCCGTCCATCAGCGGCCTCCCATCAGATATACCAGCGTAAACACCCCGACCCAGACGATGTCGAGCGCGTGCCAGAACAGGCTGAAGCACAGGATCCGCTGCTTGACGTGGCCGCGGAAGCCTTTCGCGACAACCTGCGCCATCATGTAGCCGAGCCAGATCAGCCCAAAAGTGACGTGCGTGCCGTGCGTCCCCACCAAGGTGAAGAAGGACGATAGGAAGGCGCTCCTCGACGGCGGGGCGCCTTCACCGATCATGCCAACGAACTCGGATATCTCGATGGCAACGAACGCCGCGCCGAGCACGAAGGTGAGCGCAAAGAACAGATGGAAGAAATCGGCGCGGTCCCGCTCCATGGACAACGCGCCCAGCCCGCAGGTGTAGCTCGACACCAAGAGCAGCATGGTCTCGATAAAAGCGGTCTTGAAGCTGAACAGTTCCTGCCCGGTAGGTCCGCCGGCGCTATTGCTGGACAGGACCGCATAGGCCGCGAACAGCCCGGAAAACAGGATGATGTCGCTGAGCAGGAAGATCCAAAACCCGTAAGCGACGACGATCCGGGTCGGCGCCGGCCCACCGCCGCCGCGTCCAGGTGCGACGTGATGAGGGGCAATATCGGCGATCGATGTAATGCTCATGCCGCTTGTCCCAAGCCGACGCGATTGCTCTCCAGCCGCGCAACTTCAGCCGCCGGGATTTCGAATTCGCGGTCCTCGCTCCAGCCGAACGCCATTGTCGCCACCGCGGCGGCGATCAGGCCGAGGATCACCATCCACCAGATATGCCAGATCAGCGCGAACCCCGTGGTCACCGCGACCGCCGCGGTGAAAATTCCGATCGGGGTGTTACGCGGCATCTCGATATCCTCATAGGTCGGCGTGAGTTCGTCGAGCTCCCGTCTTTTCTTCATTTCCCAAAACGCGTCGACATCATCGACCTCCGGCATCATCGCGAAGTTATAGACCGGTGGCGGCGATGCGGTGGCCCATTCCAGGGTACGGCCGTTCCACGGATCGCCGGTCAAATCGCGGCGCTGCTCGCGGGTGCGGATGCTGACATAGAGCTGCATGATCTGGCAGGCGATGCCGGCCATGATCGTCACGGCACCGGCCTCGGCCACGAAGAGCAGCGGCTGCCACTCCGCATTGTTGATGTGCTGCAGCCGCCGGGTCATTCCCTCGAGGCCCAGCACATAGAGCGGCATGAAGGCCAAATAGAAGCCAACGAACCAGCACCAGAAGCTGGCCTTGCCCCACCCTTCGTGCAGCGTGAAGCCGAATGCTTTCGGGAACCAGTACGTGTAGCCCGCGAACAACCCGAACAGCACGCCGCCGATGATCACGTTATGGAAGTGCGCGATCAGGAAGACGCTGTTGTGCAGCACAAAATCGACCGGCGGTACCGCCAGCAACACGCCGGTCATGCCGCCGACGACAAAGGTCACCATGAAACCGATCGACCACAGCACGGGTGGCGTGAAGCGCACGCGGCCGTGGAACAGGGTGAACAGCCAGTTGAAGACTTTGACCCCGGTCGGAACCGCGATCACCATCGACATCACGCCGAAGAAGGCGTTGACGTCGGCGCTCGCGCCCATCGTGAAGAAGTGGTGCAGCCAAACCATGAAGGACAGGACGCAGATCGCCAGGGTCGCCAGTACCATCGAGCGATAGCCGAACAGCGCCTTGCCCGAAAACGTCGCGATCACCTCGGAGAAGACGCCGAACACCGGCAGTACCAGGATGTAGACCTCCGGATGGCCCCAGGCCCAAATCAGGTTGACGTACATCATCTGGTTGCCGCCGCCCTCGTTGGTGAAGAAGTGCATCCCGAGGTAGCGGTCGAGCGCCAACATCGCCATTGTTGCGGTCAGGATCGGAAAGGCGGCGATGATCAGCATGTTCGAGGCGAGCGCGGTCCAACAGAATACCGGCATGCGGAAATAGACCATGCCGGGCGCGCGCAACTTAAGGATCGTCGTCACCATGTTGATGCCGGCGAGCAGCGTGCCGATACCAGAGATCTGCAGCGACCACAGCCAGTAATCGACGCCGACATCCGGTGAGAAGGCGAGTTCCGACAGCGGCGGATAGGCCAGCCAGCCGGTACGCGAGAAATTTCCGATGACGAGCGAGGCGTTGACCAGCAGCGCACCCGACGCCGTCAGCCAGAAGCTGACCGAATTGAGCACCGGAAAGGCGACGTCGCGCACGCCGAGTTGCAGCGGCACGACAAAGTTCATCAGTCCGACGACAAACGGCATCGCCACGAAAAAGATCATGATTGTGCCGTGCGCGGAAAAGATCTGATCGTAATGGTCGGGCGGCAGATAGCCCTCGGCGCCGCCGACGGCAATCGCCTGCTGCGAGCGCATCATGATGCCGTCGGCAAAACCGCGCAGCAGCATAATCAGCGCCAGGAAGCTGTACATCACGCCGATCCGCTTGTGGTCGACGCTCGTCAGCCATTCCCGCCACAAATAGGGCCACCAGCCCATCATCGTGATCAGCGCCAGCACGGCCAGCCCGCCGAGGACGGCGCCGCCCCCGGCGACCAGTGCGATCGGTTCGTCGAACGGGATCGACGCCCAGGTCAGTCTGCCCAGCATGTCAGCCTCCCGCCTGCTGCGTCGGCGGACACCAGGCGCCAGCGGCACGTTCCTTTTCGGGCATCGCCGCAGTCTGCTCGACTATGCGATCGAACAGCCCTGGATCGACCGAAGGATAGATCGCCGGCGGTACGGCGTGGCTCGGTTTGGTCAATGCGCCGTAGCCGGCATCGTCGAGCGCCGAGCCCCCGGCGCGCGCCTTCGCGACCCAACTGTCGAATTCGCCTGCTTGCACTGCTTTCACCATGAATTGCATGTCGGCGAAGCCGTCGCCGCTAAAATTTGCCGAGATGCCCCGAAACTCGCCCGGCGCATCGGCCATCAGGTTGAGATGCGTCGTCATCCCGCCCATCGTGTAGATCTGGCTGCCGAGCTGCGGGATGAAGAAGGAATTCATCACTGTCGCCGAGGTCAGGCGAAAATTCACCGGCGTTCCGGCCGGCACCACGAGCTGGTTGAGCGTGGCGATGCGCTGGTCGGGATAGATGAACAACCACTTCCAATCGAGCGAGACGACATCGACTTCCAGCGGCTTCACATTGGAGGCGAGCGGTGCCTTCGGGTCGAGCTGGTGCGATCCGATCCACGCGACGCCGCCGACCAGGATCACGATCAGCGCCGGGATCGACCAGACGACAAACTCGACGCCGCCCTGGTAGGCCCAATCCGGGCTGTGGTTTGCGCGGGGGTTCGAGGCCCGGTACCACCACGCGAAACCCAGGGTCAGCAGGATCACGGGAACCACCACCACCAGCATGATCTCGGTGGTGTTGATCATCAGCAACAGTTCCTGCGCCGCGATCGGCCCCTTCGGGTCGAGCACGCCGGCCTGCTGGCACGATGCAAGCAATGCCGCCGCCGCGCAGACGAATACGCCGTGCAAGAGGCGACGGCTCGTCATCGATTGCGAGGCACAGCGGTGCAACAGGCGCGCGCCGAGAGAGTGCCGGTGTCGCATGCAGCGTTCCTCTTTCCGAGGTTTGGTAATCAAAGCCGGCTAATCGCGCCAGTCTCCCTGCCGGGAAGATAGACGACAGCGACGCGGGTTGCCAATACGCCGGTTACAGAATTATCGCCCCGGTGGGAAGTACGCGGGCCAAATCCCGGAGATTTCAGGGTTTCTTTTCGACGGGAGTAGCGATTTCCAACCTGGCCAAGGCGATCTTGGCCGAAACTGCGTGCTGCCCTTTGGCCGTCGCCGACCCGAGTCTCCGCGAATGGTTCAGACCAGCGTCGCCACGATCCCGATGAGACCGCCGACCAGAAGAATGGCCGTACTGACGAAGCCGATGATGAAGCCGGGGCCGCGGCTCTCGGGATCCCGGTAGTAGCTGACGGCGTACAACGCGCGCGCGCCGATCCAGACGAGACCGAGAACGCCGGCCCAGACCGGCGATACATAGACCGCGAACAGCCACAGCGCCGGGATGAACCAGACAAGCTGCTCGATCGTGTTCTGCTGAATTCGGAAGGCGCGCTCGAATTCAGGTGCGCCCGAGACGGCGGGAGCCTTGATCCCGAACCGAAGGCGGGTCCGTCCGACCGCAACGAAACATGCGACGTAGAGCACCAGCGCCAAAGCCGTGACCAGCGCCGGAAAACTATACGGCATCGCAACCCGCCCCCTCTATAGAGACAATTCCCAATGCTCGCCGACCAGAGCCTGGCCGAAACTCCGATGCGGCTCCTTCTTGACCAGCCGAAAACCGGTCGCGGCATAGATGTTGCGGGCCGCCAGCAGGATGCTCTGGGTCCACAGCTCGAGGGTGCGATATCCGGCCACCCGCGCGAACTCCACGCATTCTGCGACGAGCCTGCGACCGATGCCGAGACCGCGCGCGCTGGGGTCGACCAGCAGCAGCCGCAATTTGCCGATCTCCTCGGAGTGCCGCACCAGAAACACCGAGCCGAGCGGGACACCGTCGCGTTCGGCAATCCAGCAGCGCTCGCGCGCCGGATCGTAAGTTTTGATAAAGGCGGCGGCGATTTCGGCGACAAGTGCCTCGAAACTCTCGTCGAAACCGTATTCCTCGGCATAAATCGCGCCATGGCGCGCGGTGACCCAGCCGATGTCGCCGGGTAGGTGCTGGCGAAGGACCACTTCCCGCGGCCGGCTTGCTGTATCGAGCAGCCGCTCGATCGCCTGCATCGACGCAACCGCTCTGCATTGCGCCGGTTCGGGCAGCGTTTTTAGCAACGCGCCGATCTCGGCACGCGATGCGGCATCTAATGGCGCGAAGGCGGCACGTCCAGCCGCGGTCAGCTGCAATTGGCGGCGGCGGCGATCGGTCGATGACGCCGTGCGCTCAATCAGCCCGCGCCGCTGAAAGCCGCGCAGGATCCGGCTCAGATAACCGGGGTCGAGCCGCAGGTCGCGCTCCAGCTCGCGCGCGATCAGGCTCTGGCGATGCGCGAGTTCGTACAGCACCCGGGCTTCGGCCAGCGAGAACTCGCTGTCGAGCAAACCTTCCTGCAGTACCCCGATCCGTCGCGTGTAGAACCGGTTGAACCGCCGCACCGCCGCGACGCGCTCCTCGAATCCGGGCGAGACCATCGCCGTCTCCCGCTTTGGCGAAACGTCCCTCGATTCTGGTTAGACCAGTTGCCGGGGTCAACTATTTGCGAGCACAAGCTGCGTTTGCGTGACCAGCGCGGCGAGCCGGCCCTCGGCGGTAGTGATCCGCGTCTGCCACACCATCGTGCGGCGGCCGCGATGGAGAGGCGTTGCCTCGCCGCGGATTGTTGTGCCGACCGGCGCGGCGGCAATGAAATTGGTCTTACTCTCGATCGTTGTCGTGCCCGCGCCTTCGGGCAGGTTCAGCATCGTGCCGACGCCGCCGAGGGTATCGGCGAAGGCCATATAAGCGCCGCCATGCAGGACCGCCGGTCGGGTGCACATTTCCGGCCGCACCGTCAGCTCGGCGACAATCCGATCGGCCGACGCCTCGACGAACTCGATCCCGAGCGTCTCGGCAAAGGGCAGCATCTCGGCCTTTATTCTGGCGAGCGCATCCACGGCTTCTCTCCCTGATGATCCGCAGCCTGTGTCATAGTCCAGCCGAGACTCTGACCGGAACGCCGCCCGATGACCACGCCTCTGTCGTCACCGATTGCTGGCCCGAGCGCCTGGCGGCGCCGTGACCTGCGCGAGGAGGATTACCGGGTCGACCTGTCGCGCGCCTGCCTCGATGAGGTCGACCGGGTCGCCGCCGAGATGCGCCGCTTTCCGCTGCCGATCATCCGTCGCCGGCCGGACGAGTTCGGCATGCCGCATTGCGCCGCGGCGATGGCGCGCGTCCGCGACATGCTCGATCGCGGCCGCCGTTTCGCGCTGCTCGATCGGCTGCCGGTCAATGAGCTCGGCGAGGACAGTACGCGTGCGGTGTATTGGCTTTTGGCGTCGATGATAGCGCGGCCGGTGGCGCAGAAGCTCGACGGCACGATGATCTATGACGTCCATGACACCGGTCATGCGGCACTCCCCGGATCCGGGGTGCGGCCGGACCAGACCAATATCGAGCTGAAATTCCATAACGACAATTCCTACAATGAGACGCCGCCGGACTATGTCGTCCTGCTCTGCCTCCGTCCGGCGAGGTCGGGCGGGCACAGCCGCGTGGCCAGCTTCCACAGCATCTACAACGAGGTTCTGGCACGGCGGCCGGAAGTGCTAGCGCGGCTCTATCGGCCATTCCGGTTCGACCGCCAGCGCGAGTTTCATCCCGGCGAGGAGCCGGTCTTCTCGGCGCCGGTGTTCGAATCGGCCAACGAGTTGCGCGCCCGCTTCAGTGCGCACCAGATCCGGGGCGGATATGCGCTCAGCGAGGAGCCGATCGATGCGGAGGGCGCCGCCGCGCTGGCGGCGATGCTCGAGATCTTCGACGATGAAGGGCTGTCGGCCGATTTTGATCTGGAGCCCGGCCAGCTGCAGTTCGTCCAAAATCGCACGCTGGGCCACAGCCGCACCGCGTTCGAGGACCACCCCGAGCCCGACCGTCGCCGTCACCTTGTTCGCCTGTGGCTGCGCGACTGGGGCCGCCGTGCGTATTCCGGGTGATGCCGGCAATCGGAAGACGGCTTTGAGTCCGGCCTAATCCCGGCGAACTCCATCACCACATCGCGACTGGCTGGCCGTCCTACGGTTCCTTCTGCGCCCGCTCGCCATTGGCCAGGCGCAGCCCCGATCGGTACAGTTCGACATGCTCGGGCTTGCGAAAGAAGCGGTTTTCCGCCACCGCGGAGGGCGTCAGCTCTTGCAGACGGCGCGCCATCTCATGCGCCTCGTCGATCCGGCCGAGATGCCCATAGCACGCCGCCAGCGTGCGGTAGGTCGGGGTGAAGCTCGGCAACTCCTCGAGTGCGATACGCAACACCGCCACTGCATCGGCAAAACGGCGGTTGAGGAAATGTGCGGTGCCGATGCCGGCAAGGTGGAAGCCCTGCGGCTCGCGCGGGCTGAGACGCAGCGATCGCTCGAAATGCTCGATCGCCAGATCGGGCTCGCCGGCGAACAGCCGCAGCCAGGCGCTCCAATACCAGCCGTAGGAAAAGCTCGGGTTCAGCGCCAGGGCCCGATCGATCAGCGCCATCGCGGCGTTGATGTCCTCGCCGAGGCGGCCGAGGGCCAGGGCGGCGCGGCCGAGCACGGTCGGATCGTCCGATCCTTCGCGCAGCGCCCGGCGCGCCAGGTCCAAAGCAACGGCTCTGTTCTGCTCGGGATGCTCGGCCCAGCTATGGTTTTCGAGGTCGAGACGGTAGCTCGCGGCGAGCGCCAGGGCGGGGGCAAAACGGGGCTCCAGCGCAATCGTCCGGTCAAGCAGTTCGAGTGCGTGCAGCATCCGCTCGCGGTTGGCGCTGGCGGCTTCGCCAAGGGCACGCAGGTAAAGCTCGTAAGCAGTCAGGTCGCCCGCCGGTCGCGCGGCGGAGCGGCGGATTTCGGCGGCCTGCACGGTCGGCTCGATTACCCCGGCAACGCTGGAGGCGACCTGCTCCTGCAGGTCGAACACATCTTCGAGCGAACCGTCGAACCGATCGGCCCACAGATGGGTGCCGGTTTCCGCTTCGATTAGCTGCGCCGTGATCCGCACCCGCCCGCCGGCCCGGCGCACCGACCCTTCGAGGACATAGCGCACGCCCAGCTCGCGGCCCACCCGCTTCATTTCCACGCCCTGACCCTTGTAGGCGAAGCTCGAATTGCGGGCGATGACGAAGAGCCAGCGGATCCGACTAAGGGCTGTGATGATCTCCTCTACCATTCCGTCGGCGAAATATTCCTGGTCCGGGTCATCCGACATGTTCTGGAATGGCAGGACCGCGATCGAGGCCTTGTCCGGCAGCGGCGGCGGCTCGGCAGGTGCCGTCGGGTCTCCGCTCCCCCTCGATTTTCCCTCCGACGCTAATGCGGGATGGCTAGGGAGCGGGCTTTCCGATCCAATCCGGTACACCCGGACCGGCCGGGCGATGTTCTTCAGCTGTTGCTCGCCGATGTCTTCAAAAGCGAGATCGAGCTTGCCGGCAGCGTCTTCCTGCACCCGCGCCGAGACGCAGATGCCGCCGGGATCGGCCAGCGCCTCAAGCCGTGCCGCGATGTTGACGCCATCCCCGAAAATATCGTCGTCCTCGACGACGATATCGCCCTGATGCAATCCGATGCGATAGGCGATCAGGCGGTCGGCCGCCGCGCCGTTATTGCGCTGCGCCACCGCGTCCTGCACCGCGACGGCGCAGCGCAACGCATCGACCACGCTGGCGAATTCGGCAAGGAACCCGTCGCCGGTGGTCTTGACGATCCGGCCACGGTGCTCGCCGATGCTGGGTTCGATGACCTCGCGCAGCAGATTCCGCAACGCCGCGAGGGTACCTTCCTCGTCTATCCCGATCAGCCGCGAGTAGCCGGCGACATCGGCCGCGAGGATCGCCGCCAACCGCCGCTCGACCCGATCGGCCGCCACATCTGCCGGGTTCTTCACCGGGCCATCATACTGCCGGCCGCGTCCTGGGCTCCAGCCGCTCGCTTGCCGTGTCCTTCGGACTTTTGTGCTAGAACCGGCCGGCCGGAGGACATCGCATGAACAGTACCCATCCCGCCAACATCGACATCGCCGCAGCGCTCGCCGAGACCGAGGAGCAGTACCGCGCCCGCAATCCGAAGAGCCGGGAGCAGTACGCGGTGGCCTGCGGCTCGATGCCTGGCGGCAACACCCGCTCGGCGATCTATGTCGAGCCGTTTCCCTTGACGATGGTGCGGGGAGAAGGCTCGCGGCTGTGGGACCTCGACGGTCACGAATACGTCGATTTCCTGAGCGAGTTCACCGCCGGCATCTTCGGCCATTCGCACCCGGCGATCCGCCGCGCGATCGACCAGGCGCTCGACGGCGGAGTCAATTTCGGCGCGCACGGTGCCGCCGAGGCGCGTTTTGCTGCGGCGATCTGCGCCCGCTTTCCGTCGATCGAGCTGGTCCGCTTCACCAACAGCGGCACCGAGGCCAACCTGATGGCGGTCGCCGCCGCGCGTGCGATCACCGGCCGCGGCAAGATCCTCGTCTTCAAGGGCGGTTATCATGGCGGCGTATTTTATTTCCGCGGCAAGGGTAGCGCGGTCAATGCGCCGTTCGATTTCCTGCTGGCGGACTACAACGACATCGCCAGCACGAGAGCGCTGGTCGAACCGCACCGGGCCGACCTCGCCGCGATCATGATCGAACCGATGCTCGGCGGCAGCGGCTGCATCCCGGCCGAGCGCGGTTTTCTCGCCGATCTGCGCGCGCTTGCCGACGAGACCGGCGCGATCCTGATTTTCGATGAGGTGATGACGTCGCGCCTGGCTCCCGGTGGCTTGCAGGAGGCGCATGGCATCCTCCCCGACCTGACGACGCTGGGGAAATATGTCGGAGGCGGCATGAGCTTCGGCGCGTTCGGCGGCAAGGCGGCGGTGATGGAGTGGTTCGATCCGCGGCGCAAGGACGGATTTCAGCACGCCGGCACCTTCAATAACAACGTGCTGACGATGAACGCCGGCTATGCCGGGCTGACCGAGGTGTACACGCCAGAGCGTGCCCGCGTACTGAACGATTTCGGCGACGGTTTGCGCGAGCGGTTGAACGCGGTGGTGCGCCGGCCCGGGCTGCCGATGCAGTTTACCGGGCTCGGCTCGATGATCGGGGTGCACATGACCGGCCGGCCGATCCGCTCGGCGGCCGATGCCGCGGCTGGTCATTCGGGACTGCTCGACCTGTTTTATTTCGATCTTCTCGCCCACGGCATCTGGTTCGCCAAGCGCGGCATGATGGCGCTGTCGGTCGCGCTGGAGCAGGCGGACGGAGACCGGCTGGTCGGCGCAGTGGAAGAGTTCGCCGAAACCCGGGCACCGCTGTTTGGAGGCATCCAATGAGCGACGCCCGCAATAAGGCCCAGGCAAACCAACGCGTCGCCTACTTCAACGGGCAGATTGTGCCGGAGCGCGAGGTGGTGATCCCATTTCGCGACCGCGGCTTCAAATACGGCGATGCCGCTTTCGATATGACGCGCACCTTCGCCGGACGTCCCTTCAAGCTGGCCGA
>DATARH010000264.1:0-5828 GCA_036264235.1 Allostellaceae bacterium
ACTCGCCGACCTCGTCGCGCGGTATCCGGATCGTCTCCGGCGGGTTCAGCTGCTGCAGCACCAGATCGTCGCCCTCCCAGCGGACGAACTGCTTGATCAGCACCGCCTCGCCCTTTTTGTAGACGACGACGTCGCGGCCGCTGGTCGGCGGCTTGAACGGGTTGACGTGCAACAGCCAGGCCGGCAGTGCGCTGCCGATCGTCTACGGGACGCAGCGAGTCTCGGTCAACCTGCTCGAGTTCTGGGGCTTCACCAGCGCCGCCGGCGGCAAGGGCGGCAAGGGGCTCGGCTCCTCCGGCGGCAAGAAGAGCGCCAACGCGCAATACGCGGTGAACGTCGCCTTCGGCATCTGCCAGGGACCGGCGGCGCTGACCGGCGCCAGTCACGGCAGCGGCGGCAACAACCGCATCTGGGCCAACGGCGGCATCGCCGCCGGCGCCGCCAGCATCGGCCTCAACTTCTACAGCGGCACCGACGCGCAATCGCCCGATCCGGTCTTCGTCAGCGCCGACACCAACCAGCCGGTGATCGGCTATTCCGGCACCGCCTATGTCACCGGCACGCCGCTCAATCTCGGCTCGTCGCCGGCGCTGCCCAACATCAGCTTCGAGGTGACCGGCATCGCGCACGGCACCGCCGGCCCGGATTTCCCCGACGATGCCCGCCCCGACGCGATCGTCGCCGATCTGTTGACCAACCCGCGCTACGGCGCCGGCTTCCCCGCGGGCAATCTCGACAGCGCCGGCGCGATTGCCGATTGGGGCGATTATTGCCAGGCGGCGCGGCTCGCGATGTCGCTGCTCATGGACCGCCAGCAGCCCTGTGCCCGCTGGCTCGAGGAGATCGCCCAGCTGACCGTGTCGGCGGTCGTGTGGTCCGGCAATCTGTTGAAGATCGTCCCTTATGGTGACGCGCCGCTGGCGGCGAACGGCGCCGCATGGATCCCGAACCTGACGTGGCAATATGCGCTGACCGACGCCGATTTCCTGCCGTTCAGCGGTGCGGATGACCCGGTGCAGTTGACCCGCGCCGACCCGGCGCAGGCGACCAACTGGCTCAGCCTCGAATACATGGACAGCGCCTACAGCTACAACCCGCAGATCGTGCCGGTCTTCGACCAGGCGACGATCGACCTCTACGGGCTGCGCACCGAGCCGCCGATCCAGGCGCATGAATTCACCAACCCGGTCAGCGCCGCGGTTTCGGCGCAGCTGCTGCTGCAGCGCCGGCTCTATCTGCGCAATACCGTCAAGTTCCGCCTCGGCTGGCGCTACGCGCTGCTGGAGCCGATGGACATCATGCTGGTGACCGACGCGGCGCTCGGTCTCGTCGCGGCGCCCTATCGCATCACTGAGATCGAGGAGGACGATGACGGCGCGCTGACCGTCACCGCCGAGGAGATCCCCGGCCTGACGCCGTAAGTTGTCGGATTTTCTCGCTTTGCCCGGACTTGTTCCGGGCATCCACGTCTTCTGTTGTGGCGCCGGAAGACGTGGACCCGCGGGACAAGCCCGCGGGAATGGGAAAAGTGCTTCTCACCGTCTCACCGTCTCTGTGGTGAAAACAAATGCCCGGTCTCATCACCCCGATCGGCGCCGGCACCGCCGCGCTCTACACCCGGCAGGCAAGCGCCGGGCCGCCGCTCGATTCGCTGGCGGCGCCCGGCAGCACCAACCCGCCGATCGTCTTCGAGCCGCCGCCGGCGCTGTCGGGCGGCGCCGCCGAGGTCTGGGTCATCGCCACCGGTGGCACCAATTGGGGTGGCGCCCAGTTGTGGATCTCGAGTGACGGCAACACCTACGCTTTCGCCGGCAACCTTTATCGCGGCGGCCGCCAAGGCGTTCTGACCGCCGCATTACCGAGCCATGCCGATCCCGACACGACCGATACCTTGTCGGTCGATCTGTCGATGTCGCAGGGCCAGCTTCTCTCCGGCACGCTGGCCGACGCCGACAATTTCGTCACCTTGAGCTTTTGCGACGGCGAACTGATCGCGTTCGAGACCGCCACCCTGACCGCTGCCAACCGCTACGATCTCACCTATCTGCGCCGCGGCGTCTACGGCACGCCGGTCGGGGCGCATTCCGCCGGCGCCAATTTCGCCCGTTTTGGGCCCAACGAGCCGAGCCTCTTCAAATATGCCTACCCGCCGAGCTTCATCGGCCAGACGATCCATCTGAAGCTGCCGGCCTTCAACATCTTCGGCCAGGCGCTGCAATCCTTGGCCGGCCTCACCGCCGACAGCTACACCTTGACCGGCGCCGGCGCGGTCGCCGCGTTCAACGTGCCGCTGCAGTATCTCGGCATCCCGCAGGCCGGCAGCCCGATCCTGCGCTACACCTTCGCCGATCCGGTGTCGTTCGCCGCCAGTTTCACCGCCAGCACAGCAAGCGCCGGCACCCCCGCGACGGCCGCCACGATCTTCGACATCGCCAGGAACGGCAGCAACTTCGCGACCCTGACGTTTGCCGCCGCGGCGACAATCGGCAGCTTCGCCGGCCCGGCGCAATCGGTGATCGCCGGCGATGTGCTGACCGTCACCGCCCGCAGCACCGACGCGACCCTCGCCAACCTCTCCGGCATCCTCGCCGGCACGGCGTAGCCGCAACCCTCTACACGGTCATTCCGGGGCGACCCGAAGGGGCGAGCCCGGAACCCAAGAACACAGGCGGCGCCAGAAGCCTTCTGTGGAAGCCGGTGTTCATGGGTTCCGGACGACCTCGCTGCGCTCGGTCTCCGGAATGACCTGTAAGTAGTGAGAGCAACATCTGTATCATCATGCTTCACCCGAATTTCACTCCCGACATCAATCTCGGCCATCTGGTGCAGGCCGGCGTGTTGATCGCCAGCGTCGCCGGCGGCGTGCTCGGCGGCTATTGGGGCCTGCGTACCGATCTCGACCGGCAAGGCGCCGAGTTTCGCGTCGCACTGACCGGTGACGAAGCGCGGCTCGCGATGGCCGAGCGCCTCCTCGACGAGCGCCGCGCCGAGGACCGTCAGTTCCAGGCCGAGATGCGCGCCGCGCTCGACCGCGTGATGTCGACCCTCGCGGCGCTGCGCACCGAGCTCGTCCAGAAACAAGACCGCAAATAGAAACACAATGAGACAGTGAGGCAGTGAGAACCGGCCGCGAGGCGGCCGGACAAAACATCTCAACCCAGAGCACACGGAGTTCACGCGGAGAACGCGGCGAAGCTCCGTTGTTGCGATCACCGCGTCTCCCTGCGTCGGCTGGGTTATAGCAGCTATTTCATCCGCCGCGCCTTCCTCTCACTGTCTCACCGCCTCATTGTGAATATCTGCAATAAGGAGAAACCGCTATGGACTTCACCGGAGCGGCGACGCCGTTGGCCGCCGCCGATGTCGTGTCGGAAGCAAACGCGATTGGCTGCGAGCCGGCCGCCGTCTGGGCCGTCTGCGACGTCGAAAGCGCCGGCACCGGCTTTCTTCCCGACAGGCGCCCGCGGCTGCTGTTCGAGGCGCATGTCTTCGGCAAGCTGACGCGTCACCGCTACGATGCCTCGCACCCGAATATTTCGTCACCGGTGTGGAACCGCGCCCTCTACGGCGCGCCCGGCGCGCACCAATACGACCGGCTAGCTGCGGCGATCCCGCTCGACCGCACCGCCGCGCTGGAAGCGGCGAGCTGGGGAATGTTTCAGATCCTCGGTCTCAATTACCTGCAATGCGGTTTCACCGGTGTCGAGGATTACGTCGCGGCGATGTGCGAGAGCGAGGCGCGGCAGCTCGCCGCTTTCGCCGAATTCTGCCGTCGCGGCGGCCTCGAGCGCTTCCTGCGGGCGCAAGACTGGGTGCGCTTCGCCCTGCGCTACAACGGCCCCGCCGAGGCCGACAACGGCTACGATGACGAGCTCGCCGCCGCCTATGCCCGCCGCGCTTCGGTGAAGAACGCCAGTTGAGGAACACCGCTTATCCCCGGGTTTGGCCCGGGAGTCCACGTCTTCGCTTTCACCACCACCAGCCGCCCGCCGGGCGGCTTTTTTCATGTCCGAAAGGAGTGCTTCCAATGCAATACGTCACCTACCTCCTCGCCCGCTTCAGCGAGCCGTCGAGCTATGCCGGGCTCGGCGCCGTCATCGCCCTGATCGGCTGGCACCTCTCCGACACCGGTCTCGGCGCGCTGGCGCAATTTCTCGCCGCCGGCTGCGCCCTGGCGGCGCTGCTGCTGAAGGAGCGCGGCACCGTGGCGGCGCTGCTGCTGTGCTTGGCGCTCGTGCCGACGCTCGGCGCCTGCGGCGCGCTGGTGCCGGCCGGTTCGGCGCTCGGCGCAATCGGTGGCGGCATCACGATCGCCAACCAGGTCAGCGCCGCGATCGACCCGGTGATCGCCGCCGCCTGTGCCGAATACGCCAGAGGTGCGGCCACGGCCAACGCGATGATCGCCACCGGGCTGATGCCGGCGAGCGTCACCGCCAAGGTCACCTCGATCGAGAGCTTCGGCGATGCCGCCTGCGCCCAGCCGCCGTCCGGCGATGCGCTCTCGACCGCGATCTGGCTCGGCCGGCTCGCCGGCCAGGTGACAACCCTGACCGGCACCGCCGCGCCGGGCGGCTGACCGCACAACCTATCGCGGCTGAGGCGCCAGCCGCTGCCCCTTGATCCTCGCCCGCTCGCCCGGCATCGTCGCTCGGCAAATCAGGGGGAACGATGCGGGCGATATCTGCTGTGGCGCTTGCGGCGGCGCTGGCGCTCGCCGGGTGCGGCAGGGGACCCGCCGGCGAGGGATCGGGTCCCGAGCGCAAATGCCCGGTGCCGATCCCCTACAGCAAGGCGCAGCTCGACGAGATCCAGAAGGCGATCCACGACCTGCCGAAGGACAGCATCCTGCACCAGGTGATGCGCGACTACGAAAACGAGCGCGACGACCTGCGCTTCTGCAAATGACGCCCGCCGCTTGACTCCCCGGCGCGCCCGTTTATGACCAGCGTTGGGGGACAACGGGACAAGAAAAGCACATGAAACGGGCATTCGTGTTTCCGGGACAGGGATCGCAGGCGCCCGGCATGGGCCAGGCCTTGGCGCAGAGCTTTACCGCCGCGCGCCTCCTTTTCGAGGAGGTCGACGACGCGCTGTCGCAGCGCCTGTCGCGGCTGATGTTCGAGGGGCCGGAAAGCGATTTGATGCTGACCGAGAACGCCCAGCCGGCCCTCCTCGCCAACAGCCTCGCGGTGATGCGCGTCCTCGAAAGCGAGGCCGGCTTCGACCTCGCCCGCGGCGCCGCTTATGTCGCCGGCCACTCATTGGGCGAGTATTCGGCGCTGGCCGCCGCCGGCGCGCTGCCGGTCGCCGACGCCGCCCGCCTCGTCAAGCGCCGCGGCCAGGCGATGCAGAAGGCGGTGCCGGTCGGCGAGGGCGCGATGGCGGCCCTCCTTGGGATCGACATGGAGGGCGCCGAGGCGGTCGCCCGCGACGCCGCCGAGGGCGAAATCTGCGCCGTCGCCAACGACAACTGCCCGGGTCAGATCGTCGTCAGCGGCCATGCCGGCGCGGTCGAGCGCGCCGTGCAGCTGGCGGCCTCGCGCGGCGCCCGCCGCTCGATGATGCTGTCGGTCAGCGCGCCGTTCCATTCGCCGCTGATGGCGCCGGCCGGCGATGTCGTGCGGGAGGCGCTCGCCGCGCTCGACCTGCAGCCGCCGCTGGTGCCGCTGGTCGCCAACGTCACCGCGGCGCCGACCGCCGACCCCGCCGAGATCAAGGAGCTGCTGGTCGCGCAGACGACGCAGATGGTGCGCTGGCGCGAAACCATCCTCTTGTTCAAGGAGCAGGAGGTCGAGGAGCTCATCGAGATCGGCGCCGGCCGCGTGCTC
>DATARH010000267.1:0-1706 GCA_036264235.1 Allostellaceae bacterium
CCGGCCAGCTCGGCTGTCCGCCTCGTGCGCTGCGACGGGCTGGTGAATGCTTTGACAAAACTCGCTCCGTACAGCCGCTGCCCGAGGGCGCGTGCCTGCTGCTCACCCCGCTCGGTCAGCGGCAGATCGGTGCGGCCGGTATGTTGGCCGGAGAGGCTCCAGGCGGTTTCGCCGTGCCTCGCAAGATAGACGACGGGCAGCGGTTCACTCACGATTTGCTCCTGCGCCGTTGTCCCGGACTCGCCGACCCTGGGCCTTCGAACGTCGCAATGCGGCGGCCGGATAACCAGGGAAGCGCTGCGGCGCGTTTATAGATCTAATTCGAGGCGTGTGCCAGACGGGCGAATATCTTCAGTACAAAGCCCAGAAAACCGGCAACTCCCTGGCTGAAAGCGAAGTAGCAAACGGTCGAGATGATGGCGAGGATAACGGCGGTATCGCGAAGCATCGGATGCCGGGCGGGTAACAGCTCCGCCGCATCCTGACCCTCTGCTCGTTGTCCCAACATTTTGGCCCTCTGCTCAGTCAAGCCAGCCTCTTCCTAGAACGGCCCTGATTATTCCGCGGGCTGCGGTGTGAAAATCGGGGCGCTGCGCCGCAAGCGGCCGGGCAGGAACAATCCGGCGGCGGCGACAAACCCGGCGCAGCCAGCGAGGGTCAGCCACAGCGGCGCAAAGCTCCCGGCGCCGTCATAAATAACGGCGACGAGCTTGACCCCGATCGTGCTGACGCCGAGCGCCAACAGGAATTTGGCGCCAAAGGCGGTGGCCCGCCACTGCGGCGGACTGTAGCGCGCGAGCAGCGCATTTTCCGCCGGCACCGACAGCACGCCGAGATAATTGACCGCGATCATCGCGCCGAGCAGCGGCACATTGCGCGCCTGTGTCGCGATGACGAGAAGCGGGACCTGAGCCGCCCAGGCGAGGACGTAGACGGCCTTCATCGCAAAGCGGTCGGCGAGCCAGCCGCCCGCCAGCTGGGCGGTCGCCGCGACCAGAAACACCAAGGTGACGAAGCCGCCGGCATCGAGGGTCCCGCCATCGGTGAGGCCGGTCAGCCCGGCGGCAAACGCCTTCGGCAAGGCAACCGTGATCGATTGTGAAATCGTGCCGTCGGCCAGCATCGTGAAGGACAGCACGATGAAAGTGCGGATCACGTCATTTCGCGAGGCTTCCGGCTCCGCCCGGCGATCGGCCGCGGCCACGACAACGCTCCCGCCGCGCATACAGCAGAGCAAAACCCCTCCGGTCGCGGCGCATAGCGCTCCGGGTATGATGAAGGCCGCCCGCCAGCCGATCGCCTGCGCCAATGCGCCGGCGACGAACGCCGCTGCGGCGAGACCGATGCTGCCGGCAATGCCGTTAACGCCGAGCGCCCGCCCTCGATTCCTCGCGTTGCGGACGAGCCAGGCGGTGCCGACCGGGTGGTAGATCGAGCCGAACAGCCCGATCGCGGCCAGACCGAGGGCCAACGCCACCGGCCCATCGGTCAGACCGGTGGCGATCGCCGCGCCGCCGGTGCCGATGAAGAAAATCACCATCATACCCTCGGCGCTCCACCGGTCTCCGAGCCAGCCTGCCGGCAATGCGCCGAGGCCGAACAACACAAACCCGCCGAGCGACAGCGACAAGAGATCGCCGTACGACATGCCCCACCGCCCTTCGAGCACGAGCAGGACAGTCGGGTAGAGCAGCATCAGCAAATGC
>DATARH010000091.1:0-35554 GCA_036264235.1 Allostellaceae bacterium
GCCAGCCGGCGGCGCTCCGGTCGCCTCGACGACGACTTTGATATCGGGATGAGCACAGAGTTCGGCGCCGGAAGCGAGGAATTCGGTGCGCGCGATGCGCGCTTCGTCCCAGCCCACCGTGCAGCAGGCGTTGCGCGCGCGCTCCGGATCGAGGTCGCCGATCGCCGCGATCTCGACGCCCGGCATCCCTGGTACCTGGTTCAGGAACATCGAGCCGAACTTGCCGGCGCCAATCAGCCCGACCCGCACCGGCCGCCCCGAAACAGCGCGCTGCTGCGCCAAATTATACAAGCTCATGGCCGCTTCCTTTCAGCCGCCACAGCCAAACTACGCGGTCTCAAACATATGGTCAAAGGGGCGACAACGAGCAACTTTTGACACCTTGTCCAAACAAGCAGCGCTCAAAGATAAGAAATTGATCTTTTTGGAGCATTTGCCTATCTTGAAAGTGGACTGCTGGGGCGCAGGACTTTGGACGTCCGGCCCCAGCAGCTCCGGGTGTGTCGGTTCCCCGACATACGGCCTCTTGTGGAAGGAGGCCGATTTCCTTTCAACTTTGTGCCATTGCGGTCACGACTGCCGCAATTTTGCGCGCCTCAGTCTCTGACAAATCATAGGGCAGACCCTGTATATAAACTGTCAAATCCGGACGGATGGGGATGGGCACGATACTGCCCGCGGCCATGGGCATGGGACTCGATCGTGTGAATTCTGGGCGGCTCTTTTGCTGCAGAGCTTCCGAAACGCTCTTGTCTGTCTTCGGCCTCGACCGTTCGCGAGCCTGAACAGTCGGTCGGAACGCGAGCGGATTGTTCAGATAAGATTGAAAATCATCTAGAGCTGAACGAAGCCTGCTTTTGTATGTCCCGAGACTTCCCGGCGTATACTTCTTTCCATGCAAATTGCCGAACCGCCTTACAACATCATCGATATCAACGGTCGTAACGTTATTCGCCTCTGACGGCTCCAAAACGCTAAGGACCTTCGTGACGGCGGCCTTTCGCCCGTGGGCCGTATTCTTCGCCATCAGGCCTTTATCGGCTAGATAGTCGAGAAACTCGACGAGGGCTTCTCTCGATTGTTTTTCGTCCATATCCGAACCTCCAGTGTCTAATATGACACTAGAGGGAGAGTATATCAAGCTTGAAAGTTATTTTGGACAATTATATCGTCCAACTTAACATATTTGGACATCCATCCTAGAAGACCCCCGTGGAACGAAGGCCGCTAGTCGCGTGGGTTCGCCGCCTCCAGCACCGCCTGGCGGCGGCCGAGCCAGAGACCGGTGACGAGCCATGCCGCCGCGATCGGGATCGCGGCCAGCGCCGCCGCGCTGGCGCCCACGCCGCCAAGCGCCGCCATCGACCAGGCGCCGACCTGGTCGCCGAGACGGTAAACGAAGGTGTCGATAAAGCCCTTGGTCTTGTAGCGGTCCTCGCGCGGGACAACGGTGAACAGCACCTCGCGGGTCGGCCGCGCGATCGCGTAATCGCCGGCGCGGCGCACGACCTGGAAGGCGGCGATCGCGCCGAGGCTCGGCACCGCCGCCAGCACACCGAAGCCGATCATCGTCATCGCCGGCAGCAGCGCCAGCGCCAGCGCGACCCCGAGCCAGAGAACGATACGGCCGGTGAAGAACAGCTGCACCGCCAAGGTCAGCACATTGACCAGCAAATCGATCGTCGCGAAGAACGCGGTCTGGGCGCCGCGGTCGGTAAAGCTCTTGGCGACGATCCCGGCCTGCTCGAAATAGAGAAACGTCGCGGTGATCGCGAACAGCAGGATGAACACGCTGACGCCGAGCAGATAGGGCGAGCGCACAGCATTGACGATGCCGCTGAGAATGCCGCCACCTATCGGCCGCTCCTCGCCCGCCGCTTCGGCCGGATGCCGGTGCAAACTCGGCGACAATCGCGCCAGGCGCCCGACCGCGAACACCGAGAGTTCGAGCAGCAGCGCCGCGCCAATCAGCAGCGCTGTCGGGGGCACCGATTTCGCGAGGCTCGCCGTGACGCTCGACCCGAAAATCGCGCCGATCGTCGCGCCGGCGGCGATGAAACCGAACAGGCGCTTTCCCTGCTCGGGAGTAAACAGATCGACATTGAGCTGCCAGAACACCGATACGACGAACAAATTGTAGACCGACACCCAGATGAAAAAGATGCGGCCGACCCATACCGTTGCGGCGGCATCCACCAGCCACAACGCCACCGCGAAGCCGAGTATGTTTAGCGCGAAGAAATGATAGGTCAGCGGGATGAAGCGGCTGCGCGGCAATGTCCGCACGAGCCAGGCGAACGGGAGGTTCAACAGCAGCATGCCGGCCAAAGTGCCGGTGAACAGCCATTGCAGGTTATTGACGCCGCCCGCGACCCCCATCTGATCGCGGATCGGCCGCATGATGTAATAGGACGACAGCACCGCGAAAATATAGAGCCAGCACCACAGCACGACCGGCACCTCCTCCGGCCGCACCGTGACGAGGCGCTGCAGCAGGCGAAAGCCAGGGTGGGGATGCGCGGCGACTTCGCTAGGCAAGCGTCACCACGAAGCCCCTCTCCCGCCACGCGGGCGAGGGCTAAAATATCGAGCCGGCATTATGCCTTGAGCTCGGAGGCGATCTTGCGGATCTCGTCGGGGGAGTGCTCGCCGCGCATCGGCGGTGTCGGAACAACGTATTTGCCCATCGCAAGACCGCCGATCAGCACCGGCTCGAAGCCGATTTCGCGGACCAGCTTTTCCGCCAGCGCGATGGCCGCCTTGTCGTCGCCGGCCATCGGTACGCCGTTCTTGTCCTTGTTGCCGGCATTGGCGGTTAGATTCGCGGACCCGAAATTGTTGAAGGCGCGCACGATCTTGGCGCCGGGAATCGCTTTGGCGGCATAGAGACCGGCACCGCCGGCCTCGTTCACCTTTTTGACGAGCTCCTCGCCGTCGCGTTGCGGAATCGGATTGCTGACGTCGATCACCAGCGGCTTCTGTGCCAGAGCCGTGCCGTGCTCGCGGCCGATCTCCTCGATCGCGCCGTAGGGCACGACCAGCAGCACGACATCGGCGAACGCGACGGCTTCCGCGACGGTGCCGGCCTTGGCATTTGGGCCCGCACCGGACACCAAGTCCTTCAGCTGCTCGGGGTGGCGTGAGGAGAACATGACGGGATGGCCCGCCTTGGCGAAGACCGTCCCGAGCGCGCCGCCCTCGCGGCCGGACCCGATCGTCGCGATCTTGACCTGGGCGGTCCCGGCGCCCTGCGCCAGCGCGCCGAACGGGCTCGCCGCCAGCATCGCGAAGGCGGCGGCGCTGCCGGTGGCGGCTAGAAGGTCGCGGCGGCCAAGCGGGATCGAGAACGGGTCGGACATCGGGGGCTCCGAACGAAGGTTGTAGCGGCAGGGACTATAGGGATCGGCCCCGAGATGCGCACATCACGTTTGCTGGACCGGACGCACAGCAGTCCGGTTGGGGGTGCGGATGTGCTCGGGCCGGATGCCCATACCAACCAGCCGCGCCGGGATGCGACGCAGCCACGGGATCCAATTGAACAGGCGCACCGCGAATGGCGCGGTGACCGGCTTGTCGCTGCCGATCACCCGGTCGAGGATGCGTGTCTGAATGATGACCTGGACCCGCTGAATCACCCGCATCGGCAAGGTCCGGCGCCGCTGCACCGCCTGCAGATGCTCCACGGTCAGTTTTCCGTCGCGCAGCGGATCGGCGAGGATATTGGCGGCGGCGACCGCGTCCTGGACCGCAAGGTTGATCACGACGCCACCGATTGGCGACATCGCGTGCGCGGCATCGCCGATGCAGAGAAGCCCCGGCCGCCACCATTCCTTCAGCCGGTCGACGGCGACGGTCAGCAATTTGATGTCGTCCCAATCCTGTAACTCGGCGACCCGGTCTTGCAGGAACGGTGCGATGCCGACGAGTTCATGCCGGAAATTCTCGATGCCGCGGGCCCGCATCGCGTCGTAGCCGCCCTTGCGGATCACATAGGCGCATTGCCAGTAGTCGCCGCGGTCGAGCATGACCAGCAGCCGCCCACTCACCAACCGGCCGGCGGTCTGGCCGGGGTCGCCGTCCTTTTTCGAGAGGCGCATCCACAACACATCGATCGGGGCGCCGATATCGGTCGCCTCGAGCCCGGCGCGCTCGCGCACAACCGAATGTCTGCCGTCGGCACCGATCACGAGATCGGCACGGATTTCCTGTTCCCCCGCCGCCGTGCGCGCGACCAAGCCGACGACGCGATCGCCCTCGATCAACAGCCCGGTCGCCTCGGTTTCCATCTCCAGATGAAAGGACGGATACTGGCGCCCGGCCTCGCTAAGGAAATCGAGAAAATCCCATTGCGGTATCATCGCGACGAATTTGCAGCGGGTCGGCAGGTGGCTGAAATCGGCGATCGTCACGTCGGTATCGCCGATGATGCCGTGCAATTCGCGGATTTCCTGATGCGGCCGCCGCAGGAAGGCGGCGAGCAACCCGAGCTCGTCCATCAGCTGCAGCGTCGAGGGGTGGATCGTGTCCCCGCGGAAATCGCGCAGAAAGTCGCCGTGTTTTTCCAGCACCAGCACCTCCACCCCGGCGCGCGCCAACAGAAAGCCGAGCATGATGCCGGCGGGGCCGCCGCCGGCGATGCAGCAGGTCACGCGCGCGGGAAGTGGGGTCATTCCGCCTCTCTCCGGCTGAGCCGGCGCCGTGGTCGCTCAGCTATAAATGGCGCCGGTGAACAGGTGCACCAGCCGCCGTCCGCGCCCCGGCCCTCAACTCCCGGCGGCGCCCCCCGGCGGCGCGTGGGAGTGCGCCGGCTCTGCTTGATCACAAAACGATGATCTGGACCGGCGAGGACGATGCGACCATATGGTGAATAACGGTTGCGCCAGTTCGTTATCTTTCCCGTACAACGGGGATGAAAACCGTCCCGTCGCATATGACCAGACGTAAGGTTCGCACTCAGGAGAGCGGAGCTCGCATGTCAAAAACCCAGTGGAAGCCCTGGATTCGCCGCAGCTTGTTTGCGGCCGCCGCCATCGTCGTCGGCGCCTTGTCGCTCGGCGGCGGATCGGCTCCGGCGCAGGCGCAGTACTATCCGTACTATGGCTATCCCTATCCTTATGCGTATATGCCCTACTACTATCCGTACTATTACCCCTATGCTTACGGTGGTTATCCGTACTGGGGGCCGGGGATCTCGCTCGGGTTCAGCTTCGGCGGCGGCCACCATCACCGCTGAGTGATTTCGGTTGGAGGAGGACCTTGCGGGTGCGGCGACCAGCCAACCGGCGCCGCGTCCGCCGCGCCATACGCCCATCTCGTAACGACTTGGAGCACGCCATGTTGTCCTTTATCGCCCGGCATCTGCGACGGCCGCTGATCGCCACCGGTTTTGTTGCGGCCATTCTCGCCACGATCGGCGCGACGGTTCCCGCCAAAGCGCAGTACTACCCAGGCTACGGCTATCCCTATGGCGGGTACTGCAATCCGTATTACTACCCCTACGGCTGCGGCTACGGGTCGCCCTATGCTTATGCCTATCCGTATTACGGGTATGGCTACGGATACGGCTATGGCTATCCGTTCTTCGGCGTCGGGTTCGGTTTCGGCGGCCGCGGCCATTTCGGCGGCCATTTCCGCGGCGGGCATGGCGGCGGCGGACACGGCGGTCACCACCGCTGAGGCGGTCGCCGCGCCTAGGATTCGTGGCTGCGATTAGCGGCCGCAGCGGCGCAAGCCGGCAGCCCGTGCGGTCTCGCGCGGGCTGGTTGCGCTGGGGCGCGACAGCCCTTATCTAGGCCGTCTTCTCGGGCCCGAGGGACGTCCATGGTAGATTCGACGCTGATCGCGCGCCATCTCGACCGCGTTCTCGATGACGCGACAATCCCCGAGCTGCCCAACCATTACCGCGGCAAGGTGCGGGACAATTACGACCTGCCCGACGGCCGGCGCATCATCATAGCCACCGACCGGCTCAGCGCCTTCGACATCAACATCGCGGCGATCCCGTTCAAGGGCCAGGTGCTGACCCAGACCGCCCGGTTATGGTTCGACCGAACGGCCGATCTCTGCCCGAACCACGTACTCGATTATCCCGACCCGAATGTCGTCGTCTGCAAGCGGCTCGATATTCTGCCGGTCGAGATTGTCGTACGCGATTATCTCGCCGGCACGACCGCGACCTCGGTGTGGTCGATGTACAAATCCGGCAAGCGCGAGGTGTACGGAGTGCGGCTGCCCGATGGGCTGCGCGAGAACCAGAAATTGCCGCAGACGCTGATCACGCCGACCACGAAGGCGCGCGACGGCGAGCATGACGAGCCGGTGACGCCAGCCGAGATCCTCGACCGCGGCGTCCTGACCCGCGCGCAATGGGACGCCGTTTCGCGGGCGGCGCTGGCGCTGTTCGCGCGCGGCCGCGAGTTGGCGGCGCAGCGCGGCCTGATCCTGGTCGACACCAAATACGAATTCGGCACCGACCGCGACGGCAACATCCTGCTCGCCGATGAGGTCCACACCCCCGACAGCAGCCGCTACTGGTTCGCGGCAAGCTATCAACAGCGCTTCGAGGCCGGCCAGCCGCCAGAAAGCTTCGACAAAGATTTCCTGCGCCGCTGGGTGGCGGCGCGCTGCGACCCGTACAAGGACCCGATCCCGGCGATTCCACCGGATGTGATCGCTGCTACCGCAAAGGTCTATATCGACGCCTTCGAACAGATCACCGGCGAGAAATTTGCCTTGGTGCAGCCGGAAATCCCGGTACTCGACCGCATCCGGGCCAATTTGAAGAAATATTTCTGAGGCTTTGGTGCGGGCGAGCCGCCTGCCCCCCGAAGATAACAGAGTCATCTATGTTGTCGTGGCGACCTCGGCCCAAGCGCATAGTGCTGCGTCGTCGCTTATCGGAGAAATCAGGTGTTTGAAACCACGATCGCCGGCAGCCTGCCGAAGCCATCCTGGCTGGCGGAGCCGCGCGTGCTGTGGGCGCCGTGGCGGCTCGAGGGCGAGATGCTGGCCGAGGGCAAGCGCGACGCGACACTGCTCGCGCTCAAAAGCCAGGAGGATGCGGGGATCGACATCGTCGGCGACGGCGAGCAGTCGCGGCAACATTTCGTGCACGGCTTTGTCGCCGGGATCGACGGCATCGGTTTCGACAAGCGGGTGCGGATGGGGATCCGCAACAACCGTTACGACGCGATGGTGCCGACCGTCACCGGACCGCTCAAGCGCAAGGGCAGCACCCACGGCGGCGAGGCGCTGATTGCCCGCATGCACACCAACCGCCGGCTCAAATTCACCTTGCCCGGCCCGATGACGATCGTCGATACGGTCGCCGACGCGCATTACGGCGACCGCCGCGTGATGGCAATGGCATTCGCCGAATTGCTGAACGAAGAGGCCCGCGAATTGGCAGCGATCGGGGTCGATGTGATCCAATTCGACGAGCCGGCCTTCAACGTCTATCTCGACGAGGTCGTCGATTGGGGCATCGCGGCGCTGCATCGCGCCGCCGAGGGCCTGACCTGCAAGACCGCGGTCCATATCTGCTACGGCTATGGCATTCCGGCCAATGTCGAATGGAAAGGATCGCTCGGCCGCGAATGGCGGCAATACGAAGCGATCTTTCCGGCGCTGGCCGCAAGCCGCATCGACCAGGTGTCGGTCGAATGCATCAACTCCCGGGTCCCGATCGAGCTGCTGGGGTTGTTGGCCGGCAAGGACGTGCTGGTCGGCGCGATCGATGTCGCGACCGAGCACATCGAGACCCCCGAGGAAGTCGCGGCGGTGATCGAGCTGGCGGCCGGCCACGTTGCACCGCAGCGCCTGTTTCCGTGCACCAATTGCGGCATGGCGCCGCTCGACCGCACGCTGGCAACGCAAAAGCTCGCCTCGCTGACCGCGGGGGCGGCGCTGGCGCGCACGCGATTGGGCTAAACCGGGGCTACGGCCTCGTCGCGATCATGAACAGGCGACGGAACGGAAACAGCGTCTTGCCATCCGCGCGCCGCGGATAGGCGGCCAAAACGCGCTCGGCATAGTTCTGCTCGAATTGGCTGCGCTCGGGCTCTACCAAAGCGCCGAGTAGCGGTCCGAGCCAGGTGCCCTTGGTCCATTCCTTGACCGGGTTGCCGCCGTCGAGCACCTGCAGGTATTCGGTCTCCCACATGTCGAGCGCCGCCGCCCGCGGCGCCAGCAGATCGTAATAAAATTCGGGCGCCTGGGTCGGCGACGGGCGCAGCAGCGGCTCGAGCGTCGAGCGCCACGGACCGGAGAGCGCCGCGTCGGTGATCGAGGTGTGCGAAGGCGCGGCGAAATTCCGCGGAATCTGCACCGCCAGTACGCCGCCTGGCGCCAGCGCCTCGAACAGCGCCGAGAAAAGCTTGTCGTGGCCGTCGAGCCAGTGCAGCGCCGCGTTCGAATAGATGATCGAGGGCGGGCGGTCCGGCCGCCAGGTCGCAAGATCGGCCTGTTGCCATTCGATCGCCGGCAGCTCAGCCGCTGCCTTCGCCAACATCTCGGCCGAGGAATCGACACCGACGATGCGAGCCTCGGGCCAGCGCGCGGCGATCAGCCGGGTGACGTTGCCGGCGCCGGCGCCCAGGTCATAGACCAGTGCGGGCCGCTCAATTTCGATGCGCTGCAACAGGTCGATCGCCGGGCGCAGTCGCGGTCCGGCGAATTTCAGATATTGCGCAGGATCCCAAGCCATCGGTCACTTATAGCATCGCGCCGCGTCGCCGCACGCTTACGGCCGCTCAATTGGCGGCGGCCATTGCGACCCCGAGCGTATCGACCGGCCTCTTTTGCGCGGTCAGGCCAGCCGCATCCCGAGGCGGCAGCGGGAACAGCCCCCGCTCGATCCGCTCGACAAAGCTCGCAATCGCTTGCGCTTTCGACTCGCGCTCATAATAGCCGCCGCGGATCTGGGTCGTGCCGATCAGCGCCCGCAGGAACGCGTCCACCATCTCCGGGTCGGGCGCGGCCGGCTCGCCCCAGAACCGGTCCAGATGGCCCTGGCAGGTCAGCCCGGGGACATCGAACACAGCGCTGCCCAGCACTTTGACCGGCACCGCCTCGGTCAGGGCGGTCAGGCCGACCGTGCTGTTGATCGTGACGACCCCGGCAGCGCGACGCAGCAAGTCCCGCGGGGTGCCGTCGCGCAGCACGACCACCCGATCGGCAATCCCGAATTGCCGGGCCGCCTTCATCGCCAGCCGGTTCCAGCCGATCAGCCCGTTGTCGAGCGGATGCACCGTCAAGACGAGCTTGCGGCGGCTGCCGCTGGCCGCAAACGAGGCTATGACCTCGCGGACCGCGTCACGTCCGTCGGCGAACGGTGAATGGGCCCGGATCTGGTAGTCGGTCGCCAGTTGCAACGGGAACAGGAAGTACGATTTCGGCTGCGCCTGAAGCCGCAGCTTAGCCGCGACAGTAGCGCTGCGCATCAGCCGATACCGCGCCAAGGTGACGATCCAACCGGCATATTCGGCGTAGGGGTGAAAGATGCCGTGCCAGCGGTAGTGTGGATACAGCGGCCGTCCCAGCACCTGCGCGACGTTGTAGATCACGTCGAGCGCAGCCGTCCATGCGAACGACACCGGCCGAAAGCGCTGCACCGGGAGCAGCGGCGGCAGGCGCTCCGCCAGCTCGCGGATCGCCTCGGGGTCGCGCGGGAACCGTGAGTAGCTGCTCATGCCGTCATATTCGACGGTGATCCAATCGGGACGCAGATAGCCGAGATCGGTGGCAAATACGGCAATTCCCCGTAGCCTTGCCTCTTCGGCGGCGACGATGTGATGCGGCCGCCGGTCGCCATGCACGACCAACTCAGTGACCGTGTGCCGGTCGAGAAATTCGCCGACGAACTGGCGCCAATCCTCGAAGCGGCCGCGAAAATTGGTCGCTGGCAAGCGCCAGAATAACTGGTCGCCGAGGTGCAGGTTGATATGGTGCACGCGATGCCCGCGGGCGATCAGGGCGCGGCCGAGCCGATCAAAGAAATCCGAGATCGGGCCCTGCAAGAACAGCACCGAACGCGGCACCGCAGGCTCCCTATCGGTGCGCAAAGCCGGCCTGCGGATCGGGGGCATACCGTCCGTCGCCCGCAGCCCCCGACGCGGAACAGCAAACGGTGTCGGTTGCATGACACGGCGCAGGTGGAATGGCAACGCGATACCCCTCAATCCAACCCCCGCGTCCGCTGCTCGGCGCGCGAGCGACGCGCGGCCGAACGCGCCGCCCGCGGGCGGCAACAGCGCCGACGCGTAGTATCCAAGGTGCTGCCGCGGCCTAAACCGTAGGTTGCGCGGCGCCGCAACCCCACGGTCCATGCTGTCCCGCGAGCACGGCCGCCATGGCTGCGACGGATTTCCCCCTATGCACGCGCCTGGGCAGGGTTCCCGCCCTGGACGCGGCTAGATAATCTCGATGCTCCGGCCCGCGCTGTCCACGATTTTCTAAAGGCGGCCGTCGGCTGCACCGGATGGCGCCTGCACCTCAGATCAGATCACCCTTGCCGCACGCAAGCCGGCGATTTCGGCGGCGCTGTAGCCGAGCTCGCCAAGCACGGCTTCGGTATCGGCGCCCATCATCCGCGGCGGCGTGTCGATCTGCGGCCCGCCATGCGCGAATTTGAACGCCGCCAGCGGCACCCCGAACGGTCCGTCGATGCCGGGTGCGCTCTCAAACCGGTGAAATACCCGCCGCTCCTCGAAATGCGGGTCGGCAAGCGCCTCGGCCATCCTGCGCACCCGTGCGGCCGGCACGTGACGGGCCTGGAAATAGACCTCCCATTCGTCGGCCGTCTTCGTCTTGATAATTTCGGCGATCACCGCCGCTTCGCGCTCGCGGTCATCGACCCGCGCCTCGTTGTCGGTCTTGATCATGTCCTCGCGCCCAACCGCCTGCCAAAACCGGGCCTGCTGGCGGATGTTGCTGGCGCCGATCATCACCATGCCGTCCTTGGCGTCATAGGCACTGTTGGTGGCGAATGGCTGTTTGTTGCCGTGCGGCTTTGGCTCGGTGCCGTTGCGGAAGTACCCGGTCATCAACGAGGCCTGCATCATCATCGCGACCCCGAGCATCGCCAAATCGATGTGCTGCCCCTTGCCGGTGCGCTCGCGCTGGAACAGCGCCGCAGCGAGCGCGAAGGCCCCCATCGTACCGGTCGCGTAATCGACCGCCGGCGCGCCGATCTTGATCGGATTGACCTCCTCCGTACCGGTTGAGGCCATGATGCCTGATGTTGCCTGGATGACATGGTCGTAGGCGGTCTGCTCACGCCGGACGCCGTCCTGCCCGAAAGCCGAGATAGAGCAATAAATAAGCCGCGGGTTGATCGCGAGCATCGCCTCGTAACCAAGCCCCAACGCCTCGAACGCGCCCGGCCGATAGTTCTGCACCAGGACATCGGCGCCGACGACGAGCTTCTTCAGGACCTCGCGCCCGGCCTCCTGCTTCAGGTCGAGGGTGATCGAGCGCTTGTTGCTTCCTTGCGTCAGAAAAGACGTGCCCATGTTGCGCCGATTGAGTGCGCGGTCGGTGCCGCCCTCGCGACTCTGATCGGGCTCGTCCGGATGCTCGACTTTGATCACGTCGGCCCCGAGCACGGCCAGCTGATAGGCCGCGAACGGGCCGGCCAGCACATGCGTGATGTCGATGATGCGGATGCCCTCGAAAGGCCGGGTCATCGGGCGCGCTCCTGGGCAGGTTCAACCGCCCGCATCGTGGCATCCGTGCCGGGGGAAGGCAAAGCCGCTATAATGCGCGCGGGGGAAGCGGGGGCATTCCGATGCCGATCACGTACGCCGGTGCTGGGGGGCGCCGGGCGGTCGTGGCTGCCACGCGATATGTGCGCCTGGGTGCGCCGAGCGCCTTGGCGGCGCTGGCGGTTTTCGCTTGCCTGCATGCGCCGTTCGCCGCCGAACGCAAGCAATTGGCCGCCGCCTCGCCGCCTAGCATAAACGGCACCAGCGAATGGCTGTGGTTCGGCGATTCGCGGTTGGCGCCGGTCCGCGTGGTGCGCGGAACGGGCGCGCCGGTGCCGCCGGCCGAAAAGCCGGTCCAGGTGGTCAGCCTGCCGACTCAGAACACCGTCACCCAGATCGTCACCTTCGGCACGGGCCGCAGCGAGGCGGTCAAGGTCGTGCGCGGCAACCGGCCACCGCCACCCAGCGCCGGCATGATCGCCCGCTCCGAGGCACGGCCGATCGCGGCGAGGCTGTTGCGCCTGTTGTCGGACGACGCGGCGGCGCTGTTCGCGCCGACCAGCGGCGACCTCGACCGCATCGCCTTCGCCGTTGACGGCGTCGAGTCGCGGCACGGCGCCGATCTGCGGATGTGGCGGCCGGAGCCTCTGGGACCGCAGGGACCGATGCAGATCAGCGCCGCAGCCGCCTTCGACGTCGGCGGCGGCAACCGCTTCGACCTGCGCGAGAACCGGCTCCTCGGCCGCGCCTATCTGGCCCGGCTGTTCCAGCGCTACGGCAATTGGTCCGACGCGCTCGCCGCCTACAATTGGGGGCCAGGCAATCTCGATGCCTGGATCGCCGCCGGCCGGCCATCGACCCAGTTTCCCGACGACGTGATGCGCTATGTCGCGATGGTGCTGCGTGACGCGCTGATCGCGTCCACCGGCGAGTTGGCGTTGCGGTAGAACACCGCCAGCCACACGGTCGGCTGCGAGGGGTCGGTCCAATCGACGCGGTGACGGCGGTGCGGTGCGATCTGGATATGGTCGCCGGGCCCAAGCGTGCGCGGCTCGCTCTCATCGGCAAAGCGTAGCCGAGCCGCTCCGGTCAGCAGCACGACCCATTCCGCCTCGTCCTGGTCGTCCCAAAAGCCGTCGGGGCTCGCCTGTCCCTGCGAGACGATGCGCTCGATCCGCACCGCCGGCGCTTGCAGCAGGGTTTCGAACACCTCCCCGGCGGCGGCATCGGGAAGCTCGCGACACAGGTTCATGACGCCGCCGCCAGCACGGCTTTGACGGCGCGCTGCCAGCCGGCGTAACCCGCCTCGCGTTCGGCCTCGGGCATGGCGGGCGCGAACTCCCGCGCCGCCGACCAGCGCGTCATCATCTCCTCAGCGCCAGGGCATACCCCGGCCCGCGACCCCGCGACATAGGCCGCGCCCCACGCTGTGGTCTCGAGCATAGCCGGCCGCTCGACCCAGGCCGGCAGGATGTCGGCCAGAAATTGCATCGCCCAGTCGCTGGCCGCGAGCCCGCCATCGACCCGCAGCCGCTCGATCGGCACGCCGGCATCGGCCGCCATCGCTGCGGTCAGGTCGCGCGTCTGATAGCCGACCGCCTCCAGCGCGGCGCGGGCGATCTCGGGCCGGCCGCATTCCGCCGTCAACCCGATCAGCGCCCCGCGCGCCTCAGGCAGCCAATAGGGCGCCCCGAGGCCGGCGAAGGCCGGCACCAGATAGACGCGCTGCGCCGGATCGGCGCGCGTGGCGAGCGCATTGATTTCAGGCGCCGTGGCGATCGCGCCGAGCCGGTCGCGCAGCCATTGCACCGCCGCTCCGGCGATAAAGATGCTGCCTTCGAGGGCATAGGCGGTGTTGCCGCCCAGCCGGTAGGCAATGGTGGTCAGCAGCCGGTTCTTCGATGCCGGCGCTTCGGCGCCGGTATGCAGCAGCGCGAAGGCGCCGGTGCCGTAGGTCGATTTGATCATGCCCGGGCGGAAGCAGGCCTGCCCGATCAACGCCGCCTGCTGGTCACCGGCAACACCGGCGAGCGCGATCTCGCGGTCGAACAACCCTGGTGCGGTGGCGCCGTAATCGGCGTCGGTGTCGCGAACCTCCGGCAGGATTGCGCGGGGAATGCGACACGCCTCGAGCAATTCGCTGTCCCAGCCGAGCCGGCGCAGGTCGAACAGCATCGTGCGCGAGGCATTGGTGACATCGGTCGCATGCACCCGGCCGCCGGTCAGCCGCCACAACAGAAAGCTGTCGATCGTGCCGAACGCGATCTCGCCGACGTCTGCCCGCGCGCGCAGCCCCGGCACCTCGTCGAGCAGCCAGTGAATTTTGGAGGCCGAGAAATACGGGTCGATCACCAGCCCGGTCCGTCGCGCGACCGGCTCGGAAAGCCCTTCACCGCGCCATCTCTCACAGAGATTCGCCGTGCGCCGGTCCTGCCAGACGATCGCGTTCTGTACCGGCCGGCCGGTAGCGCGCTGCCACAGCACCGTCGTCTCGCGCTGATTGGTGATGCCGATCGCCGCCACCCGCACGTCCCCAGCGGCGGCAAGCGCCTCGCGACAGGTGGCGACGACCGCCTGCCAGATCTCTTCCGGGTCGTGCTCGACCCAGCCCGGCCGCGGGTAGATCTGGCGCAACTCGCGGCGCGCGATGTGGCGGATCCCGCCGGTCGATTCGAACAGGATCGCGCGGGTGCTGGTCGTCCCCTGGTCGATCGCCAGCAGGTAATCCGAGGCCATCCGCCGCCCTCCGCTCGCGCATGCTCCGGTAACGCCATTGCCACAGAAACCGCGTTCTCTGTCTAGGAAATGCAGGCTGCGGCCGGGTGTCCAATCGGCGGCACGATGGTCGCCTGCGGCAAGACAGGAGCGCGAGCATGAAACCGGCGAAATCGACCGATCAGCCGTGGCGGCCCCTGATCGGCCAGAAGGTGCTGGTGACCGGCGGAAGTTCGGGCATCGGCAAGGCGGTCGCGATCGGCCTCGGCGCCGCCGGGGCCGATGTCTCGGTCAATTACCGCAGCGATTTGCCCGAGGCCGAGGAGGTCACGTCGGAAATCCAGCGCTTCGGCGGCGAGGCGGTCGCGATCAAGGCGGACGTCTCAGACGAGAGCGAAGTCGAGACGATGTTCCGCACCCATCTCGACCGGTTCGGCCGCATCGACATCCTGGTCGCCAACGCCGGATTGCAGCGCGACGCCCCGTTTGCCGAGATGTCGCTCAAGGACTGGAACACCGTCCTCGCGGTGAACCTGACCGGGCAATTCCTGTGCTGCCGGGAAGCCGTGCGGGAAATGGAGCGGAGTGGTGTCGTCGCCGGTGTTTCGAAATCCGCCGGCAAAATCATCTGCATGAGCTCGGTGCACCAGCACATCCCGTGGGCTGGGCACGTCAATTACGCCGCTTCCAAGGGCGGCGTCCTGATGATGATGCAGTCGCTGGCGCAGGAGGTCGCGCCGCGGAAAATCCGTGTCAACGCGATCGCGCCCGGCGCGATCAAGACGCCGATCAACCGGGCTGCCTGGGAGACCCCGGAGGCGGCACGCGGCTTGCTGCAGCTGATCCCGTACGGCCGCATCGGCGAGCCCGCGGACATCGCCCGCGCCGCCGTGTGGCTCGCCTCGGACGAGTCCGATTACATCACCGGCACGACGCTGGTCGTCGATGGCGGCATGACGCTCTACCCGGAATTCGCCCATGGCGGCTGAGCGGGACTCGGGTATGCACCCGACAGATCATTGAAATAGGGCCTAAATCGGTCGCTAATATGCGGTTATGGACCGCCGCCGACTGTATCGGCTGCTAGACCCCGAGAGCTCGCATCCGGACGCCCGCCGCTTCCGGCTCCTGCACCATGCGCTGATCGCAATCGGCATCACGATCATGCTGGCCGATACGGTCGCCGAACTGCAGCAGCAATACTGGGTCCCGCTGGTAACCGGCTTTCTTGTCGTCGCCACCCTGTTTTTCGGCGAATGCGTGCTGCGATTGATCGTTGCCCCGGAGGCGCCGGGGCAGGAGCACCATTCGGCTTGGCGGGCGCGGCTGAACTGGGCCGGCTCGCTGGGCGGCGTGCTCGACCTGGTCAGCGCGCTGCCGGCGCTGCTGGCGTTGATCGACCGCGAGCCGGCAATGCTGCTGAGCGGCGTCTGGATTTTCAAATACATCCGCTACTCGCCGGGCCTCGCCAGCCTGCGCCGGGTGATCACCAACGCCGAGCAGTCGCTGCTGTCGGTGCTGCTCGGCTTCATCATCATCCTGCTCACCGCCGCCACCCTCTCCTACCTGCTGGAGCGCGATGCCAACCCGCAGGCCTTCGGCTCGATCCCGGCGGCGCTGTGGTGGGCAATCGTGACGCTGACCACGACCGGCTATGGCGATGTCGTGCCGGTGACGACGGCCGGCCGTGCCCTCGCCGGGGTCGTCATGGTCAGCGGCATTCTGGTCTTCGCACTGTGGGCCGGTATCCTGGCCGCCGGCTATGCCCAGGAAATGCGGCGGCTGCAGTTCCTGCGCACCTGGGAGCTGGTCGCGCGGGTGCCGTTCTTTCACGACATCGGCGCCGCGCTGATCGCCGAAGTGGCGCGGCTGTTGCGGGCGCGCGAATTCCCGGCCGGCGCGGTGATTGTGCGCCGCGGCGAGATCGGCGACTGCATGTTCTTCATTGTCGAGGGCGAGGTCGAGATCGAGGTGTCGCCGGCGCCGGTGACCCTCGGGGTCGGCAATTTCTTCGGCGAGTTGGCGCTGCTGACGCGGGCGCCGCGCAACGCCAGTGTCGTCGCGCGCGAGCCCTGCACCTTGCTCGTGCTCGACATCGTCGATTTCCACGAACTGTTCGGCCGCCATCCGGAACTGGCCCGCGTCATCCGCGAGGAAGCGGCAAAGCGGATGATCCCCCAGCCCCAGCCGGAGCCCGAACCGGGGCGGATGCCGGAGCCGCTGATGACCGAAGACGCCGAGGACTGAACAGAAAATCGAACGGAGAACGACGGATGCCGACAAGACCGCAGGTGATCGCGCTCGAAGAGCACTATTTCGATCCCGAGGTGAAGCCGCTGATCGCCGCGCGCGACGCGACGCGGGCGCCGCGCCTCGTCGAACGGCTCGACGACCTCGGCGCGCTGCGGTTGAAGGAGATGGACGAGGCCGGCATCGACATCCAGGTGCTGTCGCACGCCAATCCGTCCTTGCAGAAGCTCGACGCCGCCACCGCGGTACCGCTGGCGCGCCGCGTCAACGACCGGCTGCACGCGGCGGTGCTGGCGCATCCCGACCGTTTCGCCGGCTTCGCGGCGCTGCCGACCGCCGACCCGAAGGCGGCGGCCGACGAATTGGAGCGGACCGTCACCCAGCTCGGCTTCAAGGGCGCGATGATCCACGGCCAGACCGGCGATGTGTTCCACGACGACAAGCGCTTCTGGCCGATCTACGAGCGGGCCCAGGCGCTGGATGTGCCGCTCTACCTCCACCCCGGCATCCCGCATCCGGCGGTGGTCGAGGTCTATTACAAGGAGTACACCGAGAAATACCCGTCGCTGCTGCGCGCCGCCTGGGGGTTCACCGTCGAGACCGCGACGCAGGCGTTGCGGATGGTGATGAGCGGGCTCTTCGAGGAATATCCCGGGCTCAAGATCATCCTCGGCCATCTCGGCGAAGGGCTGCCGTTCCTGGTCTGGCGGATCAGCATGGGCCTCGAGCGCGACGGCCGCGGTGGGCCGACCTTCCGCGACGTGTTCTGCAAGCATTTCTGGGTCACGACCAGCGGCTTCTTCTCCGACCCGGCGCTGTTGTGCTGCATCATGGAAATGGGCATTGACCGCATCCTCTTCTCGGTCGACTACCCGTTCGTCGACAACAAACCCGGCACCGAATGGACCGAGACGCTGCCCATCTGCGCCGAGGACAAGGAAAAGCTGCTCAACGGCAACGCCCGGCGCCTGCTGAAGTTGTGAAGCACTAGGCGAGACGGGAGCGCCGGCACGTTCCGGCCGAACGACGATTGGCTCTCGCGATATCGCCATCAGGTGACGATCTGCGCCGCTAGTTGGCGTAAAGGCTGCCTGCTCCGGCCGTCTTATGCGACACACGAGCGATCAGATCGTCCGCCCTCGATAGAAAGAGTTTGAGAAGCGGTGACGCGTTTGCCTTACGGTAGCCGAGGACCAAGTCGATCGTCGGAGCCTTGCCTGCCAACGGCCGGCTGACCACCGATCGAGGAAGAAAATTCTGTGCATAGACCGGCAACAAGGCGACGCCTTGCGTCGATGCAATCAGCGAGAACGCCATCGAGAGACTAGCCGCTTCATGGACGGTGGCGACGTCGACCCCCGCTTCTTTCAGAAAATCATCGATCACAATCCGCAGCACGGGGGCCGTCGCCGACACGTTCACAAACGTCTCGCCTTCGATATCGCGTGGGTTGATGGTTTCCCGGGCGGCGAGACGATGATCGCCGGGCAGGACCACGACGAGCGGCTCGCTGGTCAGGTGTTTGAACACCAGGTCGGGTAGCTCCGGTTCCGGCCGAAGAAAGGCGATATCGATTTGCCCCCGGAGGAGACTGCTCGTCAGTTCGGGTGAGGTCTGGCTCATCAGAACGACTTCGAGACTTGGCAATTCGTCGCGGAGCAGCCGAACGGCTTCGGCGAACCAATCCACCTCGGTTCCAGTCAGGAAGCCCATCGCGAAGGTGGCTTTGGCGGGATGTGCGGCGCGCCGCGCCGCGTCGCCAGCCGCTTCGACCTGAGAGAGTGCAAGCCGCGCGTGATCGAGAAATGCGCGGCCAGCCGCTGTCAACTCGACGCCGTGAACACTGCGAACCAGAAGCTGCGCGCCGACCTCCCTCTCCAGATCGCGCATTTGCCGACTGAGCGAGGGCTGCGCCGTATGCAGCCGGCGCTCTGCCGCGAGCGTCACGCTGCCTTCCTCGGCGACCGCAACGAAGTAGCGCAGATGCCGTAGCTCCATCGCGTTGCCATGCCTCTCAGGTATGCCCCGGACTCTACAAAGTCTTTTTCGGAAGCGCGAGCGAAACCCAAATCCTGCTTCCAGAGGCACCGCAGAAACGCCGACCTCGGATCGGCCGGAGCCGAAGGAGCAGTGATGGAACAGCCGGTTGTCTTGATCACCGGCGCTTTGACCGGCATCGGCCGCGCGGCGGCATTCGCCTTCGCGGAGGCCGGCAGCCGGATTGTCGTGTCGGGGCGTCACGAAGAACCCGGACAGGCATTGGCCACCGAGCTTCGCGCGCGCGGTGCGGAGGCCGAATTCATCCGTGCCGACGTGCGTCACGAGGATGATGTGCGTCATCTGATCGACCGAACCGTCGAGCGGTTCGGCCGCCTGGACGCCGCCGTCAACAACGCCGGCACCGAAGGCCAGCCCGGCCCGGTTACCGAGCAGTCGGCCGACAGCTATGCCGCCACCTTTGAAACCAACGTTCTCGGCACGCTTCTCAGCATGAAGCACGAGTTGCGGATCATGCTCGCCCAAGGCAGCGGCAGCATCATCAACATCTCATCCACCTATGGCCACCTTGGCGCGGGCGGCGCATCGGTCTACTCGGCAAGCAAGCACGCCGTCGAGGGCCTGACGAAATCCGCAGCGCTGGAAATCGCCACCTCGGGCATCCGCGTCAATGCGGTAGCGCCGGGGCCGACCGAGACCGCGATGCTCAACCGCTTCACCGGCAGCGCCGAACGAAAGGCTGGTCTCGTCGCAGGTGTGCCGCTCCAGCGGGTGGGTGAACCCAACGAGGTCGCCGCCGCGATTGTTTTCCTTGCCTCCAGCAAGTCGTCCTTCACGACCGGTCAGGTGCTTTCTATCGACGGCGGCAAGTCCGCGACTTAGACCGAACTCAGAACACAGGAGCAAAGCATGACCAGGAAGCTCGAAGGCAAGACTGCCCTGATCACGGGCGGCAGCGCCGGTATCGGTCTCGCCACGGCGAAGCAATTCGTCGAAGAAGGCGCGTTCGTCTATATCACCGGTCGCCGCCCACGCGAGCTTGACGCCGCAGTGACCTCGATCGGCTCTAATGTCACTGCGATCCAAGGAGACGTTTCCAACCTCGTCGATCTTGACCGGATATACGCGCAGATCGGTCGCGAGAAGGGGCGCGTCGATATCGTATTCGCCAATGCGGGTCTCGGCGATCTGATGCCGCTCGGCTCGATCACCGAGGAACACTTCGACTACATTTTCGGCATCAACGTGAAGGGCCTCCTGTTTACCGCCCAGAAGGCGTTGCCTCTTATGCCCAACGGGGGCACGATCCTGTTGACCGGCTCGATCGTTGGCATCAAGGGTTTCCCCTCCTTTAGCGTCTACTCGGCCACTAAGGCGGCGGTTCGCTCCTTTGCACGCACACGGACGGCGGACCTCAAGGATAGGGGGATCAGAGTCAACGTCGTCAGCCCCGGCCCCATCGACACGCCGTTGCTCAATCAGACCTTCGCCGACCCCGATAATATGAAGGGGCTGGCTTCCACGGTCGTGATGGGCCGTCTCGGTCGCCCGGAAGAAATCGCCAAGGCTGCAACCTTCCTCGCGTCCGACGATGCCAGCTTCATCACGGGTGCGGAATTATTCGTCGATGGCGGTTCCGCCCAACTCTAAACAAGGAGACCTCTTATGGACCAAACATCCCCCCAATCGGCGGTGAAGCCGATCAAGATCCCTGGACCCGATCATCCGATGGCGATCGAGCACAACTCCGGCCGCGTGGTGGTCTCTGTCGCGGGCCGCGTCATCGCCGACACGCGCGAGGCGCTGACGCTTCGCGAGTCCCACTACGCGGCGGTCCAATACATCCCGCGCAAGGATGTCGATATGACCCTGCTGACCCGGACGGACACCGCCACCTATTGTCCCTACAAGGGCGATGCCAGCTACTTCAGCATCCCGGTCGGCGGCGAACGCTCGATCGATGCCGCGTGGAGCTACGAGGCACCTTATGCGGCTGTCGCCGGCATCAAGGATCATCTCGCGTTCTACCCGGATCGGGTGGACGGGATTGAGGTGCGGCCTAGCTCTTGATGAACGCCAACAAGTCGGAGTTGATGGTTTCCGCTCCCGTCGTCGGCATCCCGTGCGGAAAGCTCTTGCAGGTTTTCAGGGTGCCGTTCTTTAGCAGCTTCGCCGAGAGGGGTCCGGCGGGGACATAGGGCACGATCTGGTCGTCTTCGCTATGCATGACCAACACCGGCATGGTGATCTTTAAGGTCTTCACCAATCGCCTCCACTGGCCGAGTGTCGCTTCGCTTCACGGAAAGCGTAGATGCCACTCGAACTCTCGAAGCCAGATCGCGGCCCGCAATATGCTCGAGCTTTGTCTCGCTTATTGCGCGTATTGAAACAACTGACGCTACCCGCGCAGTGACTTATCAGACATCATGGGGCTTCAACGCAGCACATTTCGCGAGCCCTGGAGAAAGCCGATATGACACCGGCTTTCGATACAGGATAAATAGCGGGGGACGAAATGATCTGCTCTTTGCACCGGGTCGCCGTCGCGACTGCAGCGATCTTGATGACCGGTGTTGCAGCTGCCTCTGCCGCCTCGCCTGACCCGGTGGATATGGGCGCGCTCGCCGAGCGTGCCGGCGATCAGGCGATTTCGGTAACGATCGCCTTGAAGCTGGCGGATCTGGACGGCGCCGAGGCCATGCTGCAAAGAGTTGCGACCCCCGGCGATCCGCTGTACCAGCGGTTCCTGACACCCGAGCAATTCCAGGCGCGGTTCGGTCCGAACGAGGAGACCGTCGCCACGGTCACCAAACAGCTTCGTGGCCACGGCCTGAGCGTCGAAAGAGCGACAGCGACAACTTTGAAGGCCACCGGCACACCGGCGGCGATGGAGCGGGTGTTCCAGATGAGCCTGCATCAGTTCCAGTCGCCCGCTACCGACAAGGGGGCTGCCTCGACATTTCGGGCCCCCACCGTGCCGCCGGTGATGCCGGCCGAAATCGCCCCCGCTGTGCGGGCGGTGGTCGGTCTCTCGACCAAACCGGTCTTTCACCCTCATCTGCACCAAGCACCAGCGAGGCTCGGCGGCACACCGATCGAGCGGAAAGCGCTTGCGGGTGCCGCTCCGCTGGGGAACCCGCCCGGGCTACTGACGGTCACCGATTTTGCTGCCCGCTACAATGTAGACCCTCTTTATCAACAGGGCATCACCGGCAAGGGCCGGACTCTCGGCATCGTCACCTTGGCGAATTTCACTCCCGGCGACGTCTTCGCCTATTGGAGCGCGCTTAACCTGAACGTCGACTCCGATCGCCTTACAGTGATCGACATCGACGGGGGTCCCGGCGCGCCGAGCGATGCGTCGCATTCTTCCGAGACCACGCTCGATATCGAGCAATCCGGCGGCATTGCTCCGGGCGCAAGCATCATCGTCTACCAGGCGCCGAACACCAGCCAGGGTTATCTGGATGCCTTCGCCGCCGCAATCCAAAGCAACAAGGCGGATTCGGTATCGACGAGTTGGGCATTTGGTTGGGAATTGGATGCGGAGTTGGACAATGTGACCGACCCGTTTTCGCACCAGTTCGCGAGTTTCGCGCAAGCCGCGCATGAGCTTTTTGTCGAGGCGGCACTGCAAGGTCAGAGCTTGTTCGCAGGCTCGGGGGATGACGGCGCCTTTGACAGTTTCGATTCGTCCTTCGCACCGCCGTCTTTCAACTTCCCGCTCAGCGTAGACTTTCCCGCCGCCGATACAGCCATTACCGCCGGCGGCGGCACCACCCTGCCCCTCGCGCTCAGCTTTTCGGTCGCGGGCACCACCATCGCGATCAATCTCCCAACGGAACGCGTCTGGGGCTGGGATTATCTGCAGCCACTCTGCGACGCGCTCGAGCTCGATCCGATCAGCTGTGGCATCTTCCCGGTGGGCAGCGGCGGCGGTGTCAGCATCTTTTCGCGTGTGCCATTCTATCAGCTGGGCACGTGGGGCGTGCAAACCAGCCAGCCCGGCCAGGTACTGATCGACGAGACCGCGACTCCGCCGCAGACAGTCTTCCCTCTTCCTGCGCAATTCCGCGGGCGAAACGTGCCGGATGTCTCCCTCAATGCCGACCCGGAAACTGGGTACCTCATCGTCTACACGTCCGATGTGAGCGGCTTCGGCGTCCTCGCCTTCATGGGCGGCACAAGCTTCGTTGCTCCCCAGCTCAATGGTGTCACTGCCCTGCTCGTTCAGAACGCCGGCCACCGGCTCGGACTGCTGAACCCGCTGCTTTATGGCTTGGCTATGCGCGGCGGCACGCGCGGCCCGAATGCGGCGCTGAACACGATCTCGGCCGGCGACAATTGGTTCTACTCGGGGCGCGACGGCTATAGCCCGGCGGCCGGCCTCGGGACCATCAACGTGGCTAAGCTCGCGAAACTGACGAAATAGTGAAGCCGGTTCCTCGTGACCGGCGTCTCGCCGTCACCGCGTCACTGAACTCAGTTCGGTACCCAGGCCGCGGCCCTGATCTCGCCGAATTCACGCGCGATCTTGCGCCAGGACGCGCCGGCATCCTCGGTGACATACACCTCACCGAACAGGCTGAACGCGACAATGCGATCGGCGGCGGCGGGATGCGTCGCGAGGCCCCACACCGTGGCATTGGCCTCGTTGGGGAGCGGAAGGATCTCCCAGCTCTCGCCGAAGTCGGTGGTGCGGAGCACATGCCCTTTTTCGCCGGTCGTCGTCTCGCCGCAGCCGGCGAACAGCACGCCGGGATCGTCGGCCTTGACCGCGAGGCCGCGGGCATAGGGCAGCGGCCATTTCTCCCTGATCTCCAGGGAGTCCCAGGTGTCACCCAAATTGCTGCTGGTGAAGACTTCGCGCGCCGTGCTGGCGTAAAGCCGCCTGGGCTGCGTCGCCGCGAGCGTCACCGCGTGAATGTCCGGGTCGTACAAACCGGTCTTCAGGTGCGTCCAGCTATCGCCGCCATCCATGCTGCGGAACACGCCGTCGATTTCCACCCCTGCCCAAATAATGCGGTGATCGTCGGGGTCGACGACGAGGCCAGTCACGAACGGTATGCCGATCGAACATTCCGGCGCGATGTCGACGGCCAGTTTCTGCCACTGCCGTCCGCCGTCCCGGGAACGGTAGACACCGGCCGGGCGGGTGCCGGCAAAGAGAATATCGGGATCGACCGGGTCTACGGCCAGCGACCAGATCGTCGGCAGGGCGCCCTCGGCGCCGATCCGCTCCCATCGGGCGCCGCCATCGTGGCTCACGAACAGACCGGTGTCGCCGCCCGCGAATACGGTGCGCGCTTCCTTGGGATGGGCGACCAGTGCCTGGATGCGGCTGTTGAGCGGAAAGGGCGCGCGATGCCGCGTCCACGACTGGCCGGCATCGGGGCTGTGCCAGACGCCCCAACCGGCCGTCCCGAGACATAAGCTGTAATTCGCCATCGGCCGCATCCCTCTCCCGCTACGCTTTCTTGGGCGACCAGCCGTAGGCCTTGGCGGTGGCGCCGCCCATCAGCATGGCCCGCTCGCTGTCGCTGAGGCGATCGGTCTTGAGGAAGGGCTCCGTCGCCTGCTCGTAATTGACCACCGCAAAGGCGCGCGTCCAGTCGGTGCCCCACAGGCAGCGCTCAAACCCCCAGGCGTCAAAGATGCGCTTCAGCGGGTCCCAGATGTCGTTGTAGGGAAACGGCTCCCTCGACAGGGTGCAGGCGCCGCTGATCTTGATCACCGCATTCTTGCGCTTGGCGAGCTCCAGCACCTTCGGCAGGTCGGCCCAAGGCTGCGGCGGCGCCGGCGGCTCGTTCGGCTGCTGGATGGCCATATGGTCGATGATGAAGCGCGTATCGGCATGGCGGTCGATCAGCGCGGTGCCGGCATCGGCATTGCCCCAGAACAGCACATTGACGGGAAAATTATGCTTTGCCGCGGCGGCGCAGATGCGGGCAAAGCCGGGGTCGTCCGGCGCCTTGTTCGACTCCTTCGTCATGATGATGCGGATCCCGACCGTGCCAGGGGTCTCTTTCCAGTCGGCGATCACATCGGCCACCGCCGGATCGTCCGGATCGACCGGCTTGACGATCGCGAAGCGGTCGGGATGAGCCTTTTGAACCGAGACCGCATAGCTGCCGTCGTAGCGGTACATCGAGAAGGGCGAGATGTAGATCGCGCCGTCGATCCCGAGCTTGTCCATCGCCGCCACCATCTCGTCGCCGGTGACGTGGGCGGGCCAGTTCGGCACCCTGAACCAGGGCCGCTCCGGCGTATTGGCGGCGTAGGCATGGACCTGGGAATCGATGATCATCCGGGGCCGCGCCTGCGCTTCGGCGCCGGTTCCCCGCAGCAGCGCCGGCCCTGAGGCCGCCAGGGCCGCCCCGGCGCGCAGCACGCTGCGGCGGTCGATAAGCCTGTCTCCAGCACTGGATTGCTCGGCCATTTCCCCCTCCATGGCGCGTCGGAAGCCGCGCTCTTCGGGTCATCGAGATTGCAGACTTCCAGCGGCGCCGGTCAAGGGAACGGTCCACGACCGCGCCTATACCAAGCGGCCGGTAAAGACGTAATCGCGGCTTTTTGGGCGCATGGCGGAACGATTTCGCGCTATTTGCGTCCTGTTCCGAAGCCGAAATGCCCGGCTGGTTGACGGGATTGCGCGATGAAGGTCCTCGGCGTTCACCCCGGACCGCTGATGTACACGAAAATATTCCTGCGCCTCGAGCCGCTCGGGCTCGAACTGGTGGCGCAGGCGGCCCGGCGCGCCGGTCATGAGGTGCGGCTGATCGATTTGCAGGTCGAGAGCCATCGCGCCTTTCACCGATTGGTCGAGCGCTGGCGGCCCGATGTGATCGCGTTCTCGGTCAATTATCTCGCCAACATCCCGGAGGTGATAGACCTCGCCAAGGCGGTGAAGCCGCGGCTGCCCGAAACCGTCATCTGCGTCGGCGGCCACAGCGCGTCCTTCACCGCCGGCGCGATCCTGGCGCATGGCGGCGGTGCGATCGATTGCGTGGTGAAGGGTGAGGGCGAGGCGGCGATTCCGGCGCTGCTGGCGGCGATCGAAACCGGCGGCGATCTCGCCGCAATTCCCGGCGCGGTCACCGCGACCGGTGAAGGGCCGGCGCCAAGCTTTGTCCATTCGCTCGACGATCTGTTGCCGGCGCGCGACTTGCTGCGTCACCGCCGCAAATATTTCCTCGGCGTGCTCGATCCCTGCGCCTCGATCGAGTTCTCGCGCGGCTGCCCGTGGGATTGTTCGTTCTGCAGCGCCTGGACCTTTTATGGCCGCAGCTACCGGCTCGTCGGCATCGAGCGCGCGGTCGAGGATCTGCGCTCGGTGAAGGAACCGGGCGTGTTCATCGTCGACGATGTCGCCTTCGTCCATGAAGAACACGGGATGGAGCTGGGCGAGGCGGTCGCGCGCGCCGGCATCAAGAAGAACTACTATCTCGAAACCCGCGGCGACGTGCTGCTGCGTCACAAGGAGGTGTTCCGGCTGTGGCAGCGGCTCGGCGTCAATTACATCTTCCTCGGCCTCGAAGCGATCGACGAGGACGGACTGAAGAAATACCGCAAGCGGGTGCCGCTCGGCCGCAATTTCGAGGCACTCGAATTCGCCCGCTCGCTCGGTCTCTTTGTCGCGATCAACCTGATCGCCGACCCCGATTGGGACCGCGAGCAGTTCCGCATCGTGCGCGAGTGGTGTCTGGAAGTGCCGGAGATCGTCAATATCAGCGTCAATACGCCCTATCCGGGCACCGAAAGCTGGCTGACCGAGGCGCGCCGCCTGGAAACGCGTGACTACCGGCTGTTTGACATCCAGCACGCGGTGCTACCGACCAAACTTCCGCTGCACGAATTTTACGAGGAGCTGGTGCACACGCAGCGGGCGATCTATCGCAAGCACTTGCACTGGAGCCGAATGCGCCTCGTCGGCGGCATCTCGGCGCGGCTGCTGGCGCGGGGCCAGACCAATTTCGTCAAGAGCCTGTTCAAGCTGAACAGCGTTTACCGGCCGGACCTGCTGCTCGCCGATCACCGGCGGCCGGTCGAATACGAAATCCCGCTGCAGCCGACTTCACCGGTCGCCACACGCGGCGCCGGCCGCAGCCTCTATGTGCACGCGCCGCGCGGCCGCGCCGGCCGCGCGCTCGATCCGGCCACTGAGCAATTCGTCGACGAAACCCGCATGGGCGCCACCGCCTAAATCAAAGCCGCAATAAAGGCGCCAATCTTGCATTGATCTCGTCGAGCACGGTATCCGGCGCTTGTCCGATTACTTCCAGTTTGCGCGCCTCCCGATCGACGCTGCGGATGTGATCGACGAGCACGACACCGGACACCGGCAAGCCGATCGGCAGCTTGACCTCGGTCGGCCAACCGCGTTCCCGGCTGGTAATCGGGCAGACGATCGCCAGCCGGGAAAGCTGGTGGTAGGCGGCTGGCGTCAGAACGATTCCAGGACGGCGGCCAGCCTGCTCGCTGCCCGCTTGCGGTGAAAAGAGAAGCCAGACGAGGCTGCCGCGATCGGGCAACTCTGTCACAGCAGTTCCTCGCCGCGCGGCGCATCGTCTTCCAAGGGGTGCTCCTTGTCGGGGCTCATTCCGGCGAGGAGTTCCTCCAAGGTGAAGCGGCGCCGCGACGGCGTGACCACGATGCGCCCGTCGGAGTAGCCCTCTATATCGACTCGGGTACCTTCCGTCAGCCCGGCCCGGGCCGCGATGTCGCGCGGCACCCGCAGGCCGAGACTGTTCCCCCATTTCGTGAGCCGCAATTGAACCGGCATGCCGATCTCCACCGCTGCGGTATGCAAGTATATCAAAATGATCTACAAACGGGAAGCCCAGGGACGCTCGATGCGGTTCCCGATACGGCGGGCCGCGGTGGTGGACTAAGCTCGGCGTGCGGCGACAGGGGACAACATGAACGGCAAATCAGAATCAATCGATACCGCGACCCTTCGGCGCTGGCTCGCCGATGGCGGCGAGATCGCGCTGATCGATGTCCGCGAGGAAGGACAGCCCGGCGCCGGGCATCCGCTGCTGGCCGTCAACCTGGCCTACAGTCGGCTTGAACTCGACATCGGTCGGCTGGTGCCGCGGCGGTCCTGCCGGGTCGTGCTGGTCGATGATGGCGACGGTGTCGCCGAGCGCGCGGCGCGCCGGCTTTCCGGTCTCGGCTACACGGCGCTGCATGTGCTCGATGGCGGCGTTCCGGCCTGGGACGCGGCCGGGCACCCGCTGTTCCCGAGCAGCAACGTCCCGAGCAAGGCCTTTGCCGAGATTGTCGAGCACGAGCTCGGCACTCCGGCAATCGCCGCCGCCGAGCTCGACCGCCGCCGCCGGGCCGGCGAGAACATCGTCGTGCTCGACAGCCGCCCCGCCGAGGAATACGCGCAGTTTCACGTGCCCGGCGCGATCACCTGCCCCGGCGCCGAACTGCCGCTGCGCTTCGACGATCTGGTGACCGATCCCGAGACCACTGTCGTCGTCTCCTGCGCCGGGCGCACCCGCGGCATCATCGGGGCGCAGGCGCTGATCACCGCCGGCGTGCCGAACCCGGTGATGTCGCTGCAAGGCGGCACCCAGGGCTGGCGGCTCGCCGGGCTCGACCTGGAACACGGCCCGACCACGACGTTGCGCCCGCTGTCGCCGGACGCCGCGGCGGCCGCCACGACGCGCGCCGAGGCGATCGCCGCCCGCTATGGCATCCGTTCGATCGACCATCCAACGCTGGCGGGTTGGCAGGCCGAAGCCGCCAACCGCACGACCTATCTGCTCGATGTGCGCAACCCCGACGAGTTCGCCGCCGGCCATCTGCGGGGCTCTCTGTCGGCGCCGGGCGGGCAACTCGTCCAGGCGATCGACCGTTGGGTCGGCATTCGCGGCGCGCGGCTGGTCCTCGTCGACGACCGGCGCATCCGAGCGGTGATCACCACCTATTGGCTGACGCAGATGGGCTGGGACGCGGTGGTGCTCGACGCGCCGTTCGACGGACAGGCGCTGGAGACCGGGCGCGGGTCGCGGCATCCGGCGCTGCCGGAGGTGCTCGAAATCACAATCCCAGAGGCGGCGCACTGGCTCGATGGCGGCGCCGCCTCGGTGGTGATCGGACCGAGCGCCGAATACAAGAAGGCGCACCCCGAGGGTGCGGTCTGGGCGATCCGGCCGCGGCTCGACCGCTTGCCGGCGGGTGTGCTGCAGGCGAGCCGCATCGTTCTATTCGCCGACGACGCGGCGGTCGGCGCGCTCGCGGCGGCCGAGCTTGCGGAAATTATCAAACGGCCGGTCGCCCTGCTGCGGGACGGCATTGCCGGCTGGCGAGCCGCCGGCCGCCCGTTCGAGGCCTCGCCCGACGACCCGCCCGATTCAGAGCGGATCGATTACGTGTTCTGGAACCACGACCGGCACGACGGCAATCAGGAGGCGATGCGCGCCTATTTGCGCTGGGAGACCGAACTGCCGGCCGAGATCGCCCGCGACGGCCAGGCCGGGTTCCGCCTGCACCCGCATTGAAATGGCGGACCGGCGTTACACCGGGTCGAATTCGCGGTCCTTGCTTGGGATCAGATCGTAGGGCAGCGCGAAGCCCGGCATCGATTTGAGTCGCCGCGACCAGGCTTCCAGATGCGGCCAGTTGGCGATCTCGAAGCCGCCCTCGGCCATGAACACCATGCGGCCCCAGCAGCCGATATCGGCGATCGTGCAGCGGTCGCCGACCAGCCACTCGCGGTCCTTCACCGTGTTGTCGATGAACGACAGCGCCGCCTGGGCCCTCGGGCGAAATTCGGCGATCACCTCGTCATGCATCTTGCGAAACCGCGCCGAGTGCCGCACCCGCGCCACCGCGGTGATGTGGTCGGCCTCCCAGGACAGCCACTCGCGCGCCTGCCAGCGTTCCTGCTCGGTCGCGCCTTCGAAATGGCCGGTCTCGCGCGCCAGGTAATCGAGGATCACGTTCGACTGCAGGATCGTCAGGCCGCGGTGACGCAACGACGGCACCACGCCCCAGCGGTTGACCGCGAGATACTCCGGCTCGGTCTGCTTGCCGGTCTTGAGGTTCACGGTGTGGAACGAGAACGGCAGCCGCGCCAGCGCGAGATACAGCATCGGCTTATAGCTCGAACTCGAGGTGAAGCTGCCGTAGAGCGTCAGGCGCTCAGGCTTCAACTGTTCCATCCCAAGCTACAGCGCTTGCAGCATCGCCTCGGCGCTGGAGACGCCGTATTCGCCAGACGGCTCGACGTGCAGCTTCTTCACCACGCCTTTGTCGACTAGCATCGCATAACGCTGCGAGCGAATGCCCATGCCGGCTTCGGTGCGGTCGAGGTCGAGGCCGATCGCCTTGGTGAATTCGGCGCTGCCATCACCCAGCATAATGACATTGTCACCCGCCTGATGCTCCTTGCCCCAGGCGCCCATGACAAACGCGTCGTTGACCGAGAGGCAGGCGATCGCATCGACGCCCTTGGCCTTCAGCGCGGCGGCATTGGTGACATAGCCCGGCAGGTGGCGCGACGAGCAGGTGCGGGTGTAGGCACCGGGAAGGCCGAACACGATCACCTTCTTGCCGGCGAAGAACTCGTCGGACGGCACCGCCTTGACGCCTTCCGGCGTCAGATACCGCAGTGTCACCGACGGGATTTTATCGCCTTCCTTGATCGCCATTGTCTTCCCTCCGTCACGTCTGTGGGATCGTGAATACAGCCTTGCCGGCGATCCGGCGCTCGCGCAACAACGGCCCGATACGGGCGAGCTCGCACCAATCGTGCTCGACAATACGCGGCTTCAGCGAGCCGTCGGCGACCAGCGATGCCAGCAGCGCCAGATCGGGCGCGAAGCGCTCCTCGGGCTCGCAGGTGAAGTAGTGGAATGCCTGGATGCGGGCGTTCTGGTGCTCGCCGAACTGGCGGAAATCGATCTCGGTCGGTTCCTGCGAGGAGTTGCCGTAGACGACGATCGTGCCCTTCGCCTCGATCCGTTCGATCCCGGCGGTCAGCGAGGCGCCGCCAGCGCTTTCGAGGATCAGTGCAAAGCGGCCCTGCGCGTCTTCGATTTTGGTGACGATCTCGACGGCGCCCAACCCGTCGAGGACGCGCGCCCGCGCGGCGCTGCCGACGACAGCGGTGACGCGCGCGCCGGAGCGGACGGCAAGCTGCACCGCGAGGTTACCAACGCCGCCGGCGGCGCCGCTGACCAGCACACGCTTGCCGAGCAGCGGCGCACCGTGGCGCAACGTGCGCAGCGCCGTCAGACCGGCAACCGGCAGCGCCGCCGCTGCACCGAACGAGACCGTGTCGCCGATTGCGGCGATGCGGTGGTTCGGCACCGCGGCGCGCTCGGCCCAGCCCTCCCAGTCACACAAGCCCACGACCCGGCTGCCGGCCGGAGGCCCGCCGCCGTCGGCGGCCTGCTTCAGGACCACGCCGGCAATATCTTGGCCCGGCCGCCAACCCTCCGGACGCGCCTGGAACAGCCGGAGCTCGCCGCGATTGAGCGAGAAGGCGTGCACCGCCACCAGCGCCTCATTTGCTTTCGGCGCGGGCTCGGGCACGTCGCGGATCGCGACCGGCTCCGGCCCCGAGGGCGTGTTGACGACGGCGAGCATTGCCTAATCGGCCCACCTGCGATGCCTGCCCCCACCCGTCCGCCGCATTCGCGTCGGACTCCCTCCCCCGTGTACACGGGGGACGGTTGGGAAGGGGGCGTGCACCGCCACAGGTCTAGTTGAGCCGCAGGTCCGTGATGTGCTTCGGGTCGGGCTTCAGTTCGCCGCGTTCGACCCGGAGGACCACGTCGGTCAAGATCGTGTTGGTCGGCGTCGGGATACCGACCTCCTCGCCCTTCCTGGCGACAAACCCGTTAAGGAACGGGATTTCGGTGCGGCGGCCCTTGACCATGTCCTGACCGGTCGACGGCCGGTGCTCGCCGCCGCCGCTGTTCGCGACCTCGAGCCGATGCTCATCGATTTCCTTCTGCGCCTTCGGATCACCCTCGCCGGCGCGCGCCAGCGTCTCGGGGTCCATGTGGCTGACCTCGTCGAAGGTGTAGCCGAGCGCCTGGCCGACCCGGATCGCCTCGCTGCCGAGCCGGTTCGAGAAATGCCGCAGCGCGTCGTTCTTGACGACTTCGCGGCCGATCAGGCCAGTGCAGGCCGAAAGCCCGTTGCCCATCACATTGGTCACCAGTTTCGACCAGCGCTCGCCCCAGATGTTCTCGGTGACGAAAGCGCTGTCGGCATTGGCCAGCAGGCCGCAGACTTCCTTGGCGCGGTCGGTGACGCGGCCATGCACCTCCCCGACCCGGAAGACGGTGTGCTTTGTGCCGGATTTGCCGGCGGCGCGCTTGATCTGGCCCGGCGCGTGCAGTTCGACCGTGATCGAGCTGGCGATCGAGCCCAGCGTCTTGCCCCAGCCGACGATGCCGGCGATCGTCTCCTCGTTCATGCAGTTCTGCAGCGAAACGCAATATCCGTCCGGCGCGAGATACTGCTTGATCATCGTCGTCGCCCACGCCGTGTCGTAGGATTTGGTGCAGACGAACGCGATGTCGAACGGCTTTCCCTTGCTGACCTGCTGCAGCTCGGTGACGTGCAGCGCCTGTGTCGGCACGGTGAACGGCTCGACGTCCTTCAGATGCGTGATCGTCAGCCCGTGCTGCTTCATGTGCTCGACATGCTCGGGCCAGAAATCGATAAAGGTCACGTCCTCGCCGGCTTTCACCATATGCGCTCCGGCATAGCCGCCGACCGCCCCGGTGCAGACCACCGCGATTCTTTTCCCCGTCGCCATCAGCTTTCCTCCAGTTCCGGCCACCGCCGTTTAGATGCGGCGATCCTAGTATGCCGGCGGCCGGCGGGGGAAGCGGCGAGCCGCGTTTATTTCGGGGAGCGGCCCAGCCGATTGCGCGTTCCCCGGGTAATGGCGGGATCGGGACGCGCGGCTCTCGTCCTGCCGAGACAGGAGGCCCCGCCATGTATGTCGCTCGTTTTTCCTATGAGCTGCTGCCGGTCAACCGCCAGCGCGGCATCGAATTCATCCAGCGCGAGGTCGAGGCGGCGCGCAAGAACAAGCTCAACGCTCGCCTCTTGATCCCGCTGACCCGCGGCGACGGCGCCCCCGCGCTGCAGTTCGAGGTCGAGTTGAAGGGCCTCGACGAACTCGACCGGTTCCGCAACAAGGGCGCCGGCTCCGAGGCTGCGACCGGCGACTGGATGCACAAATTCAGCGAAATCCTGACGGCGCCGCCAACGGTCGAGATTTTGCGGGTCGACGAGGCGGCCTAACGACGCCCCGCCCTATTCGGCGGCGATCGCGGTCTGCCGGCGTTCGAGCAGAGCCGCCTGGGCTTCGAGGTCCTCGGCGGTGCGCAGGCGCGCTTCCCAGATATCCGGGTTGCCGGTTTGCTCGGCGAATTCGCGGAACCAGGCCGCAAGTTCTCGCAACTTTTGCGGCTCTTCCATATACGCCTCCGGCGACCTCGCGCCTCAGCAAACGGGCGCGGGAAATACGCCGTTCCGGCTTTGCGCAAAAATTGGGCCATTCACGTGGGGCGCATTCACGCGGAGCGCAGCAATACCCCCCACCAGCGCCAGGTCAGCGCCATCGCCAAAAGACCCTGGAGGGCGGTCATGATCGTCGCCGATGAGGCGCCGACCAGCTCGGCCAGCAGCCCCAGATAGAGGAAGCCGAGCGGGCCGACGCCGATGCAGACCGACAGCACCCCGTAGATCCGGCTGCGCATCTCGACCGGCGCCGAGAGGTAGACGAGCGTCGCCTGCATGATGCTGAACCCGGCATTCGCCAGGCCGGTGAACAACAGCGCGCCGCCGGCCGGGCCGGCATGCGGCGCCAATGCGAAGACGATCACCAGCACGAGATAGGTGAGGACGCCGCCGATATAGAGCGCCGCGTAATGGCGCGGCTTGGCGAACAGCGCGATCGCGACGGCGCCGCAGAACGCGCCCACCCCGTCCATGCTGGCCAGGACGCCGATGCCGCTCGGCCCGAGCCCCAGATTGTCCTGCCCGATCACCGGGATCATGCTGGTGAATGGCCAGCCGAACACGTTGTAGATGACGGTGATCGTCAGAATGCCGATCAGGCGGCGATCGTGTCGCACCAGCATCAGCCCCTCGATCAGGCGTGCCAGAACGCTGCTCCCGCCGGTGGCGGCGATCGTAGACCGGCGCGACAGCCGCAGCGCCGCGACCAGCGCGGCGAGGTAGCACAGCATGCTGACCGAGAAGGCGCCGCCGATCCCGACCCCGGCGAGCAGCAGGCCGCCGATCGTCGGGCCGAGCATGCGGCTGGCGTTGTTGGCGCCGACATCGAGCGACATCGCCGCGCCCATGCTCTCGCTGCCGACCGAATCGCCGATCATCACCCGCCGCACCGGATTATCGGCAGCCCAGGCGATGCCGTTGATGAAGCTCGCAACCGCCAGATGCCAAACCGCGAGCCGGCCGGCATGAGCCAGCACCGCCAGCGTCAGCGCGGTCACGAACATCGACAGCAGCACCGCGATCAGCGCGGTGCGCCGCTCGATGCGGTCGGCGAAAGCGCCGATCAACGCGCCGAACAGCGCCATCGGCAGGGCGCGCAGCAGCGTCATCAGCGCGACGTCGAAGGCAGAACCCGTATGCTGGTAGACGAACACGCCAACGACGATCATCTCGAGCCAGCGGGCCGCGAACACGACGAGGCCGATCAGCCACAGCCGGCGGAAATCCGGGATCGCGAGTAGCCCGAGGCCGCGCGGGCCACTGGGATCGATCGCCGGTGACGCGATGGCCGCGGCCGCGACCGCCGCGTTGTGCTGCCGGGTCCCGCCCGACGCGGAAAAGAACATGCTCTGCGGCCTATCCCAACCCGATCGTCGTCACCGAATCCCGATCCGCCCCGCCGCGATCCCCGCGGGGGTTAACATTTCCGCGCGCCGGCGTAGTCTACACGGCGCCGGCTCGGCGGAGTCGCTCTTTGCCGGCGCTTCAGACATGCGCGGGCCCCGCCGGCGGGCCTCGTTTCGGGAAGGGATTTGCGGTCATGGATCTCGGGCTCAAGGGCAAGAAGGCGCTGGTCACCGGCGGCACCCGCGGCATCGGCCGCGCGGTCGTCAACCTGCTGGCCGAAGAAGGCTGCGATGTGGCGCTGTGCGCCCGCAGCGCCGGCCCGGTCGAGGAGGCGGTTGCTGCGGTCCGTGCGAAGGGGGTCAAGGCGGCCGGCGGCGCAGTCGATGTCGCGGACCTCGCCGCCTTGCGGAAATGGGTCGGCGAGGCCGCCGAAAGCCTCGGCGGGATCGACATCTTCGTCGCCAATGTCAGCGCGCTGGCGCAGGGCATGACCGAGGAAGCCTGGCAGCGCGGCTTTCAGATCGACGTGATGGCCACCGTCTTCGGCATCGAGGCGGCGCTACCGATCATCGAGAAGTCGTCCGCCGGGTCGATCATCGTGGTCGGCAGCACGGCGCTCGCCGAGGTCTATGGGCCCACCCGCTCCTATGCCGCGGTCAAGGCGACGCTGGTGCCGTATGTGAAGGGCCTCGCCCGCAACCTCGCACCCAAGAACGTGCGCGCCAATATGGTGTCACCCGGCAACGTCTATTTCAAAGGCGGTGTCTGGAACATCACCGAGGAGCGCAATCCCGAGATGTTCAAGGCGATGCTGGCGCGCAACCCGACCGGCCGGATGGGCAAGCCGGAAGAGGTCGCCGATGCGGTCGTGTTCCTCGCCAGTCCGCGCGCCAGCTTCATCACCGGCACGAACCTGATCATCGACGGCGCGCTGACGCAGCGCGTACAATTCTGACGATTGTGCCTACTGGCTCAGGAACGAATCGCGGAAATACTGGGCGCAGACCTGGCGCAGGCGGACGACGATCTTGGCGGAACGGTCG
>DATARH010000308.1:0-7508 GCA_036264235.1 Allostellaceae bacterium
CGTGATCGACACCCCGATCACCGAGAGCGCGATCATGGGTGCCGCAGCCGGCGCGGCCGTCACCGGCCTGCGCCCGGTCGCCGAATTGATGTTCAGCGATTTCCTCGGCGTCTGCTTCGACCAGATCTTCAACCAGGCTGCCAAGTTCCGCTACATGTTCGGCGGCAAGGCAAAGACGCCGCTGGTGATCCGCACGATGATTGGCGCCGGCCGCAGCGCCGCCGCGCAGCACTCGCAGAGCCCGTACCACATCTTCACCTCGGTGCCGGGGCTGAAGGTGTGCGTGCCGTCGAACGCGTATGACGCGAAGGGCCTGTTGATCCAGGCGATCCGCGATGACGATCCGGTGATCTTCTGCGAGCACAAATTGATGTACGATCTGCGCGCCGAGGTGCCGGACGAGCCCTACACGATCCCGTTCGGTGAAGCGAACATCGTGCGCGACGGTGACGACGTGACGGTCGTCGCGTTCGCCCGCATGGTTCACTACGCAAACGAAGCCGCCGACGCGCTCGAAAAGGACGGGGTCGAGGTCGAACTGATCGATCCGCGCACCACATCGCCGCTCGACGAGGACACGATATTGGAGAGCGTCGAGCGCACCGGGCGGCTGGTGATCGTTGACGAGGCGACGCCGCGCTGCTCGATGGCGACCGACATCGCGGCGCTGGTCGCCGACAAATGCTTCGGCGCGCTGAAGGCGCCGATCCGCCGCGTCACCGCGCCGCACACGCCGGTGCCGTTCACCCCGTCGCTGGAAAAACTCTACATCCCGAGCCCCGACAAGATCGCCGCCGCGATCCGCGAGGTGCATGGCTACGGGCGATAGCAAATGACCGAGATCACCGCGATCACGATGCCGAAATGGGGTCTGACGATGACCGAGGGCAAGATCGTCGGCTGGCTCAAACAGCCCGGTGACACAATCGCCGCTGGCGACGAGCTCTGCGAAATCGAGACCAGTAAGATCACCAATGTGTTCGAGGCGCCGGAACTGGGCGTCCTGCGCCGCGTCATCGCGCCGGAAGGCACGACGCTGCCGATCGGCGGCCTCATCGCGGTGATCGCGCCCGCCAGCGTATCCGACGGCGATATCGACGCATTCGTTGCCGGCTTCAAGGCGCCCGAACCGGCCGCCGAGGACGCGGCCGCCGATGTGGCGGAGCCGCGTGACATCGACGCCGGCGGCAAGCGGCTGCGCGTGCTAGATCTCGGCAGCGGCGATCCGCCGGTGCTCTTCATCCATGGTTTCGGCGCCGATCTCAACGGGTGGATGTTCAATCAGTCTGCTTTGGCCGAACGCCATCGGGCGCTCGCGCTCGACCTGCCCGGCCATGGCGGCTCGGTGAAACAGCTGGACAGGGCCGTCGACGGCGCAAGCTTCGCCGCCGATATCGAGCGCGCTCTCGACACGTTCGGGATCGAGAAGCTTCATCTCGTCGGTCATTCGATGGGTGGCGCGATCGCGGTGTATTTCGCGCATTGGCAGCGCGAGCGCGTCGCCAGCGTGACGCTGATCGCGCCGGCCAGCTTCGGCCCCGAGATCAACGGCGAATTCATCACCGGGTTCGTTCGGGCGCAGCGCCGCCGCGAGATGCAGGAGGTGCTGGCGCTCTTGGTGCACGACCCGGGGCCGGTCAGCCGCCAGATGGTCGAGGACGTGCTGCGCTACAAACGCCTCGATGGCGCGCAGGCGGCACTGGAGAGGCTTGCCGAGGAGTGGTTCCCCAGCGGCATTCAGCGCGAGGGCCTAGTCGACGTGGCCACGCATCTCGGCATGCCGGTGCAGATCATCTGGGGCCGCGACGACCGGATCATCCCGGTCGCCCACGCTGAGGCTTTGGCCGGCCGGTTGCCTGTGCACATTCTCGATGATGTCGGTCACCTGCCACATATGGAAAAAGCCGCCGAGGTCAACCGGCTGATCGCCGAATTTATCGCAGCAGCCGCGGCCTGAGCCTTACGCCACCAGCGGCTTCTGGCCGATCACCCGCCGCGTCCGGTTGATCTCGCGCAGGTATTCGATGCCTTCGGCGGCAATTGCGTCGCCAATCATCGTGTCGCCCTCTGCATCGAGCGCGTCAGTGTCGATCCACGCCGAATAGATGTGCACACTCCGCTCGGTGATGATCCCCGCCTTTAGCAGCGTCTTCACCAGCACGCGAAAGATGTTGGTGCTCTCGCGCATCGCCTTCTTGCGGCCGCCGCTGAAGGCTTCGCGTACCGACTCGCGCAACACCTTCGGGTCGAGCCCGAAGCTCTCATAGATGTAGCCACGCTGCGGCAGGCTCGACAAATTGAACAGCAGCGTCTCGAACACCTGCGCGGTCCAGTCCTCGACCCGCTCGTGTTCCTCGCGAGTCAGTTTCGGCAGCGTCTTGTCGGCCCAGATCTTGCCGAAGCGATGGTGAAACGCCTCGTCGGTCATCACCAGCTGTACCAGCCGCTTCAATAGCGGGTCCCGCGCGGTCGCGTGTAGCGTCGCAAAGGCGCCCATAGCCAAGCCTTCCAGCAGCATCTGCATGCCGATCAGCTTCTTGTAGACGATCGGCGACAACACAATGTCGCGCAGGAACTCGCCGAGCACCGGCCCGACCGGGTACGGCGCGCCCCAGCGCACTTGGACGTAGCGGCCGAACGCGGCGACGTGGCGCGCCTCCTCGCGCGTCTGATTGGCGGCGTATTCCTGCGCGCCCGGGTCGAGCAGGATGTCGCAGAGCGAGGCGGACAGCGACAGCGCGCCCTGCTCGCCATGCAGGATATTCGACAGGTTCCAGCGTTGCACCTGGTTGGCCAGGCGGATTTTGGTCCGCTGGTCGAGGTGCTCGGTGGCTGCGCAGTTCAGTTCCGGGAAGCGCTCGAGGGGCACCAGCGGTTCGGCGTCGAGATCGAAGGGCTGTGCAAAGTCGAGATAGGCCGGGTTTTGCGGGTCCCAGAAATGGTCATGCGTCGCGCCGATGATCTGGTCGAAGGCATCGGAGCGGCGGCCATAGCGTTCGACCTCGACCATCGAGGTGAAATCGTCGGGCGCGACCGCCTGATACGCCGGATCGTGCGTGATGTGGGCGTCGGACGGGAGCTGGTCGGCCATGTGTCGCCTCCTGGCGCTGGCGCGCGCTGTCACAATAGCACGGCCGGGCGGCGCCCGCCTTTGCTAGGATCGGCCACACCGTTCGAATGAAGGAGAAAGGCCGTGGCCAGCCGGATCAACCGCGCGATCGAACTCCTGGCGCAGGACCAGGCGATCTACTACGTCGGCAACCATAGCGGCCATGTGCTGACCGCGGCGCAGGGGCGGGAAGACGCTGCCACCTGGGCCGATTACATCAATATCGGCATGGAGCACGGCGCCTTCGACATGACCGGGCTCGCCGCCTATTTGGAGGGCATGGCCGCCGCCGGCCCGACCCGCTCCGGCCATCGCACCCCGACCGTGATCGTCGAGGCGCCGGTCGACGGCGTCAGCGCGGTCCATGTCAGAATCAACGCGTGGCAGTTCCGGCAGATTCTGGGGCGCGGCGTGCACGGCGTGCTGTTGTGCCAGGCCGAGAGCGCCGGCGCGGTGCGCGCTTTCGTCGAGAGCTGCCGCTATCCGCATCACCCCGAAGATGTCGACCGGTCGCTACCGACGCCGGTTGAGCGAATGAACGGAGCGCATGTCATCAGATATCAGGCGACCCCGCTCGGCGTCGGCACCCGCGGACGTGGCTCGGAATCGACCGCCGCGCCGATCTGGGGGATTTCCGAACCCGAATACCGGGAAAAATGCGACCCGTGGCCACTGAACCCGAACGGCGAATTGCTGCTCGGGGTCAAATTGGAAAGCCCGGAGGGGATTGCCCATTGCGATGAGATATTGGCGGTCCCTGGTCTCGGCTTTGCCGAACTGGGCCCTGGCGATCTCAGCCTCGCGCTCGGCTATCGCGAGATGCCGCGCGGCGTCGACAATTACCCGCCGGAGATGAAGGAGGCGCGGCAGCGCGTCCTCGGCGCCTGCCGCAAGCGTGGTATCGCCTTTCTCGAAACCTGCACGCCCGAGACGGTCGCCGCCCGCATCGATGAGGGTGTGCGCGTCGTCGCCGGTCATCGCGAGGATACTGCTCGCGCCGGCCGCGCCCATCAGAAGCGCGGGATGCCGGTCTAGGCGGCGGCGATCACTCCGGCCTTCGCCAAGGCGGTGATCTCGTCCGGCGTGTAGCCGGCTTCGGCCAGCATCGCCTCGGTATGCTCGCCGAGCGCGGCGACAAAGGGCTGCGCCGCGACGCGCCCTTCGGAAAACCGGAACGGCGGGTTCAGCGCTTGGAAGGTGCCGCCGCCATCGTGGATCTCGGCGAGTGAGCCGCGGTGCGCGATCTGCGGGTCGGCCAGCGCCTGCTTGACAGTGCGGTAGGGAGAGGACGGCACACCATGCTCGTCGAAGATCGCCTGCACCTCGGCGCTCGGCAGTTGCGACGACCAGACCTCCAACTCCTCGATCAGGGTTCCCCAATTGGCACGGCGATCGGCGTAGATGGCGAAACGCGGGTCCTCGATCCAGCCGGGGTTGCCGGACGCGCGAGCAAGGTTCTGGAACGTCCGCTCGCTGGCGATCGACAGGTTGAGATAGCCGTCCTTGCACTGGATCGGCCCGAATACCGGCCGCCCCGGCGGCGCGATCGGGAATTGCGCCAGCTGAATCTCGGAGAGGGTCAGGCTCAGCATGCTTTCGAGCATCGATACGTCGATCAGCTTGCCGGCGCCGCTCGCCTGCCGCTCGTAGAGCGCCGCCATGATCGCGCCAAAGGCATAGGTCCCGGTCAGCACGTCGGCGATATAGATGCCGCAAAAATCCGGCCGCCGCGGCTCGAGCTGATAGGCGATTTGGGCGAGGTCGTACCCCGACTACGCATGGATCACCGGCGCATAGGCCGGCAGCCCGGCCGACGGACCGGTCTGGCCGTACCCCGAGATCGCACAGAACACGAGGTCAGGTCTCACCCCTTTCAGCGTCTCGTAATCGAGCCCGAACCGGGCCATTACCCCGGGCCGGAAATTCTCGACGACGACATCGGCCGAGGCGGCGAGGCGCTTGACCGCGGCGATGGCCTCCGGCCGCTTAAGGTCGAGGACCACGCTTTTCTTCCCGGTGTTGAGCTGGCCGAACGAGGTGCTGGCGCCGTTGCGCAGCGGCGGCCGCGACCGCATCATATCGCCTTCGGGCGCTTCGATCTTGATGACCTCGGCGCCGAGATCGGCGAGCAGCCGCGTGCAATGCGGCCCGGCGATCGTCGTCGTGAAGTCGAGAATCCGCAAGCGATCGAAGGCACTCATAGTCAAATCCGTGTAGAGCCAGCCGATGGAAATTCAGACTAGCACGCCGGCGCGCCACGTCGCCCTCGTCACGATCGCCAACCAACCTCGGCGCAACGCGATGTCGCGGGCGATGCTTGCCGATCTCGCGGCGCTGTGGGACCGGCTCGAGGCCGATGCGGACTGCCGAGCTGTCATTGTGACCGGCGCCGGCGACAAGGCGTTCTCCGCCGGCGCCGATATTAGCGGCGATTTGAGCGCGAGCGAGGGCACCGCGCATGTGATCAACCGGGCGCTCCTGAAGGACACGCCGTTCACCAAGCCGATCATCGCCGCGATCAATGGCGATTGCGTCGGCGGCGGCATCGAGTTGCTGCTCTCGACTGACATCCGCGCCACGGTGCCGGAGGCGCGCTTCGGGCTGCCCGAGGTCAAATGGTCGATTTACCCATTCGGCGGCGCGACCGTGAAGCTGGCGCAGCAGATCGGCCATGTGCATGCGATGGATTTGCTGCTGACCGGGCGGCTCGTCGATGCCGAATTCGCGGCGCGGATCAATCTCGTCAATGTCGTGGTGGAACGCGACCGCATAATGCCGTGGGCACTGTCGCTGGCCGAGACGATTGCCGGCAACAGCCCCTCGGCCGTGCAGGCGGTCAAGGAAGCGATCAGCACCGCGATCGCCGACTATGCCAAGAGCCGCGAAGCGCTCGAACAGGCGCTCGGCGATCGAGTGCGCTCCGGGCCGCATTTCGCCGAAGGCATCGCCGCCTTTCGCGACAAGCGCCGGCCGGACTATTCGTGAGCATTTGAGGGGTGCTTAGATGAGCCTACAGGCAATCGGCGAGCCGGTGCGGCGTGAGGAGGATTGGCGGCTGCTGCGCGGCCGCGGCCGCTATGTCGACGATGTGCGGCTGCCGAACGAGGCACGCGGTTATGTGCTGCGCTCGCCGCACGCCAAGGCGCGCATCCTGTCGATCGATCCGGCGGCAGCCAAGGCGGTGCCCGGCGTACTCGCGGTGCTAACCGGCGCCGAATTGCGCGAGCGCGGCCTCGGCACGCTGCGGCCGATGGTGCCGCGGCGGAAGCGTGACGGCTCGGCCGCATTTGTCTGTCCGCAGCCGATCCTGGCGCAGGGCGAGGTCCGCTATGTCGGCGACCCCGTCGCCTTCGTCGTCGCCGACAGCCTGAACGCGGCGAAGGACGCGGCCGAGCTGATCGCGGTCGAATATGAGCCGCTGACGCCGGTCGTCACCGCCGAGGCGGCGCTGGCGCCGAACGCACCGCCGGTGTGGGATGGCAATCCCGGCAACGAGGCGTTCTGTCACCGCGCGGGCGACGCGGCCGCGGTGGATACCGCCTTCGCCCGCGCCGCGCATGTCGTCCGCCGCCGCATTCCGATGAACCGCATCACCGCCAATTCGATGGAACCGCGCGGCTGCCTCGCGCAATACGATCCCGATGACGGTCGCCACACGATCCGCTGCACGATCCAGTCGGTACACCAGATCCGTTCGGCGCTGGCCGATCAGATCTTCCGGGTGCCGCAGCACCAGCTGCGCGTCGTTTGCGACAACATGGGCGGCGGCTTCGGCATGAAGGGCGGTTGCTATCCGGAATACGCGCTGTCGCTGTGGGCATCCGAGACCACCGGCCGGCCTGTGCGCTGGACCGGCGAGCGCAGTGAGAGCCTCCTCACCGACGAGCAGGCGCGCGGCAGTGTCGTCGATGCCGAGCTGGCGCTAGACAAGGACGGCAATTTCCTCGGTCTGCGCACGCGCTGGTATTCCTCGATCGGCGCTTATTATTCCACTGATCGGCCGACAATCCCGCTGACGATCGGCATGGGCTGCCTCGTCAACACCTACCGCTTCCCGGCGGTGCATGCCGAAGTGATTGCGGTGCTGACCAACACGATGGGCACCGCGCCCTATCGCGGTGGCAGCCGCCCGGAGCCGATCTATGTCACCGAGACCATCATCGAGGCGGCGGCGCGCGAGCTCGGTATCGCCCCGGCCGAACTGCGTCGCCGCAACACGATCCCGGCCAGCGCGATGCCGTACACGACGCCGCTGCAGCAGACCTATGACAGCGGCGATTTCGGCAAGAACCTCGACGATTGCCTGGCGCTCGCCGGCCGCGACAGCATCGCGCAGCGCCGCGCCGAGGCACGCCGGCGCGGCAAGCTGCTCGGAGTCGGTGTGGCGACCACGGTCGCG
>DATARH010000324.1:0-5132 GCA_036264235.1 Allostellaceae bacterium
GGCGCGAAACTCGATGAATCTCGAAGAACTGAAGCGGAAATCTCCCGCTGAACTGCTGGCCTTCGCCGAAGAGCTGCAGATCGAAAACGCCTCGTCCCTGCGCAAGCAGGACATGATGTTCGCCATCCTCAAGCAGCTCGCGGAAAACGACGTGCCGATTTCCGGCGACGGCGTGCTGGAAGTCTTGTCGGACGGCTTTGGATTCCTGCGATCGCCGCAGGCCAATTACTTGCCCGGCCCGGATGACATCTATGTCAGCCCTAACCAGGTGCGCCGCTTCGGTCTGCGCACCGGCGACACGGTCGAGGGCCAGATCCGATCGCCGCGCGACGGCGAGCGTTATTTCGCAATCGTCAAGATCAACACCATCAATTTCGAAGAACCCGACCGGCTTCGCCACCGGATCAATTTCGACAACCTGACGCCGCTCTATCCCGAAGAGAAGATCAAGCTCGAACTCGACGATCCGACCAAGAAGGATCTGACGACCCGGGTGCTCGATCTGATCACGCCGCTCGGCAAGGGCCAGCGCGCGCTAATCGTGTCGCCGCCCCGCACCGGCAAGACCGTGATGCTGCAGAACATCGCGCATGCGGCGGCCGCCAATCATCCCGAGGTCTATCTGATCGTGCTGTTGATCGACGAGCGGCCGGAAGAGGTCACCGACATGGCGCGCTCGGTGCGCGGCGAGGTGGTCAGCTCGACCTTCGACGAGCCGGCGACGCGCCACGTCCAGGTCGCCGAGATGGTGATCGAGAAGGCGAAGCGCCTCGTCGAGCACAAGCGGGACGTCGTGATCCTCTTGGATTCAATTACCCGCCTGGCGCGCGCCTACAACACGGTGGTGCCGTCCTCGGGCAAGGTCCTGACCGGCGGCGTCGACGCCAATGCGCTGCAGCGGCCGAAGCGCTTCTTCGGCGCGGCCCGCAACATTGAGGAGGGCGGCTCGCTGACGATCATCGCGACCGCGCTGATCGATACCGGCTCGCGCATGGACGAGGTGATCTTCGAAGAGTTCAAGGGCACCGGCAATTCGGAAATCGTGCTCGACCGTAAGGTCGCCGACAAGCGCACTTTCCCGGCGCTCGACATCACCAAATCGGGCACCCGCAAGGAGGAGCTGCTGGTCGACCGCGGCGTCCTGTCGAAGATGTGGGTGCTGCGCCGTGTGCTGATGCCGATGGGCACCAATGACGGGCTCGAATTCCTGATCAACAAGCTCAAAGAATCGAAGAGCAACGCAGAGTTCTTCGACCAGATGAATACTTGATCGGCAAGGCACGGTTATCCCCGGGCTGGTTCGGGGGGACCCACCTTTTCTTTTCGTGGATGGCCGGGCCGAAGCCCGGCCATAAACGATTCTGGGCCCAAATCAGATTAGACGGTAAAGACGGTCGAACCCGTGGTCTTGCGCGATTGCAGATCGCGATGCGCCTGCGCGGCATCACGCAGCGGGTAGGTCTGGTTGATCGCCAGTTTGACGACGCCCTTTTGCACGACATCAAAGAGTTCGCGTGCGGCGGTCAGCAGATCCTGGCGGCTGGCCGTGTAGGTGTTGAGAGTCGGCCGCGTCAGGAACAGGGAGCCCTTGCCGGCGAGAATGCCGATATCGACCGGTCCGATCGCGCCCGAGGACTGGCCGAACGAGGCCATAAGTCCAAGCGGCGCCAAGCAATCCAGCGACTTGTAAAAGGTGTCCTTGCCGACCGAATCGTAGACGACCGGCAGCTTCTTGCTGGCGGTGATGTCGTTGACGCGGGCGACGAAATCCTCGCGGGTGTAGACGATCGGGTGGTCGCAGCCGTGTTTTTTGACTAGCTCGGCCTTGTCGTCGCTGCCGACGGTGCCGATCACCGTTGCACCGAGATGTTTCGCCCATTGGCAGACGATCAGGCCGACGCCGCCGGCGGCTGCGTGGATCAGGATCGTCTCGCCCGACTTCACCCGATGGGTGCGGCGGACCAGGTACCAGGCGGTCATGCCCTTCAGCATCATCGCCGCCGCCTGCTGGTCCGTGATGCCGGCCGGCACCGGCACCAGGCGGTCGGCGGGCATCACTCGCGTGTCGCTATAGGCGCCGAGCGGGCCGCCAGCATAGGCGACGCGGTCGCCCGGTTTCAGATCGGTGACGCCGGGACCGACCTCCTCGATCACGCCGGCCGCCTCGGAACCGAGGCCGCTCGGCAGCTGCATCGGATAGAGCCCGCTGCGCTGGTAGGTATCGATGTAATTGAGGCCGACCGCGGTGTGCCGCAGCCGCACCTGGCCCGGGCCGGGCTTGCCGACCTCGACCTGTTGCCATTCCAGGACTTCCGGGCCGCCGGTTTTCGCAAAGCGGATCGCGTGCGCCATATTCCCCTCCTCTCGGGTGTGATGGCCGGACGATAGCGACCCCGCGGTGCGGCGTTAAGCGGCTTTGCGCAGCCGGCTTTCGAGGCCGAGCAGGAATTGCTTTGTCGGCAGACCGGCGCCGCCGCTGTAGCCGCCGAGCCCGCCCCGCGCCAGCACGCGGTGGCAGGGCACGATGATCGGGATCGGGTTCTTGCCGCAGGCGCCGCCGATCGCGCGCGGGCCGGAATCGACCGCGTGGGCAAGATCGCCGTAGGTGCGGGTCTCGCCAAAGGGGATCGCACACATTGCGTCCCAGACTCGGCGCTCGAAGGTGGAACCGCGCGCCGCGAGCGGCAGGTCGAATGTCACCAGACGACCGGCGAAATAGGCCTGCAGCTGGCGGGCCGCCTCTTTCAATAACGGCGTTGGCTGACCCGCGGGATCATCGGCCCAGCGGATGCCGACGATTGCCTCTTCGCTGGCGGTGATTGTCAGATGGCCGATCGGGGTTGGGATGGAGAGCGACGGCATTGGAACACCTCGCAGCGAGAACATTGAGAGAACCTAACGAATCTCCGCCAGCCTGTCGACCAGCGCCTTGGGCTCGGTGATCGGCAACGAGCAGACCGGGCCTTCGCAGACATAGGCCGCCGGCTTGCCGCCGATCGGGCCCTTGCCATGCGCAGGGTTGTCGGGCGGTAAATCGCGGCCCGGCGCAGCGGCAAGGACGATCCGATTGGACAACGATACCCGATAGACGGCGCTGCGTAGTTCGGTGAAGGCCGTATCGTCGGGAGCGCCGGCGAGCACGATCTGCAGCGGCTTCAGAGCGAATTCGGCGTTGCTGAGCAACGTGGCGAGCGGGAAGAAATTGCGCCCGACCTCGCCGGCGAAGGTCGCGAGGATCGCCTCGGCCCGCTCGTGATAGGAGTCGTCGCCGGTCAACAACGCCAGCCGGGTCAGCACCCCGACCATCGTGCCGTTGCCGGCCGGCACGGCCGCGTCATTGGCAGTCTTGGCGCGGGCGATCAAAGCCTCGGTGTCGTCGGCGGCGAAGAAATAGCCGCCCTCGGCCTGATCCCAATAGTGCCGGTCGAGCACCGCAACCCAGTTCCTTGCCTGGGTGATGTAGGGCTCCTCGAATGTGGCCTCGTGAAGTGCCAGCGCGGCGCGGCAAAGATCGGCGTAATCGTCGATGCTGGCCGGGTGGCGCGCCTCCCCGCCGCGCCAGCTGTGGCGCAGCCGGCCGTCGGGGCCGGACATCTTCTCCTGCACGAAGCGAAAGGCGCGCGCGCCGAGGGCAATCCAGTCCGGCCGCTCGAAGGCGGTACCGGCATGCGCCAGGGCGGCGATCATCAACCCGTTCCAATCGGCAAGAACTTTGTCGTCGAGCCCCGGCCGCACCCGCGGCGCCCGCACCCGGAACAGCGCCTCGCGGCAGCGAGCCAACTCGGTCTCGGTCGCCGGATCGGCCAGCTCCTGGCGATGCAACCGGTTCAGGATCGTGTGCCCCTCCCAATTGCCGGAAGGGGTCACGTCATAGAATTGTTTGAACAACGCCGCTCGATCGCCGAGCACGGCGTCGATTTGGGCCTCGCTCCAGACGTAAAACTTGCCCTCCTCGTGCTCGCTGTCGGCATCGAGGCTGCTGGCGAAGCCGCCCTCGGCGGTCAGCATCTCGCGGTCGAGCCAGCCGATCGTCTCGGCGACGCGCTGAGCATAAAGCGGCTCGCGCGTCTCCTCCCAAACCAGGGTCAGGAGATCGACCAATTCGGCATTGTCGTACAGCATCTTCTCGAAATGCGGTGCGAGCCAGCGCTGGTCGGTCGAATAGCGGGCGAAGCCGCCGCCGAGATGATCGTAGATGCCGCCCTGGCAGATATTGGTCAGGGTGCGCAACACCGCGTCGCGATAGGCGGGGGTGCGGGTCCGCTTCCAGGCGCGCCAGAGCAATTCGAAGATGCCGCATTGCGGGAATTTCGGCGCGGTTCCGATGCCGCCATGGATCGGATCGACCTCGCGCAACAGCCGTTCGGCGATGCGGTCGAGCAGCTCGGGCGACACCGCAACGGCGTCGCCCGGCTCCGGCCGGCCCAGCCGCTGCAGCGCCTGGCGCAGCGCCGCGACATTGTTGGAAATGGCCTCGGCCTTATCGCGATAGGCCGCGGCCAGCGATTGCAGCACCTGCGGAAAACCGGGGCGGCCCCAGCGCGGCTCCGGCGGGAAATAGGTGCCGCCCCAGAAGGGCTCGCCCTCGGGGGTGAGGAACATCGTCAACGGCCAGCCGCCCTGCTCGCCCATCAGCGACAGCGCGTGCTGGTAGATCGCGTCGAGATCGGGGCGCTCCTCGCGGTCGACCTTGATATTAATGAAATCGCGGTTCATCGCCGCCGCGATCTCCGGGTTTTCGAAGCTCTCATGCGCCATCACATGGCACCAATGACAGGCTGCATAGCCGACCGACAGGAGGATCGGCTTGTCCTCGGCCTTGGCGGCCATGAGGACATCGGGCCCCCAAGGCTGCCAATGCACCGGGTTGTCCTTGTGCTGCAGCAGATAGGGGCTGGTTTCGTCGCCGAGGCGGTTCTTGCCCTGATTTGGGGGTGACATCGGCGCGCTCCTTTGTTGCCGCCCACGGCGCGACAGGTTACGGTTCACCCATCTTGGAAGCGGAACGGCGGATTGCGAGGGGCGCTCCGCCGTTGCTTTGAGGGAGACATGAATGGCAGATAAGCCGGCCGATCCGGAGCTGTTTTACCAGCACCATATCTTCGTCTGCACCAATGTGCGTCCGGACGGAC
>DATARH010000024.1:0-34659 GCA_036264235.1 Allostellaceae bacterium
ACCCCAGCAGCACCATGAACGGCTCGTGCGCGAAATCGGGCAACGAGCCGTCGGCGAAGTGCCGACCGATCAGATCGAGCTTGGCCATCAGCTTTTCGCGCACGTCGTCGCCTTGGGCATCCTCCCGCTGATCGCGTGCGGCTCGGAATGCGGCGTCCGCACGTTGCAACTCCGGCGTATCGACGAAATCGGCCAACGCGGCTTCGTGTTCGCAAAGGGTCGGCGACGAGGCCGGGTCGACGCCCGCGTCCAGCATAGCATCGCGGATCATGCGGCAGATCGCGGCCTGGAACCGCAGGTACCCGCGTTGGCGGACCGCCTCGGCCTCGCCTCGTCGAGAGGGACGGCGAGCCGGGAAAGGCGGGATTTATGGCCGGCGCGCATTGCCCGCCTCCAAAGCCTGCAGGCGGCGCTCGAAATCGGCCGCGTCGATCGCGCGGATGAAGGTTTCGACGGTCTGCGACAGCTCCCAGGCTTCGCCGGTGGTGAGCTCGCCGCGCCCGACCGCGCCGGTGATCGCCGCCATCGCGGCGTGCAGGTCGGCGGCGCTCTCGATCGGCGGCAGCGTGAAATTGAGCGGCCGCTCGCGGCGCGGGCCGATGATCCGATCGAGACAGAGCCGCAGCGCCGCCGGATCGCCGGCGAGCGCCATTTCGAGGGCCTTGCGGGTCAGCGAGCGCACTTCGCAATCGAGCAATTGCTCGGCGATGATCGTGGCCCGGTTGCGCGAGCCCGCCGCCCGCCCGGCCGGATTGCCGGATTGGCCTTTGGTGAAGCGTCCGGCGCGCGTGCGCCTGACCTGTGAACGATCCTGTGACCCCTCCTGCAAACCCTGCTTCAGCAGTGAATCAGCAGGCATGCCCCATTCTCCCCAGTGATGCGCGCAGTCCTAATCCGGATTGCGATCTGACCATGTAATATAGCACAAAATTATGATTTTATCAAGTGCAAAAGTGGAATTATGGTGCTGACAGCCCAAACAGCGCACGAGCAGGACAAAACAGCGCCAGCAATTCGCGCTTCGGTTCCAAAAACAAAAGGGCCGGCGCGGGATCGCTCCCGGCCGGCCCTTCGGTGTGGCCGCAGGTTAGCGGGGCAGATTCATCAGTTCCTGGCTGTTCAGCTGATTGGCCATGCAGTCGGTCGAGGTGAAGGTCGGGTGCACGGTGTTGGCGTTGACGTCGTCATTCGGCCACTGCCAGCCGCAACGCATATGCGCGTTGGCGGGCACGCTCAGCGCCAGGACGGCGGCGGCAGCAATTGCCATAGCGATTGTCTTCATCGGGTTACATCCTTGTTGGGTCTAGCTCGGGACCGCAACCGGCGCGGACCTAGAAACCGAACACCCGAACCCCAGGGTTCCGTTCGATTCGAAACGGGTTGGACGAACGCGAGCCGGGATGTTCGCCTTTGGCGATTGGTCAGGGCCAGCCGGAAGGAATTCTGGGTCCGGGGAGGCTGTTCATCAGCAGCCTACCCCTCATGCGCGTGCATTGGTGCGCCGGCTGAAGCAATCCCCTTGCCGCGCCTCAGCGCCTTTCATTGCCGGGGCGTCAGCGTGATGTCGATGCGAGGATCGACCTAGCGGCGGCAGCTATCTCGCGCCACGTATCGGCCGAGTCGTAGTCTTCGAGGCTGTCGGCGAGCTCGGCATGTTCTTCGAGCCAATCGACCGCAGCCGGTCCATGGGCTTGAACGTACTCGGCGGCCGCCTGCCTGATAAAATCGTTATCGTCATCATCGGACACGCCGCAAATATTAGCGCCCGGTCCAGCGAGATTGAACCGATCAGATTAAGAAAATCACCGGTCTGTCATCGCGTTGTAACAGGTCCGTCTCTCGAGGGATTTAGGCGCTAAACCGGCATGCCGGTTCCGGTTTCGGCCAAGGCGCCGTCGGGCATCACGTGGCGATGCGGGTCGAGCTGCAGCGTCATCCGCTTCATCAGGCGGCGCGCGCCGGGGTCGAACGGGGTGCGACGATGCATCGTGAAGCCGTTGTCCCACAGCACGAGGTCGCCCACCTGCCATTGATGGGCATAGACGAATTCGTCGCGGGTCGCCGCCTCATACACTTCGTCGAGCAAGGCCGGGCCGGAGATCGGGTCCATGCCGTCGATGCCGGTGGTCGTCGTCGAATCGAGGTAGAGCGAGCGGTCGCCGGTCTGCGGATGGGCGCGGACCAGCGCATGGGTGACCGGCGGCGTCTTGGCCCTCGCCTCCTCGGAGATATTCTGGTCGCTGTCGCGGCCATAGCCGGCGAGCCGCTTGGTGTAGTCGAAGATGCCGCGCTGGCCGCTGACCCGGGCGCGCAGCTTGCGCGGCAGCGCGGCATAGGCGGCGCGCAGATCGACCCAGAAGGTCTCGCCGCCCTCGGGCGGCAATTCCAGCGCGTAGAGCGCCGCCCCGGTCGCGGGCTTCACCATGTAGGACTGGTCGGAGTGCCACTGCAATTCACCGTCGCCGAGACCGCCGATCGGCCGGCCGAGCCCGTCTTGGAGGTTCGAGAGCACCGTGACCTCGGGCACCGCGGGCGATGCCCAATCGGAGCGGACGGTGCGCTCCAGCGGGCCGAAGAGGGCGCAGAATTGCGCGAGCTCGGCTTCGCTCAAGGCCTGGCGGCGAAACACCAGCACGCCGAATTGCGACCACAGCGCGCGCAATTCCCCGATCGTGCCGGGGGCGAGCGGCCGCCATAGGCACAGCCCCTCGACCTCGCAGGCGAGGCTCGGATGCAGCGGGCGCGTTTGCAGGGGCATTACCCGGACTCCGCTGGAATTAATGCGGCGCGAGATTGCTTCGTCGCTGCGCTCCTCGCAATGACAACCTGTTTCTGCTGTCATTGCGAGCAGAGCGAAGCAATCTCGTTAGGTAGCAGGCTCCACCGATGAGAGTGCGATGAACCACGATCTGCCCTACACCGACGATTATCTGCGCGACATCCTGACCGGGGTGCGGGTGATCGCGGTGGTCGGCGCCAGCCCCAGGCCGCATCGGCCGAGCCACGGCGTCATGCGCTATCTACAGCGGCACGGCTATCGCGTAATCCCGGTGAACCCGCACGCCTGCGACGGCGACATCCTCGGCGAGCGCTGCCATGCGAGCCTCGCCGATATCGCGGAGCCGGTCGACATGGTCGATGTCTTCCGGCGCAGCGAGTTCGCCGGCGCCGCGGTCGACGACGCGATCGCCGCCAGCGCCAAAATCGTGTGGATGCAGCTCGGGGTGCGCGACGACAGGGCGGCGGCGCGGGCCGAAGCGGCCGGGCTCAAGGTGGTGATGAACCGCTGCCCGGCGATCGAGATGCCGCGGCTCGGCATCGGCGGCCCGGAAACGTAAGTATGGCGGCGACGGCGGCGCGGCCGCGCGGCCGGTTTTCCCAGCGCATCCAGCGTCGCATCCAGGCCCGGCAGCGGCTGCTGCTGTCGCTGCTCCTCGGTCTGCTCGTCGCGCTGGCGATCCCCGGTGCGCCGCTGTCGATGCGAGCGGCGATCGGCTGGGACACCGGCATCGCGATCTTCCTAGGACTGATCCTGGCGATGGCGGCGCGGGCGACGCCGGCATCGATGCGCACCCGGGCCGAACTGGAGGACCAGACGCGCTGGGCCATCCTGACGCTGATCGCCGGCGCCGCCTTCTTCAGCATGTTCGCGGTGCTCGGCGTGCTGCATGAGGCGCATGGCACCGGGGGACGGGTATCGGTCGAGTTGGCGGTGTTCGCCGGCGTGACGATCCTGTTGTCGTGGAGCTTCGCCCACACCGTCTTCGCGGTGCACTACGCCCACGAATTCTACAGCGCGCCGGAGCGCGACCCGCCGGGGTTGCTGTTCCCCGAAAAGAGCGGCACGCCCGACTACTGGGACTTTCTCTATTTTTCGTTTGTCATCGGGATGACCAGCCAGGTCTCCGACGTGCAGGTGGCGAGCCAGCCATGGCGGCGGCTGGTGCTGGCGCACGGCATCCTGTCGTTCCTGTTCAACACGGTGATCCTGGCGCTCAGCATCAATCTCATGGCCGGGCTGCTGTAGCGGCGCGGGCGATTAAAGATCGACGATCGCCTCGCGGCAGACCCGAACCTGACGAGTGCCGCGCACCGAGCAGAACAGCGGCGCGTCGGGCGAGGCGGTGCCGTCGCGCAGCGCGATCGCCCGCGCCAGCATGAATTGCGTGACGTCCCGGAACGGCGACAGGCTCTGACGGCCGACCGGGTGCCAGCGCAAATCCTCGAACTCGCCGTTCGATTGCAGCTCGCCGAAGACGTGCTCGCCATCGGCCAAGAAGAAACGCGTGTTGAAGCGGCGGAACACCGGGGTCGGGGTGATGGCGCGCCCGACATAGGCCAGGGCGTCGATCGCGGCGACGAGCCCCTGCCCGGCATAGGCCGCCTCGATCGGGATCATCGCCGGATCGGCGCTGCCCGGATTGTCCGCCGGCCGGCCGACCAGCACGCCGGTCTCCTCCCAGGTCTCGCGCAAGGCGGCGCGGGCGCAGCGCAGCAGGCGTGGCGGCAGGCGCTCGCCGCCCTGTTCGACGCGCCAGCGCCTGCCGTCGTTGCGGTCGATGGCGCCACCCGGAAAGACATAGACGCCGGGCATGAACTTCATGTGCAGCGGCCGGCGGCCGGCCAAGAGCTCGAGATCGCTTCCCGAGCCGCGCAGCAGGATCAGCGAGGCGGCGTCGCGCGGCCGGACGATCGGGGGCTTGGCCGCCGGTGAAACCCGCGCGGCCTCGGCAATGTCATTCATCGCGCCACTATGCTTTAAGCGCTGGATTGTGAACACATGCCGGTGACGAGCAGATGGCAACACCGCGGCCCGACGATGGCACCCTGCTGTACCTGTCGCGCGGCGATGTCGAGGCCGCCGGGCTCGGCCCGGCCGAGCTGATCCAGGCAATCGAAGAGGCCTTTGCCGCGCTCGCCGCCGGGTCTTCAGTTCCCCGGGCACGGGTCGGCAGCAAGGGCCGGGTGCCAATCGGGACGGGCCATTTCTTCCAGAGCTTGACCGGCACGCTCGACGAATCGCGGCTGGCCGGCACCAAATGGTTCGGCGTGTCGCCCGACAATCCGGCGCGCGGCCTGCCGAACGTGTCGGCGCTGATCGCGCTCAACGATCTCGAAACCGGCCTGCCGGTCGCGGTGATGGACGGCAACTGGATCACCGGCGCGCGCACCGCCGCGGTCAGCGCCGCCGCGGCGAAGCGGCTGGCGATTGCCGATCCGGAGACCGTCGCGTTTATCGGCTGCGGCGTGCAGGCACGGAGCCACGCGCTGTATCTGCGGCATGTCCGGCCCGGGCTGAAGCGGGCGGCGGTGCTGGGGCGCGGGGCGGCGAGCCGTGATGCGTTTGTCGATTGGCTGCGCGCGGCGGGCTGGGAGGTGCGGCTGGCCGGCGATGCGGCGGACGTGCTGGCCGGCGCCGATATCGCGGTCTCGACCGTGCCGGAATACGCGGGCTGGCGCGCCTTTCTCGACCCGGCACGGCTGAAGCCGGGGGCGCTGGCGATCGGCGTCGATCTCGGCCGCTCGTGGCTGCCGGCGGGCTATCCGGCGTTCGACCTGATCGCGACCGACGATGCCGAGGAAAGCCGCGGCCTCGTCGCGCAGGACCGGCTCAAGGCGCCCGCCGAATTCGGCACCGATCTCGGAACGATGCTGACCGGCCGGCACCCCGGCAGGCAGCGGCCCGAGGACCGCATCTGGTTCGTCTTCGCCGGCCATGTGCTCGGCGACCTCGCCGCCGCGGCCGCGGTTTACCGCATCGCGAGCGAGCGCGGTTTGGGGACGCGCCTACCGCGCTAGCCTCAGGCGTCCTTACCGGGTTCGGCGATCGCCGCCGACCACGGGGTCATCGCATCAGAGATGCCGTAATTGAGGCCATCCTCGCCGCGCAGGACGAGGTTCGGGCAGGCGAAGCGCTGCGGCCATACCGTGTGCTCGACCAGCGCGGCGCCCGGCCGGTTGCCAAGCCGGTCGAGCACCGCCGGCAGCAGGCGCCGGTCGAGCGTCACGCCGGAATCGCCGCTGACATCGACGCGCGGGTGGTGCGCCGCCTCCTCGGGGGTCATGCCGAAATCGACGATAAAGCTCGCCATCTGCAGCACCGCGGCGAGAATTCGCCGGCCGCCGGAGGCGCCGACACCGAAGCGCGGCCGCCCGTCGCGGGCGACGATCAGCGGGCACATATTGTTGAGCGCCCGCTTGCCCGGCGCCATCGAGTTCGGCCGACCCGGCCGCGGGTCGAACCACATGATGCCGTTGTTCATTAGGATGCCGGTCTGCGGCAGCACATAGCGGCTGCCGAAACTCGACAGCAGCGTCGTCGTCAGCGCCGCGACGCCGCCGTCGCGGTCGACCGCGGTGATGTGGGTCGTGCAGCTTTCCTCCGAGCCCGGCTGCACATCGCCGAGGCCCTCCAGCCGCGCCGCGTAAGCCTGCTGCAGCGCATCGACGATCGACTCGAAATAGGTGGCGTCCGGAGCGCCGGCGAAGCTCTTGCTGGAGAGGCGGTCGAGCACGTCGGCGAGGGTCGGCGCGGCGGTCAGGCCGCGCGCCGCCTGGAAGGTGACGCTGCGATACGGGATGTCGAGCGACGGCACCGTTCGCGCCCGGCAGCCGGCCAGATCGTCGGCCGAGAGGAAGCCACCGCCGGCGGCGATATCGGCAACGATCGCCCGCGCGATGTCGCCGGCGTAGAAATCGTCCGGGCCGCATTCAGCGAGCCGCGCCAGCGTGTCGGCCAGCCGGCCCTGTAGGATCGATGGCGGGTCGCCTGCGGCCGGGCCGACCGGCGGCAGGCCGTTCGGCAGATAGATGCGGCGGCTTTCGTCGTAGCGGCGCAAGGTCTCCGCCTCGGTCGCGACTTTCAAGGTCACATACCAATCGACCGGCAGCCCCTGCTTGGCCAAGGCGATCGCCGGGGCCAGCAGGTCGCGCCACGGGGTGCGGCCGAAACGCTCAAGCGCCAGCGCGTAACCGCGCACCGCACTCGGCACCGCGATGGATAACGGCCCATGCACATTGCGGTCGCCCTCGACCTGCGGCCAGGTGAAGAGGTCGCTCGCGGTCTCGCCGGTCAGCTTGAAGGCGGAGGGGTCAAGGCCGCGCGGCGCAATCGGCCCGAAATCGACGATTTCGGCGCGGGTCGCGCCCGGCGGATGCACCACCATGAAGCCGACGCCGCCGAGACCGCTGTTCCACGGTTCGCGCACGCTCAACGCGAACGCGGTGGCGACGACCGCGTCGACGGCGGTGCCGCCGGCGGCGAGGATATCGGCGCCGGCTGTCGCGGCGACGCCGTTCTGCGACGCGACGATGCCGCCGCGCGAGGCCACCCCCGGTTTGCGGACGACCCAGTTCTGCGTCAATGCCATGTCTGCTCGACCTCTATTGCTCTGATATCGGCTTCTGCTTCAGCGAACCGTCTCGGACGGCGGCGGCTTGTTGCTGCGGCGGCGATGCGGTGCCGCGGCCGCGCCGCAATTGAACGAGGCAATGCAGCTCTCATGCATCTGCGGGTCGTCGATCGAGCCGCATTCCTGCTTGATGCGCTTCTCCCGGAAGGCGGCGTTGCCGCACAACGCGCGCTCATACTGCTCGCTCTGGCGGACGTTTTCCTGCGCGCTCGGCTCGCGCGGCGGCGTCGATTGCGCCCAGACGGCAGAACTAACGGTCAGCAGCGCGGCGGCCAGTATCGGCACGAAGCGGGACATGGTGGTGCTCCCTCGTTCGGTTGCGCCCTTCGTTGAAATTATAGGCAGACAAATGCGACGGCAGCGCGGCAGCGTCTATCCTACCATCGTCAAGCCGCCGCTGACGCTCAAGACTTGGCCCGTGATGTAATCCGAGCGCGGGCCAAGGAAAAACATCACCGCCTCGGCGATGTCCTCCGGCTGGGCGATGCGGCTGAACGGAATCGCCCGGGTCAGCGCCTCGCGCATCCGCTCCGGCTGGCGCTGGAACAGCGGCGTGTCGGTCGGTCCCGGGCAGACGCAATTGATGTTGAGGCGATAGCGAGCCATCTCGCGCGCCAGCGATTTGGTGAAGGCGATCAACCCGCCTTTGGCCGCGGCATAGACGGTCTCGCCGGTGCTGCCGACGCGCCCCGCATCGCTCGAGATGTTGACGATCTTGCCCTGCTGCGCCGCGATCATCGGCGGCAGCAACGCCCGGGTCAGCCGCACCGCGCCGAGCAGGTTGATCGCGATCAGCTCGTCCCACATCTCCGGCGGGTTTTCCATGAAGGGCTGGATGCGATCCCAGCCGGCGCCGTTGACGAGCCCATCGATATGCTCGGCCCGCTGGTGAACAGCGGCGGCAAAGACCTCGATCGCGACAGGATCGGCGAGGTCGAGCGGCAGAAATTCGGCGTCGTGCCCAGCCTGCTCGGCGGTCGACTTGCCGCCTGTCTCATCTTTGTCGCCGATGAGTACCCGAGCCCCTTCGCGCGCCATCAGCAGTGCCGTCGCCCGGCCGATCCCGGAGGCGCCGCCGGTGACGATCACGGTTCGGCCCTGCATTTCCATCGCGCTGCCCCACTTCCGCCGGTCGTGACGGGCGATGTTCGGTCCCGTCCGTCGCCGCTGTCAACCGGCGCCGGGCGACGGCTGCCCGCGTTGTCCGCCCGCCTTCGTGTGGGCTAGAGTCGGCGGGTCAGGGGAAGAGAAGCGAGCGCATGGACCGTGTTGCCGAGACAGAGGCCGCGCCACGCATGGCGATGCCACCGCGCCCGGCGCGTCCGCTGTCGAGCCTGCAACTGATCCGGGTGGCGCGTAGAAACTCGATCGCCGCCTGCGACGAAGAGCTGTTCGACGAGCCGATCGTCGAGCGCCGGTTCCTGTGGTACCGCACCTTCGTGCTCAGCGACCCCGAAGGCATTCGCCGGGTCCTGCTCGACAATTTCGACAATTATCCCCGCGTCAAGCAGATGCGGCAGGTTCTGGCGCCAGGGCTGGGCGACGGTTTGCTGACGGCCGAAGGCGAAACCTGGCTGCGGCATCGGCGGCTGATCGGGCCGATGCTCGACCAGCGTTCGGTGTTGAGTTACGCGCCGATGGTGGCCGAGTTGGCGCAAGGGCTGGCGAAAGCGATCGCCGCCCGCCCGGCCGGCGCCTATTTCAACATCGCCGACGACATGACCCGGCTGCTGGTTGCCGCGATCGGCCGGCTATTCGGCGACGCCAAGATCGAACCGCTGCTGCAGGCCTTTATCGAAAACGACCGGCGCCGCCGCGTGCTCGACTTCCTGCAGGTCCCATCGCGATTGCAATTCATCTATGGCCGCGATGCGATGCGCGGCACCGGCCACGCCTTCGACCCGCTGCTCTACGAATTGATCGCCGAGCGCCGCCGGCCCGATTACGGCGGCGAGCGCGATCTTCTGTGGCGGCTGGTCAATACCAGCGACCGCACGACCAGCAGGCCGCTCAGCGACAATGAGGCGCGCGACGAGGTGGTGACCCTGGCGCTGGGCGCGGTCGATACGACGATGCGCGGGTTGAGCTGGGTCTGGTACCTGCTGGCAATGCATCCCTGGGCCGAAGCTCGAGTCGAGGCCGAAATCGAGACCGTGCTCGGGAACCGGGTGCCAAGCGCCGACGACCTGCCGCGCCTCGTTTTCCTGCGGAAGGCGATCGACGAGAGCCTGCGCCTCTATCCGCCGATCCCGGCGATGCTGCGGACCGCCGCGGCGGACGACGTCTTATGCGGCCGCCGCGTCCCGAAGGGCGCGATCGTCGCGATCCTGCCCTGGGTCGTGCATCGGCATCGGAAATTGTGGTCGGAGCCCGACAGCTTCGATCCGGAACGGTTCAACGAAGAAAACAGCGCGGCGCGCCACCGCTTCGCCTACCTGCCTTTCGCGCTCGGCCCGCGGATCTGCGTCGGCGCCTCGCTGGCGATGATGGAGATGCTGCTGATCGTCGCGACGCTGGCGCAGCGCTTCCGCTTTCGGCTGCAGCCGGACCGGTCGATCGAGCCCGTGGGCGGCTTTCTGACCCTGCGCATCGACAAGGGCCTCTTCGTCGCCGCCGAGCCGCGCCCGGCACGGGTCGCGGCGGCCTAGGGCGAAGCGATGGCCATCGCCGAGGCCGTGCCGATCCTGGCAATGCCGCCGCGGCCGGCGCGGCCGCTGTCGAACTGGCAGTTGCTCCGGGTCGGGCTGACGAACACGGTCGCGGCCTGCGATGAGCAGCTGTTCGAGGAGCCGATCGTCGAGCGAGGCTTCCTCGGCCGGCGCGCCTTCGTGATCAGCGACCCGGACGGGGTGCGCCGGGTCTTGCAGGACAATTGCGACAACTACCCGCGCCTGGAGCAGAGCCGGCGGGTATTCCGGTTCGCCGCCGGCACCGGGATGCTCTGCGCCGAAGGCGAAGTGTGGCGGCGCCATCTGCGCCTGATCAACCCGATCCTCGACTACCGTGCCGTCCAGGCCGACGTCCCGGCGCTGACCGGGTTCGCCGAGGATGCGGCGCAATTCCTGGCGAGCATGCCGCCCGGCGCGGAGATCGACATCGGCGACGCGGCTGCCCGGTTCATCGCGGCGGCGACGAATTATCTCTTTGCCGGACCAGACCGCCGCATCGAACCATTCGTCCGGACCATGGCGAAATACCCCGGCAGCTTCAGCCTGCTGGATGTGCTGCCGATCCCGGCCGCGGTTGCGCGGTTGCTCGGGTTGCGCAACGAGGGACAGCGTTTCGAACCCCTGCTGCTGGAGCTGATCGCGGAGCGGCGCGCAGCGGATTACACCGGCAGCAAGGATCTGCTATGGCGCCTTGTCCAGGCACAGGACCGCGCCAGCGGCGACCGGCTGGGCGACGCCGAACTGTGCGACGAGGCGCTTACCCTGGCGAACACGGCGGTGACGCCGCTGCGGGTCCTCAACTGGATCTGGTATCTGCTCGCCTTGCATCCGGCAGTCGAGCGGCGATTGCATGCCGAACTGGATGCGGTGCTTTCCGGCCGCTCTCCCGATTTCGACGATTTTCCGGCGCTGCCCTATCTGCGTCAGGTGATCGACGAGACGATGCGCCTCTACCCACCGCTGCCGGTGATGATGCGGACGGTGGCGGCCGACGACGTCGTCTGCGGCCGGCCGATCCCGCGCCGTTCGATCGTGACGATCGCGCCGTGGATCATCCATCGCCACCGCCGGTTGTGGGACGAGCCGGACCGGTTCGATCCCGACCGCTTCAGCCCGGAGAACGCGCGCAGCCGTTCGCGCTACGCCTATATCCCGTTCTCGATCGGCCCGCATATCTGCACCGGCGCACCGCTGTCGATCGTGCAGATGACGATCCTGGTGGCGATCTGGGCCCAGCGCTTCCGGTTTCATCTGGTGCCCGGCCATCCGGTCGAGCCGATCGGCTGGACCAGCCTGCGGCCGGCGCACGGCATCAAGGTCACGGTCGAGGCCCGCAAGGCATGACGATCGCGGGCATCATGATCGCGAATCACCCCGAGGCGGCGCCCGTGCCGGTCATGCCGAAGCGGCCGTCGCAGCCGCTGTCGGCATGGCAGCTGCTGCGGATCGGGCTCCGCAACACACTCGAAGCCTGCGACGAGCAGCTGTTCGACGAGCTGGTCGTGGAACGCCGGTTCCTGTCTTACCGCACCTTCGTGGTCAGCGACCCGGAGGGCATCCGTCGGGTGCTGCAGGACAACCACGAAAACTATGTCCGGCTCGATCAGAACCGGCGGATGTTCCACTTCGATGCCGGCAGCGGCCTGCTCTCGGCCGACCACGAGACCTGGCAGCGGCATCGGCACCTGCTGAACCCGACGCTCGACCATCGCGCCGCCCAGCTCGCCGCACCGATGCTGTGCGACCTCGCGGCCCGGCTGGTGGATCAGTTCACCCGATCGCTCCCCGAGGCGGACATCGATGTCGCCGACATGGCGACCGCCTGGATGACCCAGGCGGCCGGGCATGTCTTTGCCGGGGAAGACCGCGCGCTCGATCCGATGCTGCTGCGCATGGGGGTCTATCCGGGCCGCTTCAGCGTGTTCGATTTCCTGCCGTTTCCGGGTCCGTTGCGCAAGATCGACCGGTATCGCGAGGCGCGGACCGGTCCGAGCCACTACTTCCCTGTGCTCGACCGCATGTTCGCAGAGCGGCGCAATCCCGATTGGAACGGTGGCAAGGACCTGCTGTGGCACCTCGCCAACTGCCGCGACCGCAACAGCGGCGAGCGGCTGAGCCTCAGCGAATTCCGCGACGAGGCGTTGACTCTCGGCTCGACCGCGGCGACGCCGGTTCGCCCGCTGACCTGGATTTGGTACCTGCTCGCGCTGTTCCCCGAGGCGGAAACGCGCCTGCATGCCGAACTCGACGAGGTGCTCGGCGGCGCCTTGAGGCCGGATGACATCGGCCGGCTGACCTATCTGCGTCGGGTGGTGGACGAGACGATGCGGCTCTATCCGCCATTGCCGGCGATGTTCCGGCTGACGCGTGAAGACGATTTGATCTGCGGCCGGCGCATCCCGCGCAACTCGATCGTCGTGGTCGTCCCCTGGGTGGTGCACCGGCACCGGAGATTGTGGGATCACCCCGACCACTTCGATCCCGACCGGTTCAGCCCGGAGCGGTCGGCCTCGCGCTCGCGCTACGCCTACCTGCCGTTCTCGATTGGGCCGCATGTCTGCATCGGCGCCAGCCTTGGCATGCTGCAGATCCTGATCGGTGCGGCGGCGCTGGCGCAGCGCCTTCGCTTCCGCCTCGTGCGCGATTTCCCGGTCGTGCCGAGCGCCTGGACCAATCTGCGCCCGGCACACGGCATCCGCATGACGGTTGAACTGCGGGAGGCGGGCCTTGCGTCGCGCGAGCCCGCGCTGGCGGAAGCCGCCGCCCCGGGGTGAGCGCAACGGTCACCAAGCGGCTCGTCTTTTATTGCCCGGGCTACGACCCGGACGCCGAGACCCGTTACCGCAGATTGTTCGTCACCGGCTTCGCACAGACGGCGCGCCGCTTCGGCATTGTCCGCGAGATCGGCTCGGTGGAGCGGGATGAGGCAGTGCCGGCGCAGCGCTGGTCGGTGACGGCCAGCAAGGGCGAGTGGCGCACCGAAACCGCTTACGAAATGCTGTGCTGGCACGATCTGGTCGAGCGCGACCTGCAGCGCTCGTGGTTTTATCGGATGCCGCTGCTGATCGCCGCGCTGGCCGAGGCGTTGCACGATGGGGTGATCCCGAAGATCTACCGCATCGATTGGCAATTCGGGCTGATGATGCTGTACCCATGGGTGGCGCTGCTGGCGCTGTTCGCCGCCAGCTTCGGAGCGGCCTACGGCCTCGTTGCGCTGCTCGCGTTGGCGGTGCCGCTCGCGTTCGCGGCAAAGCTCGCGCTGGCGCTGCCCGTCGCTATCGGGCTGCTGTCCGCCGCCGACCGCACCGTGCGCCGGGCCTTCATCTATCTGATGCTCGATGCCTGGGTGTTTAATTGGCAGCACGCGACCGGGCGCCGGCCGGATTTCGAAGAGCGGCTCGACCGGTTTTGCGACCGCGTTGCCGCGGCCATCCGCTCGACCAATGCACAGGAAGTGTTGATCGTCGGTCACAGCACCGGCTCTGTAATGGCGGCCCAGTTGGCGGCGCGGGTATTGGCGCACGCTCCCGATCTCGGCGAGGGCGGGCCGGCCCTCTGCCTAATGACGATTGGCGGCGAACTGCCATTGAGCGCGATCGTGCGGAAGGCCGAACCGCTGCGCCGCGATATCGCGCGGCTGGCGACAACGCCCTTGCTTTTATGGGTCGATTACCAGGCACCGCAGGACCCGCTGAACGCGGCCGGGTTCGACCCGGTCCGCGACCTGAGCCTCGATCTGGGCGACCGGCCCCAGCTCAACCCGGTGATCCGCTCGCCGCGGTTCAAGGATCTGCTGTCACCGGCGACCTACCGGCGCATCCGCTACAATTTCTTCCGCCTTCATTTCCAGTTCCTGATGGCGAACGAAGTCGCCGGTGAATACGACTACTTCACGATCACCTGCGGCCCGGTGCGGCTGCGGGACCGGATCGCCGACCCGGCGGCGGCGCTGCGGACAATCTACGGGCCGGAATGGCCCCTGCCCGACTATCTGACCGAAGCGGAACAAACCCGGCCGGTCGCCGCGGAGCCGCAGACAGCCTGAGTTACCCCCGGTGCTGAACCAGCATGGGCAGGCCGTCCCCGGGGCGCAGTGTCAGTCGGCAAATCGGCTCGACCACCGCGCCCGGCGCCAAGCGCAGGCTGACGCGTTGGGCCAGGGTGGCCAGGCACAGGATTGCCTCGGTCAATCCGAAAGCCTGGCCGGCGCAGACCCGCGGCCCAAGACTGAACGGAACATAGCTATAGCGCTCGCGCGCCCCGGCGTTCTCGGGCAGAAACCGCTCGGGCATGAAATGGTCCGGGCTGTCCCACAGCCGCTTGTGACGGTGCAGCAGCCAAGGAATGACGATCACGAGTGAGCCGGCCGGGATCGCCCGCCCGCGGATCGTCTCGGCCCGCGACGCCTGGCGGCCGAGCAACGGCACCGGCGGGTAGAGCCGGATCGCCTCCTCGAACACCGCGCGCGTGTAAACGAGGCGCGGCACGTCTTCCAGGTTCGGCAAGCAGCCAGCGAGCACGGCGGCCAGTTCGGCATGCAGCCGCGCCTCCACTTCCGGGGCCTGCGACAGCAGATACCAGGTCCAGGCGAGCGAATTGGCGGTCGTCTCGTGGCCCGCCATAAAGATCACCGCCGCTTCATTGCGCAGCGCCTCGCGGTCGAGCGCCTCGCCGGTTTCGGGATCGCGCGCCTCGAACAGGTGGCGGATCATCGAATCCTCGCCGGTAGCGCTGCGGTCCTCGCATTCGCGGATGATGCGGTCGAGGACGCGGTGGATGCGGCGCGCGGCGCGGCGGATCGCCGGCGAACGCGGCCGCGGCAGCCAATCCGGCAGGCCGAGCAGGTAGAGCAGGTCGAGCTGGCCGACCAGGCGCTGATAGTCGCTGAAGGCGGCGACGATCTCGGTCGCATGTTCGTGGCCGAGGCGGGGTCCGAAGACGGCGCGGCAGATGATCTCGGCGGTCAGCGTCGCCATGTCGCGCAGCGCGTCGATCGGCGCTCCGTCCGGCAGGGACGTCCAGCGCGCGGCCGCTTCCGCCGCGGCCTCGACCATGATCGGTGCGAACAGCGACATGCGCGAGGCGTGCACGATCGGCGCGACGATGCGACGCCGCTGCCGCCAGGTGTCGCCGTCGCTGATGAAGAGCCCGTCGCCGAGGAGTGGCGTCAGCGCGTGCCGCATTTGCGGCGTCTTGCGCTCGAAGCTGTCATGCATCGCGATGAACGCCTGCGCCACCGTGTCGGGACTGTTGCAGACGAACACCCGCCGATTCAGCAGCCGGGTCGAAAAGGTCTCGTATTCGAAGCACTTCTCTTCGAACACGGCGAGGAAGTTGCGGCGGGCGGTCGCCAGCGCGGCGAGCGGCCCAAGCGGCTTGTGTGGCCGCGGCGGATAGGGCGGCCGGAACGGCGCGGTCGCCGGCGCCGCCTTGATGCCGGCGAGCTCAGCTACCGTCATCGGCAAAGCCGGGGACCAGCACCGGGATCGAGGCTGGCGCGAGTCCGGGTAGTGCTTGGGTGTCGGCGGCGCGCTTTTCAGTGACGCCGAGCACGTGATCGACGACCGCCCGGCCAAGCCGGTGCGCCGGCAGATCGATGTGCTGCGGCGCTCCGGTCGGCCCGGGCCAGATCACATAGTCGCTGTGCGGCTCGTCGAAGCCGAAATATCCGAATGCCTGCGACAGGCTCGGCAGATGATCGCCATAAAACGTCAGAGTGCCATTGCTGCCGCGCCGCTGGAGGCCCTCGACCAGGATCTGAAGCATCCGGTCGGCGCGGCGTACGCCAGCCAAATACCCCATCAGCTGATCGCGCTGCGGCAAGTCTTCCGGCCCGAGAAGGGCAGCGACGGCGGGGTCGGGCGGCGCGGCGCCGTGCCATGGCCCATGATTGTCCATCGTGATCACGAAGATAAAGGTTCGCGGCCCCTCGGCGTCGATGACGCGGAGTACCTGCTGCGCCAGGTCCGGGTCGGAGAAATACGGCGGCACGCGCGAGCCGCCGAGGGACTCGCGGCCGAGGAATGCCTCGAAGCCGAGCGCCGGCATTGCCAGATCGCGGCGGAAGAAGCGCCGGTCGAACGGGTGCAGGCAGATCGTACGATAACCGGCTCGCCGCAACCGCCACACCTCGGAGGCGATCGGCACGCGCGCGAAGGCGTGGTACGGGTTGAGCCGGTCGTAGCCGAGATCGCTCTCCGGGATGCCGGTCAGCACGGCGAACTCGGTGCGCATGGTATTGGCGCCCCAGCCCGGCACCCGGAGGCGGCCGAACATCGCCGCCGAGGCACAGCAGGCGTCGAAATTCGGCAGTAGATCGGCCGAAACCGAGGGCGACACTCGGCGCGGGTCGAAAAACGACTCGCATTGCACCACCACCACCGGGCCGGGCCCGACCGGGTCGGCGGTTTCACAGCCCCGTTCGTGAATGATGGCCGGCGCGGCGAGCGCCCGCTGCCGGCCGGCGCGCTCGGCGCGGGCAATGATGCCATGGGCGAACAGCATGCCGAACGGCCCCAATGCGGCGGCGTCGGCATCCGGGTCGCCGGTCGGCCGCAGCCGCTGCAGCAGACGCGCGACGCAGGCGAGCGGCGGCGGACGGCTGGCCACCAAGCCGAGGACTGCGATAAACGCCAGCAATGCGAGCGCCACGAGCGGCTTCGCCGGGGTCAGCGGCGGCTCGATCAGCAAAAGACCCGCGGCGACGCCAAATCCCGCCGCCGCACCGCCCAGCACCAGCCCCGGCCCAGCGAACGGCAGGTAGAGATGCGGGTGAGTGAAAACCTGCGGCACCTCGGAAATCGAGCAAAAGACCACCGGCTCCCGCAGCGTTTGCCGCATCGTGTGATCGGCGAGGGCAAAGCCGGCCGCCAGCGCGATCAATATGGAGCCGGTGAACAGCGGCCGCCCGGTGGCGGTCATCAGCAACGCCGCGCCGACCAGCCACGGCGCCGCGTCGAGCAGCAGCTGCGGCCGGAGCGCCAAGCGCGCCCGCGCGACGCGTCGCGGCAGCAGCCACGCCGCGACCACAATAATCGCGCCGGCGATCAGCTGAACCAGGCTTGCAGTTGGCATCGGATTACACGGCGCGGATGCGGAAATGGAAGCGCCGCACGATCTCGTCGCCGAGCACGGCCGGTGCCAGATCGCAGAACCGCATGCCGAGCACCAGCGGCAGCGGAAAATTGATCCGCGCCTGGCCCCGATCAATGCCCCGCTTGACCCGCCGGGCAGCGCGCTCGCCGCTATAGAGGAATGGCGTCGGCCCTTCCCAGCGATCGGTCATGCGTGACATGAAAAAGCCCGGACACACGACGCTTACCCCGATCCCCTGCCCCTTCAGCAGCGGCCGCAGCGCCTCGCCATAGGCGCGCGCCCCGGCCTTGCTGGCGCAATAGCCCGGACTGTACGGCAGCCCGCGCAACGCCGCGACCGACGCGATGATCGCAATCCGCCCGCGTCGGCGCTGGCTAAGATACGGCAGCAGCGGCGTAATCGTGTTCACGACGCCGAGAAGATTGACGGCGATCTGCCGGATCGTCGTCGCCGCCGGCTCGAATGCCGCGCCGGGGTCGGTGCCGGCCGAGGTTCCGGCGTTGGCGACCACCAGTTCGACCGGATGGTTTCGGTCGAACGCCGTCAGCCAGTCGGCCATCTCGTCATGCTCGGCAACATCGATAGCCGCCGTTTCGACTGCGGCGCCAGCCGATTTGCATGTCTCCGCGACGGCCGCCAGCCGCTCGCGGTCGCGGCCGATCAGACCGAGCGCGACCCGCGGTCCGGCATAGGCTGCAGCCAGCGATGCCCCGAGCCCGCTCGAGGCGCCGGTGATCACCGCGACGCGAAACGGCGCCCGCATTGTTCTGGCGGAAGTGGTGAGCGCATCAGGGCGCGCGTCCCTCGGCCGGCTCGGCCGCCGCGTTCGGCCGCTCGGCGAGACCGCCCAGCAGAACCCTCCATCGCGGCCCGACCCGGCCCCGGCGGACCGTTGTGGCAGGCGCGGGTCGCGCGGTTTCATCGATCAAGGGCTGCACCGTCGCGAAATGCTGTTCCCAGCTCGGAACCGACCAGCCGGACAACCGCGCCACCTGCGCCTGCCGGCGCAAGGAGCCCGGCGCTGCATAATCGCTGACCATCGCATGCCACGCGGCGGCGTCGCCAGGGTCGAGGTACTCGGGCACATGCCGGCCGACCTCGCGCAATTCCGGAAGATCGCTGCAGATGACGGGCACCTCGAGTGCCAAGGCTTCGGCCACGGGGAGACCGTAACCCTCGGCAAAGGACGGGTAGAGCGCTGCGGTCGCGCCGGCGAGCAGCCGCGCTACCGCCGCGTCGGGCAGGCTATTGTACTCGTCGACCGAGGCGGCGAGGGCAGTCGATCCGGCGATCTGCGCCGCCACCTTCTCGTGCTGCCATCCGCGGCGGCCGATCAGCACCAGGTGCGGCGCGGCGGGGCCCTGCTCCTCGACCAGCCGCTGCCAAATCCGCAACAGCAGCAGATGGTTTTTCCGCGACTCGATCGTCGCGATATAGATGAAATACGCGCCCCCGCGGGGCCGTTCGCTGGCCAGAACCGGCGCCAAATCTACGCCGAGCGGCGCGACCAGTACCGGCAGCCTGCGGCGGCTCTCGGCCAGATGGCGCGCCAGCGCCTCGCGCGTGCCTTCGGAATTGACGATGACCGTATCGGCGAGCTGCTCGACGGTATCGAGGCGCCGACGATGAATCTCGTCGTCGCCCTGCTCGACATGCTCGGGATAGTCGATTGGGATCAGATCGTGGATCAGGCAGAAGAACCGCGCGCCGGTGCGCCGCTTGATCCTGGCCAACGCCTTCGGTCGGTCGAGACGGTAATGCGACACCAACAGATAGACGAGCGGAGCACGGACCCGCCGGGCGCGGCGCAGGATTGTCCGCTCGCCACTCAGCGCGATCGCAAGCCGCAGGCGCCGGACGAGCCGCGTCACCTCCTTGCGCACCGCCGGGTCGACAGTATCGCCCGACCACAGTGCCTGCAGTCGGTCGATGAACGCGAGTGCGAGTGCGTCCGGCATCAGCCCGAGCCGCTGCCACCACCCGACAAAGATCAGGCGGTCGCGCGCGGTCGCGATCAGATGCCGGGCATAGGCCAGCTCGACCCGATCGATGCCGGTCGGGGCAAAGCGGTCCGAGCGCCACAACAGCCGCGACAGGTCGAGAATAATATGCGCGCTCACCCGCCGACCTGTGCGACGGGTGGGCCTTTGTTCTCGGTCCTGGTTGCGGACGACGGCTTAAACAAATCGAGCCGCGGCGGCTCGGTTGGGGTCGATACTCCGGCGGCGCGCCACGGGTTGCGGCCAAAGCCGAGCCACTCGCCGAGATCGGCCGCCGCCCAGGCCAGCGGCACGGCCCGCCCTTTGATGCCGGGGAACGCGGCGAGGTCCCAGCCGAGCCATGGCAGGAACGGGTTGCGGCGGCCATAGGCCCAAAGCTCGACCCGCATCGACGGCCTAAGGCTGCGGCCGCGGGCGTGGAACCCCATCGTGTCGGCGACAATCAGCGTGTTGGCCGGAACAGCGAAGGTGCGCGGCGGCGGCAGGCCGAGCGCCGCCAATTCGCTCTCCGCGATGCGAAAGGAGCCCTCCTGCGTCTCGTTGTCGGCGCAGGCACGGGCCCGAATACTGACCTCGCGCTCCCAGCAGAGGCGCTCCGGCGTCAGCCGGTGCGAGCCCGGCACATAGGTAAAGGGGCCGTCATCGGCAGCAACGTCAGTCAGGAAAAACCACGCCTTGACCGTCGGATGAAAGGTGTCGGCGTGCAAATGGGTCTGCGGATCGAGCGCATTCGGCACGGCCCGCGAAAAGATCGTCTGAATGTAGAGGGCGGGCTCGAGCGCCGACGATCCGGCGTAGCGGATCAGCCCGAGCCAACGCGAATCCTCGGCAAGGCCGCGCAGCGAGGGCGAGCGCGCCAGTGCTCGCGCGTCGAGCGCGATTCGGCGGGTAACCGCGTCACCCTGCATCATCTCGCGTGCCGGTGCGGCGAGCCCTAACGCCTGTGCTTTAAGCGCGGCAAACTGCGGTTGCGGCAGGAAACCGGACTTCAGGACGAACCCGTCGCGGTCGAGCGCAGTCGCGTCCGCCGCATCGACCGCTGCGGCGAGATGCCGCCGCCGCCGGGCGGCCATCGCCGCCGCGGCACGGATTCGGAGGACATGCAGCCCGGCGCGGTTCAGTGCCGGGTTCCCGAGAATCGGGTTATCGCGGAACGATTTCGCCGCCGTTGCCAGCGCCACCGCGTGCAGCGGCGCCAGAAGCCAGGTAAGCCGGTCGGTGCGCATGCTCGGCTTGTCTGCTCCACCCAGAGACAGGCGTCAATCTCCGCGATCAGGTCTGGGTTCACGATCCACCGAGGAGAGCCGCAACGGCTGGCCGGGCGGTTGCGATCGCTGCCAAGTCGCACTTTCACGGGATTTCATCGTTGGATATGCTCGGTTCTGGCGAGAAGGTTCGTACCGGCGCGGCGCGGTGAGCGTATTATTCAGGCGATCGTAAATCTCAGGGTTCGGTAATGGTCGATCTGGTGCGTCGCGCGCAGGTGCTTACCCGCGAAGCTGTTGCCGCCGCTGGACGGCGGTCGGGCATATTGGATGCGCTGGCCCATTTCCTGCGCTCGATGAACATCTGGTTCTGGGCAATCGTCGGGGTACCGACGCTGATCGCCGCGATCTATTTTTTCGCGATTGCCGCGGATTTATACGTGACCGAGGTCAAGTTCGTCGTCCGCGGTCCCAGCAAGCCGCCGCTGAGCGCGATCGGGGCGCTGCTCGGCAGCCCGGCCGCAAATGGCTCGGAGGATACCTTCGCGGTAAACGAATTCCTGATGTCGCGCGATGCGGTTCATCTGCTGGAGCAGAAGAACAATTTGCGGGCGATGCTGACCCGGCCGGAAGGCGACCTGCTGACACGCTTCCCCGGGGTACAATTTTGGCGCACCGATTTCGAGGCGCTGCACAAGGCCTATGCGCGCTTCGTCTCGGTCGAGGTCGATGCCAGCACCGGCATCGCCACGCTGCAGATCAAGGCATATCGCCCGGAAGATGCGCAGACTCTTGGTCAAGCGTTGCTGAGCTACAGCGAGCAGCTGATCAACGATCTTAATGAGCGCGCCCGGCAGGATGCCGTTGGCGCGTTCCAGCGGGAGGTCGCTTCGGCCGAGCGCCGCATCGCGCAGACGCAAGAGCGGCTGACCGCGTACCGGGTTGAGCAAAAGATGCTCGACCCGAAGAGTGCGGCGGCGGGGCCGCTGTTGTTGCTGTCGCAGATCGAAGGTCAGCTAAGCAATTCACGCGCGCAGCTTGCCGAGGTGATCAAGAACGCGCCGAGCAGCCCGCAAATCCCGCTGCTGAAGACCCGGATCGGCTCGCTGGAGAAGCTGGTCGCCGACGAGCGCGCCAAGGTCATCGGCGGCGACAATTCCGTAGCCTCTACTTTGACCGAGTACGAGCGGCTCGACATGCAGCGACTGCTCGGGGAGAAGCTGCTCGCATCGTCGGTCAGTTCGCTTGAATCGGCCCGGCTCGAGGCGCAGCGCCAGCAACTCTATCTGGAGACGATAACCCAGCCCAATCTGGCCGATTATCCGCTCTATCCGAGGCGGATCGCGTCCTTCGCGATCGTCGTGACCACCTGTCTCCTGGCCTATGGCATTGCGTGGGTGCTCGTCGCCGGCATCCGCGAGCACGCATCGGCGTAACCCGATGACCGCCGCGTTTCGCGGGCTGTACCGCGACTTCGGAGTACAGCGGAGCGTCATTGCCGCGCTGATGCAGCGCGAATTCGTGCTGCGCTGGGGCCGGCGGAACCTTGGTTTCGCGTGGCTCTTTGCCGAGCCGCTGGTGTTCGCGATCCCGGTTATCGCGGTATGGTCAATGGTCCGCGCGCCGTTCGAACACGGTCTGCCGATGACCGCGTTCGTCTGGACCGGCTACATGCCGCTCCTTCTGTTCCGTCATATCACCGCGGGCGCGCTTCATTGCATCCGCGGCAACGCCACGCTGTTGTACCATCGGCGCGTGACGCCGCTCGATATCTGCATGGGTCGGCTCGGGCTGGAAGCACTTGGCAATCTCGCTTCGGTCTTTCTCTCGTTTGTCGTGTTTTACATGTTGGGCTTTATCGATTGGCCGCACGACTACACGATATTCCTGCTTGGGTTTGTCTACACCGCATGGTGGTCGGTTGCGATTGCCCTGATACTCGCCGCCCTTTCCGAGCGGTGGGAGCTCGTATTACACATCTGGGCGCCGATCGGTTACCTGTACATCTGGTTTAGCGGCTTCTTCTTTTTGGGAGAGTGGCTGCCGCTCAAAGTGCGCAGTATTGCCTTGATGATCGACCCGCCGTTCCACTGCTACGAGATGGTACGTGGCGGGCTGTTCGGTCCGCGCATTCAGTCTTTTTACGATCTTTGGTATCTAACCTATCTGCTGGTCATTTTAACGCTGATCGGCCTTTGGTTGATGCAATACGTTCGGACCCATCTCGAACTCGAATGATCAACCTTTCCGGCGTCTGCAAGGACTATTTCTCGGAGATCGACCACCGCCGCATTCGTGTGCTGAGCGACATCACATTCAAGCTCGCGCGCGGTGAAAAAATCGCCCTGCTCGGCCGCAATGGCGCCGGCAAGTCGACGCTGATCCGGCTGATCTCCGGGATCGAACTGCCGACCACCGGCACGATCGAGCGCACGATGAGCGTGTCATGGCCGGTCGGGCTGTTCGGCGGCATCGGGCCGAGCATGACCGGCAACGACAATATCCGCCTGATCGCCCGCCTCTATAACCGCCGCTTCGAAGAGGTCCGCGATTACGTCGAGGATTTTGCGCAGCTTGGAAAATTCCTTTCCGAGCCGGTCAAGACCTACTCGGCCGGGATGCGCAGCCGCCTCAATTTCGGCCTGTCGCTGGCGATCGATTTCGACTGCTTTCTGATCGACGAGGTGGTCGCCGCCGGCGATCAGCGGTTCCAGCGGCGCGCCCAAGAAGAGCTGTTCGAAAAACGCGCGAACGGCAGCCTGATTCTGGCATCGCATGTTCCCGAGATCATCCGCGCGCATTGCTCTCGTGCGGTCGTGCTGCATCGTGGGCGCGCCAAGGAATTCGAGGATCTCGAGCTGGCGCTCGCGATCTACAATGACCTCTGAGTCACGAGGAGCAGGCGGCGCTCGCAACTTCATGTGGCGCGCGCGGCAACTGCTTCGCCCGCTTGCCGTGCTGAACCCGTTCAGAGTTTTCAAAACCATCGCCGAATTCGAGGCCAGGCAGCTCAAACTCGAGCGAGCACAGCGCGAAATCGAGAGCTTGCTGCACCATACACTTTCAAAAGTTGAAGCCTTCCTGCAAGTGGCGGATGTGAACACCATTGTTGCCGGCTTCCTCGACATCAAGAATTTAGGCTACGAACTCGGGCGCCGCCTCGCCGAAGAGCAGCTTGCACCACGGCCGATCCGGGCCGATCGATCGCAGCTGATATCGAAACTCTGCACGCAGCATGATTTCGACACCGATTGGCTGGTCTTCTGGTGTAACGAACTGCGCACGGCCCCGATTTACCACCGCAAGATTTGGGAGTTGTGCTTCGTCGCGCAGGTCTTGTTTGCGGATGGATTGCTTACGCCCGGCCGGCGCGGCCTCGGCTTTGGCTGCGGTGAGGAGCCGCTGCCGAGTCTATTCGCGAAATACGGTGCGCGGGTGACTGCCACCGATCTCGATTCTGAGCGTCCGGAAGCCGAAGTTTGGCGAATGACGGCGCAACATGCGGCCGCCGTCGAGACGCTTCGCCGGGCCGATATCTGCCCCGATCGCGAATTGCTCGATAACATCGAGTTCGTACCCGTCGACATGAACGCGATTCCGCCCGAATTCGAACGGCAATTCGATTTCTGCTGGTCGACCTGTGCCCTGGAGCATCTGGGGACGCTGGCGAACGGGCTCGCTTTTATCGAGAAGTCGGTAAAGACACTGAAGCCGTACGGGCTCGCGGTCCACACGACCGAGTTCACATTCAATGACGGCGAGACGATCGACAACCACCCGATCGTCCTCTACCAGCGGCGCCATTTCGAAGAATTGGCGAACCGGCTGCGGGCAAACGGTCACGAGGTTGTCGACTTCGATTTCAGTCCCGGAAGTGGGGTGATGGACCGGTTCATCGATCTGCCGCCATTCAGGGACAATGCGCTGATCGGGCCGCAACATTATGCGCATTTGAAGCTGTTGTTCGACAGCTACACCTGTACGTCGATCGGCATCATCATCAGGGCGGGAACGACCTAGCGCCGAAGCGCATTCGCCAGCCGTTGGCGGGTTTCCTCCGGGACCGTCGCTTGCCGCTGCATCGCGGCGTAGCCGATGACGACCCGTCCGTCGAAAGCGGCGCGCTCGGTGGCGACCCGGATCTGCACAGGTTCATCCAGCGAGTCCTCGATCGTGAAACCGAGCCGGGTCTCGATCACCTGCTCGCCGACGACCTCGATCCGGGTGGATGCCAGCCGATCGCCGGCAAACACCTCGACGGTCAAACCGATATCGGCGGCCTCGGCCGAGAAGCCAAGGACGACATCGGCCAGCCAAGGCCCCGGCGGCAGATTGATGAAGGGGCCGTATAGGACAAAGCGCGGACGACCGGTCAGATCGGCCGGCCGTGTTGCCGGCGCCAGCACCGACGAGACGGGCTCCTCGCCGATGTAGAAGAGCTCGGGCTGCCAGACGAGCCGCTCGATGTCCTGGCTCGAAAAATGCTCGCTGTAGGCTTCCAACGCGCCGCTTGCGATCTCCTGTTCCCGCTCGGAGAGCTGCCGCCACCAGCCTTCGGTATCGGTCGCCTCCGCCGGCAGATCGACGGCGGTAAACTGATCGGCGATGTGCTGCACCTCGCTCGCATCGAGCGGCAGCGCGAAGTGGTCCACAATCGCCGAGGCGAGCTGCCGCAAGCTGCGCCCATCGGATGGCCCGATGACGAGGGCGTGCGGAGCCCTCGCGAGCTCGACCATTGCGGCGCAACTGCAGGCAGCGACGCGCGTTGCGTCCGCTACATTCGCGAGGTGCTCGAACATGCGTCGCACGGCGGCCCGCGGCTCGCCGAGCGCCAGGAGGAAGGGCCGCTGCGATTGGACGATCTCGTTGCGCAGGCGCGCCACCGGGTGGCGGCTGCAGGCGATAAGGTGCGCGGCATTGGATCGGATCGCGGCCGCCGCCAAATCGTCCAGCCCGTTCACGCCGACGGCTTCGGCCGATCCCAGCGCGCGTTCGACCAGATGGTGGAGGAGAGCGTCGCACCATTCGGAAAAGCGGCTCGGTAATCCGATCGAGAAAAGCACCATTTCTCTGGTACGACCCCGGCTGTTCCGGTCGGTTTTAGCGAGCCAAGGCCGGCGCTGTCGAGCCAATGCGCGCCGCATGCTGCCCAGGTGGGTGCCGCCGAACGCCGGTGACCACTCGGCACCGCGCTCTACGCAGGTTGCCCCGAGGGGATGCGAACGGATAGGATATTTGAAGGATTTGGCGGGTCGGGAGAGTTCGACCCGCGGGTACGATACAATGAACATCCTTGTCACCGGCGGCGCCGGGTTCATAGGCTCGGCGGTGTGCCGGCTGTTTGTCGGCGAGCACGACGCGAAAATCCTCAATATCGACAAGCTGACCTATGCGGCGAATCTGGATTCGCTGCGGCCGATCGAGAACCACCCGAACTACGCCTTTCGCCGTGCCGATATCTGCGATCCGCCGGCGATGACCAAGGCATTCCGCGCCTTCGCGCCGGACGCGGTGATCCATCTTGCCGCCGAGTCGCATGTCGACCGGTCGATCGACGGCCCCGGCGCGTTTGTGCGCACCAATATCGACGGCACCCACATTCTGCTGGAAACCGCGCTCGACTACTGGCGCGGGCTGCCGCCAGAGCGCGCCGCCGGGTTCCGGTTCCACCACGTCTCGACCGACGAGGTGTTCGGCTCGTTGGGGCCAAAGGGCAGGTTCAGCGAGGAGAGCCGATACCAGCCGAACTCGCCCTATGCCGCCTCGAAGGCGGCGGCCGACCACCTGGTCCGCGCCTGGCATGAGACCTACGGTCTGCCGACCGTGATGAGCAACTGCTCGAACAATTACGGCCCCTACCACTTCCCGGAAAAACTGATCCCGCTGGCGATCCTGAAGGCGCTGCACGGCGAACCGATCCCGGTCTACGGTAAGGGCGACAATGTCCGCGACTGGCTCTATGTCGACGACCACGCACGCGCCCTCTATGAGGTCCTGACCCGCGGCCGGCCCGGCGAGAGCTACAATATCGGCGGCGACGGCGAGCGCACGAACCTGGAAGTCGTCACCGGGATTTGCCGGCTCCTCGACGAATTGGTGTCGGATTCACCGCACCGGCCGCACGAGGAGCTGATCACGTTCGTCACCGATCGGCCCGGCCACGACCGGCGCTACGCGATGGACGCGACGAAGCTGCGCCGCGAGCTCGGCTGGGCGCCGCGCGAGAGCTTCGAGACCGGGCTGCGCAAGACCGTCGCCTGGTATCTCGACAACCGCTGGTGGTGGGAGCCGATCTGGGCGAAAGCCTATCGCGGCGAGCGGCTCGGCATGGCGCCCGCCGCGCCGGCGGCGGCGGTTTGAGACAATGAAAGGGATCATTCTCGCCGGCGGCGCCGGCACCCGGCTGTACCCGGTCACTCTGGTGATCAGCAAGCAGCTGCTGCCGGTCTACGACAAGCCGATGATCTATTACCCGCTGACGACGCTGATGCTCGCCGGCATTCGTGACATCCTGGTGATCACGACGCCGCTGGAACGGCCCCGCTTCGAGGCGCTGCTCGGCGACGGCAGCCAATGGGGCATCGCGATCTCCTATGCCGAGCAGCCGCGGCCGGAGGGATTGGCGCAAGCCTTTTTGATTGGTGCCGATTTCATCGGCGACGGGTCGGCCGCGCTGGTGCTCGGCGACAACATCTTCTACGGCGGCGGTCTGTCGGGCATCTTGCAGCAGGCGGCGCAGCCGCGACCCGGCGCGACCGTCTTCGCCTATCAGGTCCGCAACCCGGCTGCCTACGGCGTCGTGGCGTTCGACGCCGAGGGCCGGGCCCTGACGATCGAGGAAAAGCCGGCGCAGCCGCGCTCCGCCTGGGCGGTGACAGGGCTCTATTTCTACGACAACGGTGTTATCGACATCGCCCGCAAGCTGAAGCCGTCGGCACGCGGCGAACTCGAGATCACCGACCTCAACAATCAGTACCTGCGCGCCGGCACGCTGCGGGTCGAGAAGCTCGGCCGCGGCTATGCCTGGTTCGACACCGGCACGCATGATGACTTGCTCGAAGCCGGCGAATTTGTCCGCACGGTCGAGATGCGCCAGGGCCTGAAGATCGCCTGCGTCGAGGAGGTCGCCTTTCACATGGGCTTTATCGACCGCGACAAACTGCTCGCTGCCGCCGATCGCTTCGGAAAGAACGAATACGGGCGCTATCTCAAAAGCCTGCTAGGCTGAGCCCGCCCCGCGCAACGAAAGGACGCACAGGAATGACCGGCACCGGTTTCGCCTATCCGCATTTGTTCGGCAGCAAGATTCCGCCGCCGGCGCCGCGTTGGACGGGCCATCCGAAATACAATTTCATCGGCGGCCACAACGACCCGAGCCTGGTGCCGGTCGAGGCGCTGATCGAGGCGGCCCAGACCGTGTTGCGCCGCGAAGGCCAGAGCCTCGCGCTCTACAGCATGGCGCAGGGGCCGCAGGGCTATCCGCCGCTGCGCCAGTTCATCGCCGACAAGCTGAAGCGCTGGCGCGGCATCGACAGCACCGCCGACGGCGTGTTGGTCACCTCGGGCTCGGGCCAGGGCATCGACCTGATCAACCAGGTTCTGCTCGAACCCGGCGACACGGTGATCCTGGAAGAGTTCACCTATGGCGGTTACCTCACCAAGCTGAAACGGATCGGCGTCAACATCGTCGGTGCGCCGCTCGACGATGACGGGATCCGCATCGATGCACTCGAAGCGATCCTCGCCGACCTGAAAAAGAAGGGCACGACGCCGAAATACATCTGCACGATCCCGACGATCCAGAACCCAACCGGCAGCATCATGCCGTTGGCGCGGCGGCACGAGTTGCTCGCGGTGGCGAAGAAGTACGGCGTGCCGATTTTCGAAGACGAGTGCTACGCCGATTTGACCTGGGGCGGCATGAACGCGCCGCCGGCGCTCTATGCGCTCGATCCCGAGCATGTGATCCATATCGGATCGTTCTCGAAGACGCTGGCACCGGCATTGCGGCTCGGCTACGCGCTCGCAGCGCCGGAATTTCTCGGCCGCATGACCGCGATCAAGGCGCAGACCGAGAGCGGCACCGGCGCGCTCGAACAGATGGTGGTCGCGGAGTATTTTTCGAAGCATTTCGCCGAGCATGTCGGCAAGCTGACGAATCAGCTCGAAGAAAAACTCGACACGATGATCGAAGCGGTGGAGCGCGAGTTCGGCACCGCCGCCGAGCCGTGGCGGCCGAAGGGCGGCATCTTTCTGTGGATCAAATTGCCCGAGCAGGTCGACACGATGAAGCTGGTGCAGCCGGCGCTGAAGGCAGGGATCGCCTTCAACCCCGGGCCCGAATGGGCTTGCGACGGCACCGATTCGAAATCGCGGCTGCGCCTCTGCTTCGCGCTGCCGTCGAAGGAGATCATCCGCGAGGGGGTCGCCGCCTTCGCCCGCGTGTGCTTCGAAGAGACCGGCATCCCGGAGCAGAGCGGCAACGTGCGACACGCCGCGCGCTGAGCTCGTCGTCAATGTTTAACTCAGTCCCACGTGCCCGGACTCGTTCCGGGCACCCACGTCTTAAGCACCGATCGGGCGATTCAAAGACGTGCGTGGCCGGGATAAACCCGGCCACATGGTCGGGTGACTAAGACCTCAGACATGCGGGACCGGATCGACGGCGTTCTCGCCGAGGGGGTGAATGCCGGCGAGGTGCCGGGGGTCGTCGCAGCGGCGGCAAGCGATAGCGGCATCCTCTATGAAGGCGCATTTGGGCAGCGCGACATCGCCGCCGGCCCGGCGATGACATTGGACACCGTGTTCCGCATAGCCTCGATGACCAAGGCGATCACCTCGGTCGCCGCCATGCAGCTGGTCGAAGCCGCCAAGCTGACGCTCGACGATCCGGTGCCGGCGATCGACCCGGCGCTGTCATCGCCGCAGGTGCTGGACGGATTTTCCGCCGCCGGCGAACCGATTCTACGCCCGGCACGGCGGCCAATCACGCTGCGTCATCTGCTGACGCACACTGCCGGCTTCACCTACGAGATGTGGAACGCGCGCATGCGCCGCTACGTCGACGCGACCGGCACCCCGATGGTGATGTCCGGGCGCGTGGCGGCCTTGCGCCGGCCGCTGTGCTTCGAGCCCGGCGAGCGTTGGGAATACGGCATCAACATCGATTGGGTCGGCCGCATCGTCGAGGCAGTCAGCGACCAGTCGCTCGACGTCTACCTGCGCGACCATATCCTCGAGCCGCTCGGCATGCGCGATACCGGCTTCGTCGCTTCGCCCGCGCAGCGCGCCCGCCAGGCGCTGGTGCATCAGCGCCAGGCCGACGGCTCGCTCGAACCGCAGCCGCTGCCGGAACCGTTCACCCCGGAATTCTATGCCGGCGGTGGCGGTCTGGTCTCGACCGCACGCGACTACCTGGCCTTCCTGCAAATGCTGTTGCAGGACGGCGCGCTCGGCGGCACCCGCATTCTGAAACCGAAAACCGTGGCGGTGATGAACCGCAACCACATCGGCGAGCTGCAGGCCGGGATCATGAAGACCAATGCGCCGGCACTGTCGAACGATGTCGATTTCTTTCCCGGCATGCCGGTGCGCTGGGGGCTCGGCTATATGATCAACATGCAACCCGGGCCGAACGGGCGCAGCACCGGCAGCCTGACCTGGGCCGGGCTGTTCAACAGCTATTACTGGATCGATCCGGGACGGCGGGTAACCGGGGTGATCCTGATGCAGATCCTGCCCTTCGCCGATTCGCGCGCGGTCGCGCTGTATGGCCGCTTCGAACGCGGCGTTTATGCGCTGGTCAACGGCGCCGCAGCCGGGTAATCGACGCCGGCCGTTTTGATGTATGTTGCCGCGCCAGCCGCTGCCGAATGGATCGTGATGCGCTTTTCCTGGGCTGTCTCCTCTGCCGCCGTCCTGCTCCTCCTCCTTCTGACCAGCGGCTGCAGCGAAACCGAAAGCCGCGGCCTGGCGCACCCAAATGTCGTGATCGTGCGCGATTTCGCGGCGCCGGTCGGGGTGGTGACGCTCGACCCGAGCTTCGGCTTTTCGCTGAACCGTAGCGAGCCCGGCGTGCCGCCGCGCCAGCGCGGTGCCGCGGTTGCCCGTGCCGCCTCCTTTGCGCTCGCTGACACGATCGTCGAGCGCCTGCGCGGGCTAGGCTTCGACGCGGTGCGCTCACAGACCGAGCAGCCCGAACCGGGCGCGCGGGCGCTGATCGTCACCGGCGCCTTCCGCAAGATCGACGAGGGCTATCGCCGTCAGGTCGGGGCGGAGAACAGCAACGTGGCGGCGGAGGCGCAGGTGCAATACGTCTCCAGCGACGGCTCAACGAAAGTGCTGCTGTCGCAGGGCCTCGATTCGGCCAGACTGCGCGGCGAAGGCGGTGTCACTGCCGCGGCGGCGCGGGCCGGCGGCGTCGATGTCGAGGCGAGAAAGCTGGGGGCCGAGATCGCCCGGCAGATCGCCGATGTCGCTCGCCGCAACGGCTGGTCGGCCGGCCGGTAACATCGCTGCAAACAGGGACAACCGATGAGCGTCGCACAACGACTGCAGGAACTGGGCATCACATTGCCGACCCCCGGTCAGCCGCTCGGCACCTATGTGCACGCGAAGCGGGTCGGCAGTCTGCTGTACCTATCGGGCAAGGGGCCGCTCTATCCCGACGGGACGATGCCTCGCGGGAAACTCGGCGTCGACATGTCGATCGAGGACGGCTACCGCCACGCGCGGCAGACCGGGCTGATTCTGATCGCCGCGATGCGCGACGCTCTCGACGGTGATCTCGACCGGGTGGCCGACATCGTCAAGGTGCTCGGCATGGTCAACGCCGCCCCCGATTTCACCGAGCATCCGAAGGTGATCAACGGCTGCTCCGATCTGTTCGTCGAAGTGTTCGGCGAGCGCGGCCGACACGCCCGCTCTGCCGTCGGCATGAGCTCGCTGCCGGGCGGCATTCCAGTCGAGATCGAGGTCATTGTCGCCGTCGCGTAGCCGCGGGAGCCGCCGCGCCGGCTGAGTCTCGGGCGGTCCCCTTCCCTTCCCGTTCCTCGATCCAGGCGGCGGCTTCGGCGAGCGACGACACCACCACCGCCGGTTGCCCGCGCAGCTCCTCCTGGTGACCGCGTTCGATCAGGATCGGGGTGCAGCCGGCGGCGAGACCGGCATCGATGTCGCGCCAGCGATCGCCGATCATGTAGCTGGCGGCGACATGGATCCCGTGCCGTTGGGCGGCAGCGCGGATCAATCCGGGCTTCGGCTTGCGACAGGCGCAGCGATCGGCATCGTCGTGATAGCAGACCTCGATGCCGTCGAGCGGCAGTTGCGCAGCCAGATGCGCGTGAATGCTTTCGACACCGGCGCGGGTCTGCTTGCCGCGGGACACATCGGGCTGGTTTGTGGTGACGATCAGCAGGAACCCGGCGCCGCGCAGGCGCGCCAGCGCCGCCGGCACGTCGGGATAAATCACGGTTTCCGCCACCGATTGCGGCGATGTTCCGGCCGGCCCGCCGGGCAGCAGCTGGTTGAGCACACCGTCCCGGTCGAGAAATACCGCTCCACGCTGTTTCACTGCTGCCTCCGGTGAAGAATACGTCACTGCAGCCGCGGATTCGCATCGGGCGGCGGCGCCGGACTGAAGTTGAGCGGAACGTCGGCCTCGATCCGCTCGCCGCTCGGCAACAGCGCCGCATCCCAGCCGCCGCCGAGCGCCTGCACCAGCGCGGCGCTCGCCACCAGCCGGCTTTGCCGAATGTTGACCGCCGTCTCGGCATTCGACAGCGCCGCGGTCTGAGCGACGACGACGTTAGTGTAGGCGACGGTACCGGCCTTGTACTGATTGAAGATAATGGCCGCAGCCTCGCGCGATGCCCGCACCGCCGCCTCCTGGGCAGCGGCCTGCTGCGCCAGGATCCGCAACGCCGAGAGTTCGTCCTCGACCTGCTGAAACCCGGTCAGCACCGTCTGCCGGTAGTCGGCGACCGCCGCGTCATAAGCGGCGCGCGCCTGCTCGACCTGGGCGTGGCGAGAACCGGCATCGAAGATCGTCTGCGTCAGGTTGCCGCCGAACGACCAGACGCGGCTCGGCGCAGTGAACAGCGTCGACAGCATCGAGGATTGCACGCCGGAATTGCCCGTCAGCGTGATATTCGGGAAGAAGGCTGTTTCGGCGACGCCGATCTGCTCGTTCGCCGACGCCATCCGGCGCTCGGCGGCAGCGATGTCCGGCCGCCGCTGCAGCAGTTCGGCCGGCAACCCCGCCGGCGCGTCCGGCACCAGGATCCCCTGCTCTACCGGCGCGATCGTCACCTCCGCCGGCGGATGCCCGGTCAGCACCGCGATCGCATGCTCGAACTGGGCGCGAGTGATGCCGACCGCAATCGCCTGAGCGCGCGCGTTTTCCAGCTGGGTCTCGGCTTGCGCGACATCCGACTGCGCGACGATCCCGGCATTGTACTGGTTGCGCACGATGCGCAGCGACTCGGTGTAGGCCGTGACCGCGTTGTCGAGCAGCCGCTTCAACTCGTCGGCGACGCGCAATTGCAGATAGTCGCTGGCGAGTGCCCCTTGCGCCGAGAGCCGCGCGCTGGCGACATCGGCGGCACTTGACTGGGCCGTGGCGATGTCGCCCTCGACGGTGCGCCAAACCTTCCCCCATAAATCAGGAACCCAGCTGACCGCCTCGTTGAGGCTAAAGAAATTGGAGATGCGGCCGCCGCCCCCGCCGCCCCCGACAGCAGCCGCGACCGCCGCGCTGCCACCGCCGCCGCCACCGCGCGAGCGCTGCGCCGCGGCGGTGATCGTCTCGGTCGGGAAGAAGCCGGCGCGAGCCTGGGCGACGATCGCCTCGGACTGGCGAAAGGCGGCGTCCGCCGCCTTCAGGTTCTGGTTCGAGATATCGATCTGTCGTTCCAAGCCATCGAGCACCGGGTCCTTGTAGATCGACCACCAGGCGCCAGGGTCGGCAGTGTCGGAGGGCTGGGCAACCTGCCAGCCTGCCTCCTTATAGGCAGGCGGCACCGCCGTTAGCGGCCGCACATAATCGGGGCCGACCTTGCAGCCGGCGAGGAGCAGCACGCCGGCCAGCCGGATTGCGAGGCCTGCCGTCATCGCGCTCGCAGGGTCATTCGCCGGGCTCGGCGGCGCGGTTGCGCCATCCCAGGCGGGGCGGCCGCACCCAGGTTTGCGCCCACAGCTGAAAGCGGTCGAGATAGAGATAGATGACTGGCGTGGTGTAGAGTGTCAGCACCTGGCTGACCAGCAAGCCGCCGACAATCGAGATGCCCAGCGGCCGGCGCAACTCCGCGCCCTCGCCAAAGCCGATCGCCAGCGGCAGCGCGCCGAGCGCCGCCGCCATCGTCGTCATCATGATCGGGCGGAAGCGCAGCAGCGCCGCGCGGTAGATCGCGTCGTGCGACGATAGGCCCTCGTTGCGCTCGGCGCCGATTGCGAAGTCGATCATCATGATCGCATTTTTCTTGACGATGCCGATCAGCAGAATGACGCCGATCAACGCGATGATGCTGAACTCGGTGTTGCAGACCAACAGCGCCAGCACCGCCCCGACACCGGCCGAGGGCAGCGTCGAGAGGATCGTGATCGGGTGAATGTAGCTTTCGTACAGCACCCCGAGCACGATGTAGACGGCGACCAGCGCGGCGGCGACCAGAACGGGCTCGTTGTTCAGCGATGCCTGAAACTGCTGAGCGGTCCCGGAAAAATTGCCGTGGATCGTCGCCGGCACGCGGAGCTGAACAACGGCGTTCTCGATCGCCTGCGTCGCTTCGCTCAGCGACACGCCCGGTTTCAGGTTGAACGAAATCGTGCTGGCGACGAAGAGGCCCTGATGGTTGACCGCGAGCGGCGTGCTCGAGGTGCCGAAATGCGCCACCGCCGACAGCGGCACCATTGTCTCCTGCGCCGTACTGACTGCGGCGCCGGTCGAGGTGGCGCTGCGACCGGTATTGGCGAGTGCGTTGTTGGCCTGGTTGCGCGCGCTGTCGGCGGCGATTTGGGAAGCGGCAGCTGCCGCGGTCGAGGGTTGCGCCCGGGCCGGCGCTCCGGATACGGTGCCGGCGAGAAAATTCGTCGCCTGCGTGCCGCGAACCGCGCCGCCAGATTTGCTGACGAAAATCTGATCCAAGGTGTCCGGGCTCTGCCAGAACTGCGGCGCCACCTCCATCACGACATGGTATTGGTTGCGCGGGTTGTAGATCGTCGAGACCTGGCGCTGACCAAAGGCGTCATAAAGGGTGTTGTCGATCTGCGACGCGGTCAG
>DATARH010000043.1:0-9743 GCA_036264235.1 Allostellaceae bacterium
ATGTCCGCCTCTATCCCCAGCTGGTGCGAGCTGTGGCCAGTCAGCATCGGTCCGCCGCGCGGTTGGGCGAGATCCCCGATCAGGAGGCCGGGCCAGCCATTAACCGACGGCATCGCTGCGGCCAACCGCTCGATGAAGGCGATCAGCAGCGGGTGCCCCCAGGCGCGGTTGCGCGAGGGGCGCATGACCTGCCAGTTCGGTCCATCGGCCGGCAGCTGCACTGCGCCGGCGATGCACCCCTTGGTATAGCTGCCGATCGAATTGGGCGGCCCGGCGGCCGGCATCTGCATCAGGCCGAAGACCCGTTTCGCCGCATCGGCCGGCAGCTGCGCCAGCACGGCGGCACGATGCGCGGCTTCCTCGGCGGCCGTGTCCTGGGCGTGCGCGGTAGCGACCCCAAGCGCGAAAAACGCGATCAGCGCCACCCGAAATGCACCAAAATTTAACCTTTTTGCCATCAACTATTCACCGAAACTGGCCACCCAAGTCATCGTTGTGGTTGCAACGATCCGATTTCTGTTCCCCCGATCGAAAGCATCCGGATGATACCGACCGAGCCCGGAGCAGACGCGACAAAGCGAATCCTGATCGTCGAAGACAACGATCTCAACATGAGATTGTTGACGGATGTGCTCGAGGCGCAGGGTTATCGCGTCGCCGGCATTGGCGAAGGCGGAATGGCGGTCGATCTGGCGCGCCAATTCCGGCCCGACCTGATCCTGCTCGATATCCAGCTGCCCGACATCTCGGGTCTCGAAGCGTGCCGGCGGCTGAAACAGGATTCCGCCACCCGGGCGATCCCGGTCGTCGCGGTGACGGCATTCGCGATGACCGGCGACGAACGCCGGGCGCGCGACAGCGGCTGCGACGGTTATGTGACGAAGCCGATCATGCTGCCGCCATTCCTGGCGATGGTCGGCCAACTCGTCGGCGCGTCGACGCCTGGCTTGCCGCTGTTTCCGGCGAGCGGCGCGGCGGCGGACTAGCCTCAGCTACGCCGCCGCCGGGCTCGCGAGCGGCGGAACGATACGTGCGGCCGCCGCCTCACTCGGAAATTTCGCGGCGAACTGCTGCGCCTGATCATCCCGGTCGAATTCGACCCGGATCACAATGACGCCGTCGTCTGTGCTCGCGGTCTCGAATTTGACGGGGCCCGAGGCGTTGTGGTCGAGCCAATCGCGCATCGCGCCAAGCGTATCGGCGAAACTGCGGCGGGTAATTCGGGTCTCAACGGCAGGCATTGCCGGCCTCGCTGGGAAGGTGCTGCTCTAACGACGCTGCGGCACCGATGGCCGCGCGTCAAGCAGATGCCTCACGAAAGCGTGATAATCCCGCGCTCAACCGCGGGCGAGCGCCACCGCCTCGGTGCAGACGAAGTATTTCGCGAGCAGGTTCGGCCCCTCGCAATCCGGCAGCGTCCGGGGCTCTTTGACGAAATCGAAAAACCGGCGCGCGAACAACGCAAAGCGCGGGTCATGGCCAAGCCGCAGCGCGGCCGGGACCGCAATTCGCCAGCCGCCGTCCCGCGCCTCGAGCGCGATACCGGGACAGCCCGCCTGCAATGCCGCGATGCGGCGGTCAAGGGCGGCGGCGACCTCGGCTTGCGGCATGACATAGAGTTCGGCGCGGTAACCTTCGGACGGACGCTGGCGCAGTTCGAGCCGTGCCCGGCTGCCGGTGTAAATCGCGGTATGGCTGTCATCGCCGCCGGGCGGCGCCTGCCACTCCCACCGCGTTTCGAGGCTGACACCGACGCCGCACACCCGATAGCGGGCGCGCATGTTGCAGAAATATTCGAGTTCGCCGGCTCTGAGATAAGGCGCAAGGAAATCGGGCCAGTCGCGCTCGCCGGTGACGATGCGAAACTGTTCCAGGCTCAGCATCGTCGGCCAACGGCTCGCCGCCTCGACTGCGATGTCGCGGCGCCAGTCGAGTGCGACACCGGGGAACAGGGCGCCATGTATCCGGTCCACCAAATGCGTCCCGATATCGGCGATCCCCTCGCCCTGTTCCTCGATATCGAAATACCAGGCCGGCCGCAGGTTCGGCCGGCCCGACACTTCCTTCATAATGTGATGGACGCTCTCGATCGCGACTTCCTGCGCGTCGCCGAATACCTCCGGGTCCTGCGCCAGACCCTGCAGGATGTGGGTGAGCGGGTCACAGCGTCCGGTCATCATGTCGCAGAACACCACCCCGCGCTGTTGCGCGGTCGCGACGGCGGCTTCCAACGCCGGCAGATCGTCGCGGCGGATGATGACCGGCTTATCGGCCAGCACATGCATGCCCGCGTCCAGCGCCATCCGAATGCGCTCGATCTTGCCGCGATTGCGGCCGGAGAAGATCGCCACCGCGCCCGACGGCTCCTGGCGGAAACGGTCGAGGAAGTCGGGGCCGGCATCGATCTTGAGACGCCAATCGGTCGGCGCCTCCGCACTCGCGTTGTAGCGCGCGATACGGGTCAGATAATCGATCAGTTCAGCTCCAAGCGGGGCGTAAACCGCGACCTCGGGGGAGACGTCGGGATCGCGCCGCTGCTGCACCAGCGCGGCGTGGAAATGGCCGGGATCGACGACGACGAGGCGGATCTCCGGCATCGGGATCAGCCGGCCGACCGGGTCGCAGCCAAGATCGCGACGGGATAGGCGTATTCGATCGTCTCGTCGGCGAGCCGGATCGGGATGCCGAGCCGATCGTCGGCCGCCGAGGCGCGGAATATCTCGACGATCTTCTCCTCGTCGCCGGGGTTGGGAAACGAGCGGGCAAGCAGGTTCTCGACCGTGCCGCGCAGTTCGTAGAACGAGGCCTGCGGCTCGCCAAGGCCGGCGGCGGCGAACAGCCCCTTGTGCTCGCTCAGCGGTAGGTTACGGACATGCGAGGGGTCGCGCAGCAATTCGAGCCGGTTGAACTCGGCCGCCTTCGCCTTGTCCTCGGAGGCGTAGCTGTCGATGACCAGCACCCGGCCGTCCGGCGCGCAGACCCGCACCATCTCGCGCAGCACCGCGAGCGGCTCGCGGAAGTGATGAAACGAGAAGCGGCTCGTCACGATGTCGAAGCTCTCATCGGCATAGGGCAAGGCAGTGGCATCGCCCTGGCGCCAAGCGACATTGGTCAGGCCCTTCTCGGCGGCCAATTTTGTGGCCTGGTCGAGCATCGCGGGGGTCATGTCGAAGCCGGTCGCGTACTTGACGTGCGGGGCGAAGGCGCAGACGACGAGGCCGCCGCCGCAGGCGATGTCGAGCATCCTGTCGCCGGGGTAGGGCCGGGCTGCCCCGACGATCATCTGCAGCGCGTCTTCATTGGTGATCGCCGCGGCGGTGCTGAACAGCTCCGCTTGGCGGGTGAACTGGTCGAGGATCAGGTCCCGGTGGCGGGCGTCGCTCATGATGTCTCCTGATTGGCCTGTCAGGCTAAGTCCGCCGTCTGTGCGCCGCAACGCATTGCGTCACCGCTCCCGCGGTGACAGCATTAATCTCTGGAAAATGCTGCGGGATGGACCATGCCCGATATCACGGTGAAGCCGCTGACCGCTTCGATCGGCGCCGAAGTGTCCGGGATCGATCTCGCGCGGCCGCTCGACGGCGAAACCCGCGTCGCGCTGGAGCACGCGCTGGCCGAGCATCTCGCGCTGGTGTTTCATGACCAGGAATTGACGCCGGACCAGTACCTCGCCGCCGCCGAGGCCTTCGGGCCGCCGATGGTGCAGCATTATTCGCAGCACCACATGCCCGGCTATCCGCTGATCGGCCTCGTCTGGCACCGCAACGGCCAGCGCCCGGCCGAGCGGTGGCACACCGATCATACCAACCGCGAGCGCCCGCCGGCGGCGACGATCCTCTACGGCGTCGAAATCCCCTCGAAGGGCGGCGAGACCAGCGTCGCCAGCATGCGCGCCGCCTATAAAGCGTTGCCCGAGGAAGAGCGCCGCCGACTTGAAGGCCTGCGCACGATCAATACGTTGGACACCGACCATCACGACACGCGGTCAGAAGATCGCGATAAATTCAGCGGACCGTTTCTCCACCCGATGGTCCGCACCCACCCGGTGCACGGCTCGAACGCGGTCTATTTTCATGCTGGCAAGGCGGTGATCGAGGGCATGGAACCCGAGGCCGGCAAGGCCTATATGGGCGCGCTGATCGAGCGGATGATCCGACCCGAAATCGTCTACACCCACAACTGGCGCAAGGGCGATGTGCTGGTGATCGACGACCGCGCGACGATGCACCGGGCGCATGGCGATTACGACCGCAGCGAGAGCCGGGTGCTATGGCGGATCATCGTCGAGGGGGATCGGCCGCGATTGGCGTAATGCTCTTGCCCTGAAATCACGGCGGGGCGGCGAACTCCCGTCCGGCGACCCAGGTGGCGAGGACACGCACCGCCTCGGGCTCAAGCGCCACGATGTCGGCGCGGCAGCCCGGCTTCAGATGGCCGAGACGATCGTCGAGGCCGAGGAATGCCGCCGGCGCGGCCGACGCGAGGCGCAGCGCATCGGGCAGGCTCAGGCCGAGCAGGCGCACGCAGTTGCGCACCGCGCTCGCCATGTCGAGCGCCGAGCCGGCGAGCGCGCCATCCGCTCGGCGGTAGCGCCCATCCGCCACCGCGATCGCTTCACCGTTGAGGGTGAAACCGGCGCCGCTGCCGCCGACCGGCGGCATCGCGTCGGTGACCAGCATCGGCTGTCCCAAACCGCGCAGGGCGAGCCGAAGCATCGACGGCGCGACATGCTCGCCGTCGACGATCAGTCCGTACCATGCGCCGGGTGTCTCGAGCGCGGCGGCGATCGGTCCCGGCGCGCGCGCCAGCAGCGGTGGCATCACATTGAACAGATGCGTGAAGCCGGTCAGGCCCTCGGCGAGCGCGGCGCAGGTCTGCTCGTAACTCGCCGTCGAATGCCCGAGGCAGACCCGCACGCCGGCCTTCGACAATGCCGCGATGAAACCTTGCGGCACCCGTTCCGGCGCCAGCGTTACAACGGTGACTCCGGCGCTCGGCTCCGTCAGGAAGGCGCAATCGGAATCGTCCGGAATGCGCATCAGCGCCGGGTCGTGGACGCCGGGCCGGTCGGGCGACAGGAACGGTCCCTCGAAATGGATGCCGAGCACCGCCGGCTCGCGCGACATTGCCGCCGCCACCGCCTCCCGCGCCGTCCGCATTTTCGCGGTTGTATCGGTGATCAGCGTCGGCAGCAGCGCGGTCGTGCCGAAGCGCCGATGCGCCGCGACGATCGCGAATATGCCTTCCGGCGCCGGCGCGTCGTTGAACAAGACGTCGCCGCCGCCATTGACCTGCACGTCGATAAAGCCGGGCGCGAGCCAGGTGCCCTGCGGCATCCGCCGCGCGGCCAGCGAGGCGGGCAGTTCGGGCGTCGGCATCACGCCAATAACCTGCTCGCCTTCGATCAGGACGGCGTGGTCGCGGCGCAGCGCCTCGCCGTCAAACACGGCGTCGGCCGCGATCGCATGCGGCGTCATCGCGTGCGCGTCACCTTCTGCAGATGCCGCGGCCGGTCGGGATCGATGCCGCGGCGCGAGGCGAGGCTGACGACCATCGCGTAAAAGCTCTGGATCAGGCAGACCGCGTCAGCGTCGGCCTGATCCGGCGGCAGGGCCGGTAACGTGCCAGTACCGGCCGGACCGAGCTCGGTCGCGAGCAGCGCCGCGCCCTTGCCGCGCAGATCGCTGGCAAGCTGGCGCAACCCGTCGCCGGCCTCGTCATTCGCGGTCAGCATCAGCATCGGGTAATTGCGCTCGACCAGCGCGACCGGTCCATGCAGGAATTCGGCGCCGCTGAACGCCTCGGCGTGCAGGTTGCAGACCTCCTTCAGCTTGAGCGCCGCCTCGCGCGCGATCGCCAGGGTCGGGCCGCGGCCGATCGTTATCAGGCTGTCGGCTGCCGCGAACGCGCTCACTGCCGCGCCCCAATCGAGATCGCCGGCTGTCGCGAGCCGCGGCGGCAGGCGTTCGAGCGCGCTGTCCAACCCATCGTTCCCGCTCCATCCCGCGACCAGGCCGAGCAGCGCGGTCAGGCTCGCGACAAAGCTCTTGGTCGCGGCGACGCTGCGCTCGGCGCCGGCGCCGAGCGGCAAGACGATATCGCACGCGGCGGCGAGCGGGCTATCGGCAGCATTGATCAGCGCGACCGTCAGGGCGCCTGCCTTCTTTGCCGCCGCCGCGGCCTCGACCAGATCGTCGCTGCGGCCGGATTGCGAGATCGCCAGGAACAGCTGCCCCGAAAGCCGCAGGCGCTGCTTGTAAACGGTGGCGATGTTCGGCGCGGCGGCGGCGACGGGCACCGCGAGATGGCGCTCGATCAGGTGCTTCCCGAAGGTCGCCGCATGCGCCGAGCTGCCGCGGGCGCAAGTCACCACGACAGATGGCGGTCGTGCCCGCAGCCGGGCAGCAAGCTCGCGCAGCGGTACGGCGAGATCCTGGCGTTGGCGCGCCACCGCATCGGGCGCCTCGCGCAGTTCCCCGGCCATTCCGGGTTTCAGCGGAACGTCGTTCATCGCTCGATAACATCAACGCCATAGAACCGGGAACGCACCGTGCGCGTTTGCTGTGACCGAGCCCGCTGTCGCTGATGAGCACCGCCAAAAACACCGAAACTCCGAGCCCGCGCTATTCCGGGATCGATCTGTGGACGCCGACCGAGGTCCTTGACGCGATGATCGAGGGCCAGTTCGCCGCCGTCGGCGCGGTGCACGCCGCCCGCGGGGCGCTGGAAGCGGCGGCGCTGGCGATCGAGGAGCGGCTGCGCGACGGCGGCCGGCTTGTCTATGCCGGGGCCGGCACCTCCGGGCGGCTGGCGGTCCAGGATGGCGCCGAATTGATGCCGACATTCAGCTGGCCCTCGGAGCGGCTGCTCCTGCTGCTGGCGGGCGGCGACGAGGCGCTGATCCGTGCCGTCGAGGGCGCCGAGGACGACGCCGAGGCGGCGGAAGCGCTGGTCCGGCGGCATCGGATCGGCGAGCAGGACGCGTTTGTCGCGGTCGCGGCGAGCGGCACGACGCCGTTCACCCTCGGCGCGCTGCGCGAGGCAAAACGGGCCGGCGCGCTGGCCGTCGGGGTCGCCAACAACCGCGACACGCCGCTCCTTGTCGAGGCGGACTATCCGGTGTGGCTCGAGACCGGCGCCGAGCCGATCGCTGGCTCGACCCGGATGAAGGCGGGCACCGCCCAGCGTGTCGCACTGACCTTGCTGTCGAGCCTGGTGATGATCCGTCTCGGCCGCGTCTATCGCGGGCTGATGGTCGATCTGCAGGCGGTCAACACCAAGCTGATCCGCCGCAGCGAGAACATCCTGATGCAATTGACCGAGCGGCCGCGCGAGGAGGTGCGGACGGCGCTGCGGCAGGCCCGCGGCAACGTCAAGGCGGCGTTCCTCGTGCTCGAGGGCTGCGACCCCGACGAGGCGCGGCATCTGTTGCAGCACGCCGGCGGCAATCTGCGCACCGCCAAGGAAATGGCGGCACCACGTGCCGCGAAACGCGCGAAGGCGCCGGCCTGAACCTTCGCGATGCCGGTTCCCCGCCTACCTAAATCCCTCAACGATGGCCGATCGCGCCGGTATGCGCTGCACCATGAAAATCGGGGGCAATGTGGTGCGCGAGAACGCGGCGGCGAAACGCGTGACGTGACGCACGAGCGAAGCCGCTGTCGAACCCAAGATAAGGCCAGTACCCATAGCCCTCCGGCTCGTCAGCGTCGCCGAGCGACATGCAGCCATAGCGGGGGTCATTGGCATAGCCCGCGGGGCAAGCAGGGCGTTCCGCCGGCACCTGCGGCGCAGGCTGCGAGCCACGCAATATGACGGGTGCGCTGTTGCTCTCGGCAGCGGGTGCGGTCGCGGCGCCGGCCGATTGCGCGCCGGCAATGGCCAGCGCCGTAGCGAGCAGAAGCAGGCATTTGCCGCCTAGTGTCATTGAACTGTTCCCTTGCGCTTGCGCGGGCGGAAGCCTCGGCGCCGAACCGGCCCTGTAGATAATATTTGTGCCGCAGTTCGCCTCTGTCCCGAAAATGAAATCGCGTTAATGAGAGCGCAGCCTTCATGCGGGCTTTCAACCGAGCCATGATCATTGGCGCTGCTGTTTTGGCTGATTTACACGCCCGACCGGTGGCGTCCGGCGATGATCTTGGCGGGCGGAGAAAGCCGGCTGCTTCTATCGCGGCGGCGGCAAGCGCGGCGGCACCATCGTGCTGGTGTCGAGCACGTTCTGGAACTGCTGCTCCATATGGCCGGTGACGGCCCGTGCCTGAGCGTCGTTGGAGATCACCCGTGGCGTCATCAACAGGATCAGCTCGGTGCGGCCGGCGCTGTTGTTGCGGGTGCCGAACAGCGAGCCGACGCCCGGCAGATCGCCAAGGACCGGAATTCCCGAATTGCTGCGGCTGTCGCTCTGCTGAATGAGGCCGCCGAGGAGGATCGTCTGGCCGGTCTTGACGCTGACGGTGCTGCTCAGGCGGCGCTGCTGGATTGTCGGCGAGTCGATGTTCGAGGTCGTCGTGTTGACGACGTTGCTGACCGACTGGTTGACGTCCATCGTGACGAAGCCGCCGGCATTGACGCGCGGCGTCACCTCCAGCACGACGCCGGTTTCGCGGTAAGTGACGTTGTTGACGACCGCCGGATTGCTGGTGACGGTGCTGGTCGCCGATTGAGTGATGATCGGCACGACGTCGCCGACCTGGAGCCGCGCCGTCTCGTTGCTGAGCACCAGCAGGCGCGGCGTCGAGATGACTTTGGTTTCCGTCACCGCCGACAGCGCATCGAGGATCGCGCGCGGGCCGCCATTGCCGCTGATCCAGGACAGCGCGAAACCCGGCACCGTCGGTGAAATGCCGACCGTGCTGGCCGTCGTCAGCAGCGTGTTGGTGCGTCCGGAATTGAAGAAGTATTCGACCCCGTAATTGAGCTTGTCATTGAGCGTCACCTCGGCGACCGTCACCTCGATCAGCACCTGCAGCGGCGGCACGTCGACGCCTTCCAGCACCTGCCGGATCAGCTCGTAGTCGCGGGCGCTGGCCGAGATCAGCAGCGCGTTGTGCGACTCGTCGGCCTCGATGCGCACACCGTTCGGATCGGCGGCCGGGTCGGCCGGTCGCGGCGGTGCGGCTGACAGGGCCGAGGCATTCGTCGTGGCCGAGACCGGCTGGGCCGAGGGCGGCGACCCGGGCTTGTTGATGCTGGCCTTGGCATCGGCCGGCTTGTCGGCGCCGAGCCCGTCGCCCCCACCCGGCGGGCTTGAAGATTTGAACTGGATGTCGAGGTTGGACAGCAGCCCCTGCAGCTTCTGCCCGACCTGGCTGGCCTTGGCATACTGCAGATTGTAAACGTAAACACGACGCTCGTTGAGGTTGCGCGAGCGGTCCAGGCGCTGGATCCAACTCCGGGCCTCGTCGAGATATTGGTTGGACCGGCTTAGCACCATCACCGCGTTGAGCCGATCGACCGCCATAAAGCGGATCGGGTCGCCTTCGCCGTCGCGGCGGCTGGCAAAGATGCTCTTCAACTCGTCCGTGACGGCGACCGGCTGCGCGGTCCGCAGCGGCACCAGAGCCATCGACATGCCGCGCAGCTGGTCGATGTCGAAGATGCGAACCGTCTCCTCGGCGATCTGCAATTCGCGCGGGGCCCCCTGCACGACGACGATGTGCCGCTTGTCGTCGGCGATGATCACCTGACCGGCAGGCAGCACCTTTTCCAGCACCTTCTGCATGTCGGCGGCGCCGACATAGCGC
>DATARH010000100.1:0-11238 GCA_036264235.1 Allostellaceae bacterium
CATCGTCAAGGGCTCGCATTACAGCGCCCACCCGTTCCAGTCGGTGCAGCAGGTGCCGTTCCTGGCGCAGGTCGCGGCGATCGCACCAAAGCTGCGGCTGATCTGCGGGCTGGTACTGCTGCCGCTGCACAAGCCGCTCGATCTCGCCGAGCAGCTGGCGACCCTCGACATCATGTCGAACGGCAAGCTCGTCTTCGGCTGCGGCATCGGCTACCGCGAGGTCGAGTTCAAGGCGTTCGGAGTGCCGCGCGGCGGGCTCGGCGCCCGCTTCGAGGAGGGGCTGGAGGCGGTCCGCCGCCTGTGGACCGAGGAGTTCGTTACGATGAAGGGGTCGCATTTCGAGCTCGACCGGGCCAACTGCACGGTCAAGCCGGTGCAGAAGCCGACCCCGCCGATCTGGATCGGCGCCAATGCCGATGTGGCGATCCGGCGGGCAGCCCGCCTCGCCGATTGCTGGTACATCAACCCGCACAATACGCTGGCGACGATCGAGCGGCAGATGGAGGTCTACAAGCGCGCCCTCGATGAATACAAGAAGCCGTTCCCGAGCGAATTGCCGATGCGGCGCGAGGTGTTCGTCGCCAAAAGCCGGGCCGAGGCGATCCGCCTGGCGCAGCCCTATCTCGAAGAAAAATACAAGGCGTATCGCGCCTGGGGGCAGGACAAGGTGATGCCGCAGGGCGACGATTTCGATCATGATTTCAACGAGCTGCTGCAAGACCGCTTCCTGATGGGGTCGCCGGCCGAGGTCGCCGAGCAGATCGTCGCGCTGAACCGCCGCCTGGGGGTCAACCACATCGTCGCGTCGGTGCACTGGGTCGGCATGCCGAACCGATTGGCGCTGGAGCAGATCGAGCTCCTCGCGACGGAGGTGCTGCCGGCGGTGCGGCAAGCCGCTTAAGAAGCGGTGAGTCCTTCGGGCGGCCGATTACGGTTAATGCCCTCGACAGACTAAATTGCTGGGAACTCTTTTGCGGGTGGGGCGTTTATCTGCGCTTTGCCTGGGTAAAACCGCGCGCCGGCGCGCGGCGCCTTGCCGCGAAGGAGAATTGTGTCGCATGTTTGCCGGGCTGCTTGCTGAAAGACCCGCCCAATCACATATCGGGGCGGAGGCAAGCTCTTGATTTATTGGCCAGATCGTACCCTGCCATCGCAGTTCTTGCCTGAATGGCGGAAACCTGCTGTCTTTTTGTTTCCTGCCAGCACCTTATCAGCACTTTCGCCAGCGCGGGGTCTTCGTCGACCCGGCGTCAATTGTGTTGATCGCCAAAAGGCGAATTGACCAGGGGGTTTTTGAGCATGGAGCCGACCGCCGACGGTCTCGTCGAGATCGCCACCGAGGGCACCCCGAACGCACCGGTCGTCGAAGAAGCGCTGGAAGCGATCGCCACCAACGGCCACCTGGCCGAGGAACTCGGCAACGGCGCCGATCACGGGCAAGCCGAATTGCGGCAGATGCTGCACGCGTTGCAGGCGATGCGGATTGGCGACTTCTCGGTGCGGCTGCCGGCCGACGGCATCGGCATCGCCGGCAAGATCGCCGACACCTTTAACGAGATCGTCGCCGCCAACGAGCGGATGGCGCAGCAGCTCGAATTTGTCGGCCAGGTCGTCGGCCGCGAGGGCAAGACCCGCCAGCGCGTCAAATTCGCCCTGTCGAACGGCGCCTGGGGCGAGATGGAAGGCTCGATCAACGCGCTGATCGATGATCTCCTGTGGCCGACCACGGCGGTCACCCAGGCGATCACCGCGGTGGCGCGCGGCGACCTGTTGCAGACCGTGCGGCTCGATGTCGACGGGCGGCCGCTGCAGGGCGAATTCCTGCGGCTGGCGACGATCGTCAACACGATGATCGAGCAGCTCTCGGTCTTCACCTCGGAAGTCACCCGCGTCGCCCGCGAGGTCGGCACCGACGGCAAGCTGGGCGGCCAGGCGCAGGTCCGCGAAGTCACCGGCGTGTGGCGCGACCTGACCGAGAGCGTCAATTCGATGGCCAACAACCTGACGGCGCAGGTCCGCAATATCGCCGAGGTCACGATCGCCGTCGCCGACGGCGATTTGTCCAAGAAGATCACCGTCGATGTGCGCGGCGAAATCCTGCAGCTGAAGGAAGCCATCAACACGATGGTCGATCAGCTGCGCTCCTTCGCCTCGGAGGTGACGCGCGTGGCGCGCGAGGTCGGCACCGAGGGTAAGCTCGGCGGGCAGGCGATCGTCCCCGGCGTCGCCGGCACCTGGAAGGATTTGACCGACTCGGTCAACGCGATGTGCGGCAACCTGACCGACCAGGTGCGCAACATCGCGCAAGTGACGACCGCGGTCGCGCGTGGCGACCTCAGCCGCAAGATCACCGTCGATGTGCGCGGCGAAATCCTCGAGCTGAAAGACACGATCAACACGATGGTCGATCAGCTCAACGCGTTCGCCGGCGAAGTGACACGCGTCGCCCGCGAGGTCGGCACCGAAGGCAAGCTCGGCGGCCAGGCGCAAGTGCCTGGGGTCGCCGGTACCTGGAAGGATTTGACCGACTCGGTTAATTTCATGGCCGGCAATTTGACGGCGCAGGTGCGCAACATCGCCGAGGTGGCGACCGCGATCGCCAATGGCGATTTGTCGAAGAAGGTCACCGTCAACGTCTCGGGCGAAATCCTGCAGCTGAAGGATACCATCAACACGATGGTCGATCAGCTCAACGCCTTCGCCGGCGAGGTGACGCGCGTCGCGCGCGAGGTCGGCACCGAAGGCAAGCTCGGCGGCCAGGCGCAGGTGAAGGGCGTCGCCGGCACCTGGAAGGATTTGACCGACAGCGTCAATTACATGGCCGGCAACCTGACCGGCCAGGTGCGCAACATCGCCGAGGTCGCCACCGCGGTGGCGCGCGGCGATTTGTCGAAAAAGATCACCGTCGACGTGTCGGGCGAAATCCTCGAGCTGAAAAACACCATCAACACGATGGTCGACCAGCTCAATGCGTTCGCCGGCGAGGTGACGCGCGTCGCGCGCGAGGTCGGCACCGAGGGCCGATTGGGCGGCCAGGCGCAGGTGCCCGGCGTCGCCGGTACCTGGAAGGATTTGACCGACTCGGTGAACTCGATGGCCGGCAATTTGACCGGCCAGGTGCGCAACATCGCCGAGGTCGCGACCGCGATCGCGAACGGTGACTTGTCGCGCAAGATCACTTTCGATGTGCGCGGTGAAATCCTGCAGCTCAAGGAAACGCTGAACACGATGGTCGACCAGCTGAACCGGTTCGCCGGCGAGGTGACGCGCGTCGCGCGCGAGGTCGGCACCGAAGGACGGTTGGGCGGCCAGGCTGTGGTGCCCGGCGTCGCCGGCACCTGGAAGGATTTGACCGATTCGGTCAATTCGATGGCCGGCAACCTGACGGCGCAGGTCCGCAACATCGCCGAGGTGACCACGGCGGTGGCGCGCGGCGACCTCAGCCGCAAGATCACCGTCGATGTGAAGGGCGAAATCCTCGAGCTGAAGAACACGATCAACACGATGGTCGATCAGCTCAACGCCTTCGCCTCGGAAGTGACCCGCGTCGCGCGCGAGGTCGGCACCGAAGGCAAGCTCGGCGGCCAGGCCGCGGTGCCCGGCGTCGCCGGCACCTGGCAGGATTTGACCGAAAGCGTCAACTCGATGGCGTCGAACCTGACAGCGCAGGTCCGCAACATCGCCGAGGTGGCGACCGCGATCGCCGGCGGCGATCTGTCGAAGAAGATCACCGTCGATGTGCGCGGCGAAATCCTGCTGCTCAAGGAAACGATGAACACGATGGTCGAGCAGCTGCGCTCGTTCGCGGCCGAGGTGACCCGCGTCGCGCGCGAGGTCGGCACCGAGGGGCGGCTGGGCGGTCAGGCCATCGTTCCCGGCGTGGCCGGCACCTTTAAGGATCTGACCGACAACGTGAACCTGCTGGCGGCGAACCTGACGACACAGGTGCGCAACATCGCCGAGGTGACGACGGCGGTGGCCCGTGGCGACCTCAGCCGCAAGATCACCGTCGATGTCTCGGGCGAAATCCTGCAGCTGAAGAACACGATCAACACGATGGTCGATCAGCTGAACGGCTTCGCCTCGGAAGTGACCCGCGTGGCGCGCGAGGTCGGCACCGAAGGCAAGCTCGGCGGTCAGGCGCAGGTGCCCGGCGTCGCCGGCACCTGGAAGGATTTGACCGACACCGTCAACGTCATGGCCGCCAACCTGACCGAGCAGGTGCGCGGCATCGTCAAGGTGGTGACCGCGGTCGCCAACGGCGACCTCAGCCAGAACCTGACGGTGCGCTCGATGGGCGAGGTCGCGGCGCTGGCCGAGACGATCAACAACATGACCGATACGCTCGCGACCTTCGCCGACCAGGTCACGACCGTGGCCCGCGAGGTCGGCGTCGAAGGGCGCCTCGGCGGCCAGGCCAACGTGCCGGGCGCCGCCGGCACCTGGAAGGATTTGACCGGCAACGTCAACCTCCTGGCGGCGAACCTGACGACGCAGGTGCGCGCGATCGCCGAGGTTGCGACGGCGGTGACGCAGGGCGATCTGACCCGGTCGATCCAGGTCGAGGCGCGCGGCGAGGTGGCCGAGCTCAAAGACAATATCAATACGATGATCGACAATCTGCGGCTCACTACCGACCGCAATACCGAGCAGGACTGGCTGAAGACCAACCTGGCCCGCTTCACCAACATGCTGCAGGGCCAGCGCGACCTGGCGACGGTCGGCCGCATGCTGCTGTCGGAGCTGGCGCCGCTGGTCAACGCGCAGAACGGCGTCATCTACCTGGTCGAACCGGAAGCGCACCTGCGGCTGCTATCGGCCTATGCCGATCGCGAGATCAACGGTCACCCAGAGCGACTGACGGCCGGGCACAGCCTGATCGGGCAATGCGCGATCGACGCCCGGCGCATGCTGATCACGCAGATGCCGGAAACCGTGGTGCCGATCACCTCGGGCCTGTTCGCGGCGGCCCCGAACAATCTGATCGTGCTGCCGGTGCTGTTCGAGGGGCAGGTCAAGGCCGTCATAGAGCTGGCCTCGCTCGGCAGCTTTACCGATCTGCAGGTATCGTTCCTCGAGCAGCTGACCGCGAGCATTGGCATCGTGCTGAACTCGATCGAAGCCACGATGCAGACCGAAGGCCTCCTGAAGCAGTCGCAGCAGCTGGCCGCCGAGCTGCAGGCGCAGCAGCGCGAGCTGCAACAGACCAACGAGCAGCTCGAACTGAAGGCGCAGCAGCTCGCCGAACGTAACGTCGAAGTCGAGGCGAAGAACCAGGAAATCGAGCAGGCCCGCCGCGCCCTCGAAGAGAAGGCGACCGAGCTGGCGCTGACCTCGAAGTACAAATCCGAGTTCCTCGCCAACATGTCGCATGAGTTGCGCACGCCGCTGAACAGCATCCTGATCCTGGGGCAGCAGCTCGGCGACAATCCGGACGGCAATTTGACCGCGAAGCAGGTCGAGTTCGCGCGCACGATCCACAGCGCCGGCACCGACCTCCTGAACCTGATCAGCGACATTCTCGATCTGTCGAAGATCGAATCGGGCACGGTGTCGGTCGATATCGAAGACATCTTCTACAACAACCTGCTCGACATGGTGGCGCGGCCGTTCCGTCACGAGGCGGAGAGCCGCAAGCTCGCCTTCGACGTGCAGCTCGACCCCAAGCTCGAGCGCAGCATCACGACCGACTCGAAGCGGCTGCAGCAGGTGTTGAAGAACCTGCTGTCGAACGCCTTCAAGTTTACCGAGCATGGCGGGGTCAAACTCAACATCTACCGGTCCGCCACCGGCTGGAGCCCGGACCACCCGGTGCTCAGTCATGCCGCCGATGTCGTCGCCTTCGAGGTGTCGGACACCGGCATCGGCATCCTGCCGGAGAAGCAGCGCATCATCTTCGAGGCGTTCCAGCAGGCCGATGCCAGCACCAACCGCAAATACGGCGGCACCGGCCTCGGCCTGGCGATCAGCCGCGAATTGTCGAACCTGCTCGGCGGCGAAATCCAGCTGCGCAGCACGCCGGGGGTCGGCAGCACCTTCACGCTGTACCTGCCGGCGAAGTACAGCGGCGCGCCGTCGCTCGCCCGACCGGCCACGGAGAACCTGCCGGCCGCCGAATTCGCCAATGCGCTAGCGGCGGTGCGGCTCAACGACTCGGTCACCGAACAGGTGCCGGACGACCGGGCGAATATCGAACCGGGCGATGCCACCTTGCTGATCGTCGAGGACGACCCGCATTACGCCCGCATCATCGCCGATCTGGCGCATGACAAGGGGCTGAAGGTGCTGGTGGCGATGCGCGGCGCCGACGCCTTGGCGCTCGCCCGCGAGTACCAGCCGATGGCGGTGTCGCTGGACGTGTTCCTGCCCGACATGCTCGGCTGGACCGTGCTGAGCCAGCTGAAGCAGAACCCGGTGACGCGCCACATTCCGGTGCAGGTCGTGACGCTCGACGAGGACCGCCAGCACGGGCTCGCACGCGGCGCCTTCTCGTTCGTCAACAAGCCGAGCACGACCGACGATCTGGAAGCCGCGCTCGACCGCATCACCGACTTCGTCAAGCCGCGCCGCAAGCGCCTGTTGATCGTCGAGGACAACCCGGCCGAGCAGATGTCGATCGCCGAGCTGCTCGGCCATGACGACATCGACCTGATCACGGTCGGCACCGGCGCCGAGGCGCTCGAGGCGCTCCGCAAGGACACGCCGGACTGCGTCGTGCTCGATCTGCGGCTGCCCGATATGTCCGGCTTCGAATTGCTGGAATCGCTGCGCGACGATGCCAGCCTCGCCGATGTGCCGGTGGTCGTCTTCACCGGCCGTGAATTGTCGGCCGAGGAGGACGCGCATCTGCACACGATCGCGCGCAGCGTCGTCGTCAAGGGCGTCGAGTCGCCAGAGCGGCTGCTCGATGAAACTGCGCTCTTCCTGCACCGCATCGTCGCCGATCTGCCGGACGAGAAGCAGAAGATGATCGAGCGGCTGCACAGCTCCGACGACGACCTCGTCGGCAAGACCGTGCTGCTGGTCGACGATGACGCGCGCAACATCTTCGCGCTGTCGAGCGTGCTTGAGCGGAGGGGCATGCGGGTGTTGACCGCGACGACCGGCAACGAGGCGGTCGAGCTGGTCGAGTCGACGCCGGATGTCGCGATCGTGCTGATGGACATCATGATGCCCGAGATGGACGGGTATCAGACGATGCAGGTGATCCGGGCCAATCCGGAGTTCCGCCGGCTGCCGATCATTGCGCTGACGGCGAAGGCGATGAAGGGCGACCGCGAGAAGTGCCTGGAGGCCGGCGCGTCGGATTACCTTGCCAAACCGGTCAACACCGAGCAGCTTTTGTCCGCGCTGCGCATGTGGCTGCATCGCTGATCGGGCCCGCGCACAGAACAGGGGGTAAGCCATCGTGGGCGCCGAAGAACAGGTCAACATTCTGCTGGTCGATGACCAGCCGGCCAAGCTGCTGAGCTATGAGACGATCCTCAGCGAGCTCGGCGAGAACCTGATCAAGGCGCAATCGGCAAACGAGGCTCTGGAACACCTGCTGCGCAACGATGTGGCGGTGATCCTCGTCGATGTCTGCATGCCGGAGCTCGACGGGTTCGAGCTGGCGGCGATGATCCGCGATCATCCCCGTTTCCAGAAGACCGCGATCATTTTCGTGTCGGCGATCCAGGTGACCGATCTCGACCTGCTGCGCGGCTATCAGGCGGGTGCGGTCGATTATGTGCCGGTGCCGGTCGTGGCCGACCTGTTGCGCGCCAAGGTGCGTGTCTTCTGCGAGCTCTATCGCAAGACGCGGCAGCTCGAAGCGCTGAACGCCGAACTCGAACGCCGCGTCGAGGAGCGCACTGCCGAGCTGGCGCGGGCCAACGCCGATCTCGAACGCCGCGTCGAAGAGCGCACCCGCGAGCGCGAAGCGGCGCTGGCGCAGGTCCACGAGATGCAGAAGGTCGAGAGCCTCGGCCAGCTGACCGGCGGTGTCGCGCATGATTTCAACAATCTGCTGATGGCGGTGCTCGGCAATCTCGAAATCCTGCGCAAGCGCCTGCCCGACGACGACAAGCAGCTGCGTCTGATCGACGGCGCGATCCAGGCCTCGGAGCGCGGCGCGACGCTGACCAAGCGCATGCTGGCCTTTGCCCGGCGCCAGGAGTTACGGCCGGAGACGGTCGATGTGCCGGAGCTGGTCGCGAACATGGTCGAGATGCTCGGCCGCTCGCTCGGTCCGACGATCCAGATTTCGATGGAGTTCGAATCTAACGTGCCGCCGACGCGGGTCGATCCGAACCAGCTCGAACTGGCGATCCTCAATCTGGCGCTGAACGCGCGCGACGCGATGCCGCGCGGCGGGCAGCTGACGATTTCGGCGCGGCGGGCGCAGGTTGCCGACGGCGAGATCCCGGGACTGGCGCCGGGCGACTATATTTGCGTCGCCGAGAGCGACACCGGCACCGGCATGGACGACGTCACGCTGAAACGCGCGACGGAACCGTTCTTCACCACCAAGGGCACCGGCCAGGGCACCGGGCTCGGCCTGTCGATGGTCGACGGGCTGGTTGCGCAATCCGGCGGCGCGATGCGGATCCAGAGCCAGCTCGGGGTCGGCACGACAATCGAATTATGGCTGCCGGTGTCCGACGGCCAGCCGACCGAGCACCCGCGCCGCGCCGCGGCGCCGCGGGTCGATGGGGTGCGGCCGTGCCGCGTGCTGCTGGTCGATGACGACCCGATCGTCGCGTCGGGTACGGCGGCGATGCTCGAAGACCTCGGCCATGTCGCGATCGACGTGTCTTCCGGAGCCCAGGCGTTGGAGCTGCTCGCCGACGATCCGGACATCGATCTGGTGATCACTGACCACGCGATGCCGGAGATGACCGGCGGCGAGTTGGCGGTCGCAATCAAGCGGCGCTGGCCCGGGCTGCCGGTGGCGCTGGTCAGCGGGTACACCGAATTGCCGGGTGAGTTGCACCCCGACCTGCCGCGGCTGGCGAAGCCGTACAAGCAGGAAGATCTGGCGCGTCTCTTGTCGTCGCTGGTGGCCCGGGTGCCCGCTCCCGGCCGCGTTCAGCCGCCGCTTGCGGTCGGTTCGGCCGCCGAATAACGCGGCCGGGCCGTCGACGACTCTAGGATGCGGGGCTGGTCGAAGCGCCGGTCCCGACGATCGAGCCGAAATTTCCGAAGGTCGGCGCCGGCGTTGCCGTGGTCGTCGATGGCGGCGCCGCGTCGGTCGGCGAGGTCGTCGACCCGGCTGCGGTCGTAAGCGGCGTCAGTGTTGAAGCCCCAGTCGCTGCCGTCGGCGTGCCGGTCGGGCCGAACGTCGTGACACCGATCGAACTGGCGGTTGCTTGCGCCAGCGCGACCGCCTGCGGCGCGTTAGTCGCGAGCGCCGAGAAACCGGGATCCTTCAGCACCGCCTGTAGCGCTGCCGCCATCTGCTGGCCGGCAGTCAGATCGCAATCGGCGACATTGCCGGCGTCCTCGGCGAAGCTGGTGATCATCGCGGCCGCCGCGCCGGTGCCGGCGCCGAGAACATTGAGCGCGGTTCGTAGTGCCGCCTCGGATACCGCCGGATTGGACTCCGAGACCGACAGCACAGTCGGGGTCACGTTGACGCCGGGCGAGGCGATCGCCGATTGCACCGCCTGAACGCTGGTCGGAATGATGTTGGGCGTTACGGCGGCGGTGCCGGGCGTCGCGAGCGGCGCTCCGGTCGCCGGTGGCCCGGCGGCGGGGCCGGGCGGCGGCGTCAGCGCCGCGGTCTGGGTCGGTCCGGCAGCACTGAGGCCTTGGGCAACCGCCACCGTCGCCGTGGCGGCGGCGGTGTCATGCGCGGCAGTGGCGGTATTAAGTACCTGCGTGATTTGCGCCTGGGCCTGCGGCGCGGCTTGGCCGACCTGATTGAGAAAAGCCTGCTGTTGCGGTGTCGGGCTGGTCTGTGAGCCGTTTAGCAGACCGACCGCATTCGCCTGGTTCAACAGCGGCATCGAACGGGCCAGCGAGGCGGTACCGGGACCAGTGCTGGGGCGCAGCGCCGGCGGGCCGGCCGGCGCCGCCGCCTGCTGCGTCTGTTGCGCCGCCGCCGGGACCAGGTTCAGCTTGCCCTGTTGCGACAGGACCTGCGGGTTGGTCTGGGTCAGCGAGCTTTGCACCTGCGGCGCCGGCAACAGCGGTTCGATCACCTGCAACACCTGGGCGACGACCGCCGGCGGCAGGCTGGCCGGGTTGATCGGAGCAGTCGTCGGCGACGGAACCGCGATCGCCTGCCCGGGCAGCACGCTGGTCGACCCGGCGTCATTGCTGAAAGTCGCCGCACCCTGGGCAACAAACAGCATCGGTGGCGCGCCCGGCGTAACGACGCCGCTGACGACCGAGCCGCGGATGCTCATGGTGCCGTTGATAATTTTGATCTCGGTGTTCTGGTCCTTGGCGGAGAAGCCCGAGATGTAGCGGAACACGCCCTGCGTGACCGTGACGGTCTTTTTCGAGACGCTTTCGTCGGGATTGAAGATGAAGCTGTCGATCTTGGCGACGGCGTCGGGGCCCATCGCAAAGGTCGAGCCGTCGCGGAATTGCACGACCGTCTTGGCCGCCTTGCCGGTCGAAATGTCCTCGTTGAACAGCACCTGGTCGTCGAGTTTGATCGGCGCCGGTTCGGCGGCGCCGAACTTGCCGACGACATGATTGACCACCAGGGCCGAGCGCCCGACTTCGATTTTCGGCGGCTCGGAGTCGGCCAGCAGCGCACCCGGGATCAGGGTAACAAAGAGCCCGAGCCCCAACGCCGCGGCAAAGGCGGGGCTTGGAAAGAGCCCGGCGACAAAGGGGCTTACCGGCGATTTCACGTCACGATCCCTCGCCCACGTATCTGCCGCAAACTGGCGCTTTGGCCGCGGCGAAACAAGTGATTTAGCTCACATTGCAGGTTCCGCAGCGAGAGGACCGCCCCGCAGGGGACGGCCCTCCTTGTTCGATCGGCGATAAGCTCAGACAGCGACGCGATGGAGCGCGCACAGCTTGTTGCCGTCGGGATCGCGCAGATAGGCGAGATACAACTCGCCGGCGGCGCCTTGGCGCACGCCGGGCGGATCCTCGATCGATTGGCCGCCATTCGCAATGCCCGCTTTGTGCCAGGCATCGGCCTGTTCGCGACCGCTCATCGTGAAGCCGATCGTGCCGCCGTTGGCATGGCTGGCAGGCTTGCCGTCGATCGGCTTGGACACCATGAAGCGACCG
>DATARH010000156.1:0-16501 GCA_036264235.1 Allostellaceae bacterium
GGCGGGTTGATCTGCGCCGCACAAGCGGTCGAGCGGCTGAAACACTTCGTCTCGCGCGACTGCTTCGACATCGAAGGCCTCGGCGAGAAGCACATCACCGCGTTCTGGCAAGATGGGCTGATCCGCCAGCCCGGCGACATCTTCCGGCTCGACCCAAAAGTCATCGCCGCGCGCGAGGGCTGGGGCGAGACCAGCGCAAAAAATTTGCTTGAGGCAATCAATGAGCGCCGCCGCATCGCGCTCGACCGCTTCATCAATGCGCTGGGCATCCCGCAGGTCGGCCAGGCCACGGCGCGGCTGCTGGCGCGCCACTACCGCTCGCTGGCGAACTGGCGGCACGAGATGGAGGCGGCTCAGGACCCGGAAAACCCGGCCGCCGCCCATCTGCTCGACGTGCACGGCATCGGTGCCGATATGGCGGCCGACATAATCGGCTTCTTTGCCGAGCCGCATAACCGCAAGATCCTCGACGATCTTGCGGGTGAGGTCACGGTGCTCGATTACGAGGCGCCGGCGCAGCGCGCCTCATCGGCGCTCGCCGGCAAGACGATCGTTTTCACCGGCGGGCTCGAATCGATGAGCCGGTCCGAGGCGAAGGCGCGGGCCGAGGCGCTCGGCGCCAATGTCGCGAGCTCGGTATCCGGCAAGACCGATTATGTCGTGATCGGCGCCGATGCCGGGTCGAAGGCGAGCAAGGCGGCCTCGCTCGGCGTCCAGACACTCGACGAGGCGCAGTGGTTGGAACTGGCGGGCCTCGCGACGGCGACGGCGGCGGACGGATGATCCGCGATCTGCCACCGAGCACCGTGCCCGAAAGCCTGCGCAGCGTCTTAGCCAGCGCCGGTTACGGACCCCCGCCGACCGACGAGCCGGTGGTTCCGGACACTGCGCCTGTCGGCCGCGATCGAGCGCCGCCCGACCCGGTTCTGGAGGAAACCGCGGACTCCGACCTGACGCTCGGACCGGAGCTCGACGAAACGCCCGATCCCGACGAGCCGGACGAACCGTCCCGCCTCGATCCCGAGCGCGCTGCCGAGCCGTCGGCGTCCAAACGCAGCGGCAAAGGCGCCGCGGCGGTTCGCCCGCGCGGCCCGGTCGCATCCTTCGCGGTCCATGCCTTTGCCCTGCTCGCCTTTTTCGACTGGCCGGCGCCCAGCCCGGTCGATCCGGCGCAACCGATCCCGGTCGCGCTCGTGATGGAACAGCCGCCGCCCGATATGGGCAAGCAACCGGCGCCGCCGCCGGCACCAGCCGGGCATCTCGCATCCGACGATATGGGCGATGTGACCGCGAAGAAATCGGGGGCCGGCGCACCGGCGCCGGCGGAAGCTCCGAAAACCGAGGCGGCGCCGCCACCGCCAACGCCGCAGGAGAAACCGCAACAGCCGGAATCCAAGCCGGCGAAGGAGCGCGTTGCGGCGCTGATCCCGCCACTGAAGCCGACCCCGCCGGCCCAGCCCGAGGCAAAGCCGGAAGCCGCACCGGCGGCGCCGCCGCACCCGGTGGAAACGCCACACCGCGCACCGCGCGCCGCCCGTTATCCGGGTCCCGCGGCGACCCGCGACGAGTACCTGGCCTATCTGTTGACCCTGACCAAGCAGCATTTCGACTTGTTGCCGAAAGCGGCCGTCGGCGATCGGCAAGGCGAGACCGTGGTCACGATCCTCGTGCTCGACGACGGCACGGTCGCGCGGATCGGCGTGTCGCAGAGTTCGGGGTATCCCGACATCGACGCCCGGATCGAGCAGATGGTCGCGGCGGTCGGCCGTTTCCCGCCTCTGCCGCAATGGTACCAGGGGCCCCGGGTCGAATTGAATCTGCGGCTGCGCTTCCCCGAGGCCCTGGAAGAATAGCGGCGGCCGGTGCCCTTTCGCCGCCCCGCCCAGAACCGCCCGCGCGAAGCGGCGCCAGCTTCGAAACCACATTCAACCGCGTTGGCCGAAGCGATCCCGCTTGATCCGACAGGGCTTGAACAGTCGGGCCGGTCCAATAGCCGCCTCTCCAGCGGCTTGGCTTTCTCGGTGCTGTTGCACTCGCTGCCGCTGCTGGCGCTGATCGGCTGGCAGACCGCGCCGGTCGAAATCCCAAAGGCGATCCCGATCGAACTGGTCCTTGAGCAACCGCCGCCGCCACCGCCGGTGCCGGAGCCTCCAGCAGTCCCGCCGCCGATCCGCGGTGCCTCGGCCGATTTGGCGGAGGTCGCGGCCTCGAAAACCGAACCCGGCGCGGCCAGCGCGGAGCCGGCTTCGGCCGAGCCGAAACCAGCCGCCGAACCACCCACTGCGGCGGCCGAGGCACGTCCGCCGCCGGAGTCCGCCCCGTCCGAAGAGCCGGCCCAACCGCCTTCTTCCGAGACCAAGACCGTAGCGCTTACGCCGCCGCCGCTACCCAAACCGACCCCGCATAGGCAGGAGCCGAAGGTCGCGGCGACATCGGCTTGGCCGCTTCCCCTGCATCAGGACCACCCGCGCGAAACGCCGCGCCGCGCCGTGCTGATCGGGCCATCGGCCGTTCGCGACGAATATTGCGAGCGGGCGCTGTACCTGACGATGCGCCACGTCGATCTGCTGCCGCGCTCCTATGTCGGAGATCGTCGCGGCCGGACCGTGGTGAGGATCCGCATTCTCGGCGACGGCACGATCAACAGCGTCAAGCTGACCCAGAGTTCGGGCTATCCGGATATCGACCAGCGCGTCGAGAAGATGGTTTTTGCGGTCGGCCAATACCCGCCCTTGCCGCCGCGGATGCCGGGACCATCAATGGATTTCAGCTTCATCATGGTGTTCCCCGAGGCCATCGAGCCGTGATGCGGCCCGCGCCCGGGCCTTTTCTTTCGCCCGGCCGCCGCCCAAACTGCGGGCCCTCTTCTCCCGTGCTTTGGAGCGAATGGTGACCAATCGCGTCGATCCGATCGTCGTTTCGGTCGTGCAGCACCGCCTGCTGGCGATCGTCGAGGAGATGGGTGAGGCGATGCTGCGCACCTCCTACTCGCAGATCCTCAATTCGAGCCGCGATTTCTCGACCGCGATCTGCGGCCTCGATGGAAGACTGATCGCTCAGGCCGAGCATGTGCCGATCCATGTCGGCGCGCTGCCCTTCGCCGCTCGTGCCGTCACCGAATTCTTCGGCAACGACATCCACAAGGGCGATGTCTTCCTGCTCAACGACCCTTATCACGGCGGCAACCACCTGCCGGACCTGACCGCCTTCGTCCCGGTCTTCGAAGATGACCGCCCCCGATTCTGGGCAATCAACCGGGCGCACCAGAGCGATATCGGCGGCGCGACGCACGGCGCCTACAACGCCTCGGCCACCGAGATCTGGCAGGAAGGCCTCCGCATCACCCCGCTGAAGCTCTACGACCGCGGCGAAGTCCGGCGAGACGTGATGCAGATGATCGCGACCAATGTCCGCCACCCGCGCGATTTCCAGGGCGATCTCGCGGCGATGATCGGCTCGGCGCATGTCGGCGAGCGGCGCTTCCTGGCCCTGGCGCAGGAATTCGGTTGGGAGACGACGCATGCCGCGATCGAGGCGGTGCTCGATGGCGCCGAGCGCCAGACCCGCGCCGTCATCGCCGAATGGCGCGACGGCGTCTATCGCGGCGAGGCCTTCCTTGACGATGACGGCCGCGGCAACGAGGACATCCACATACGCGCAACCGTCACCAAATCGGACAGCGACCTGAAGATCGATCTCACCGACAGCCACGACCAGGTGACGAGTTTCATCAACTCGTCCTATCCGAACATGTACTCGTCGGTCGTCGTCGCGCTGTCCTACCTGATCGACCCGGACACGCCGAAGAACGACGGCACCTTCCGACCGCTCGAAATCATCGCCCGGCCCGGCACCGTCGTCTGGGCCAACGAGGGTGCGCCGGTGACTCTCGCGACCAACCATTGTGGCCAGGAGATCATCGAGGCGATCATCAAGGCGCTGGCGCCGGCCTGCCCCGAGCGCGCGATGGCGGGCTGGGGCCGCCGCTTCCGCATCGCGATCCAGGGCAAGGACCCGCGCGGCAAAATTCCGGGCGGGAAGCCGTTCATCTGGCATTTTTTTCAGGCGCGGCCCGGCGGCGGCGCTTCATCGGCCGGCGATGGCTGGCCCGGCGGCGGCGAGTGGCAGGCCGCCGGCGGCATCAAATTCGGCAGCCTCGAAGTGACTGAGGTCCGCTTCCCGCTGTTCTTCAAGACCCACGAGTTCCGCCCGGATTCGGGTGGCGACGGCCAGTATCGCGGCGGCCCGGGCGGCATCGTCGAGATGGTCGTCGAAACGCAAGAGCCGGCGGTCGGCAACACCGCCGGCGACGGCGTCAAATACGGCGCCTGCGGCATCCTCGGAGGCGAGGACGGGCTGCCGCACCGTTACATGCTCTATTCCGGCAACCAGGCGGCGCGGCCGATCAAGACCAAGGAAACCGGCCTCGTGATCCGCCCCGGCGATCGCCTCGTCCTCGAATCGGGCGGCGGCGGAGGCTGGGGCGACCCTGCGAAGCGCCCCGCCGACGATCGCGTGCGCGATGCCGAGAGCGGCTTCGCGACCAGATGACCTATCGCATCGGCATCGACGTCGGCGGCACCTTCACCGACCTCGTCGCGATCGACGAGGCCGGCGGCACGGCGCTCGCCAAGGTGCCCTCGACCCCGGAAGACCCGTCACTTGGCGTGCTCGACGGATTGGCAGAGCTGGCCGACCGGCTCGGCCTCCGACGCGCCGCGCTACTGGCCGAGACCGAGCGCATCGTTCACGGCACCACGGTCGCCACCAACGCCCTGCTCGAACGCAAGGGTGCAAAGCTCGGCCTCCTGACGACCGAGGGCCACCGCGACGTCATCGAAATGCGGGAGGGGCTCAAGGACGACCGCTACAATTTGCGCATGCCGCCGCCAGAGCAATTGGTGCCGCGGCCGCTGCGGCTCGGCGTCCGTGAGCGGATTCGCGCCGATGGCCGCATCGAGACGCCGCTCGACCCGGAATCGCTTGAGGACGCGATCGCAATATTGAGGACGGCGCAGGTCGAAGCCGTCGCTGTCTGCTATCTGCACGCCTGGCGCGACCCGCGGCACGAGAAGGCGACCGCCGCCGCGCTCGCCCGCGCTCTCCCTGGCACCTATGTCTCGCTATCGTCCGAGGTCCTGCCGCAGATCAAGGAGTTCGAGCGGGTCTCGACGACGGTCGTCAACGCCTATGTCGGCCCGGTGCTGTCGCGTTACCTGGCGCGGCTCGCATCCCGTCTGGTCGAGACCGGTTACCGCGGCCCGACCCTGATCATGCAGTCGCATGGGGGCATCGTGCCGATCGCCGAGGCGGGGCGTCTCGCCGCCGGCGCCGTGCTGTCGGGGCCGGCTGGCGGCGCCGCCGGCAGCGTCTACGCGGCGCGGCTCGCGGCCAGCCCCGACCTGATCCCGTTCGATATGGGCGGCACCAGCACCGACATCTGCCTCGTGGTGAACGGCCAGGCAGCGCTCGTCGCCGATCGCCGCGTCGGCGGGCATCGTATCGCCCTCAACAGCCTCGACATCGCCAGCATCGGCGCCGGCGGCGGCTCGATCGCGCGGGTCGACGCCGGCGGCATCCTGCATGTCGGTCCCGCCAGCGCCGGGGCGGTGCCCGGCCCCGCCTGCTACGGCAATGACGGCACCGCGGCGACCGTGACCGACGCCAACCTCGTGCTCGGCTATCTCGACCCGACCACGTTTCTCGGCGGTGCCCGCACTCTCGACAAACCCACCGCGGAAGCCGCGATCGACCGCATCGCCGGCGCGCTCGGCGTATCGCGCCTCGAGGCGGCGCGCGGCATCCACCGCGTCGTCAACACCAACATGGCCGAGGGGGTGCGCCTCGTTTCGGTCCGCCGCGGCGTCGATCCGCGCCGCTTCGCGCTGTTCGCGTTCGGCGGCGCCGCCGGGCTGCACGCGACCGACATCGCCCGCCAGCTTGATCTACGCAGGGTGATCGTGCCGCGCGTCGCTGCGGTGCTGTCGGCCTGGGGCATGCTCGCCACAGACCTGCGCTTCGAGGTCGCGCGCAGTCATGTCGGCGACACCGGCGCGCTCGACACCGCCACCGTCAAACGCCTCTACGACGAGATGGAAGCCGAGGGCCTCACCCGACTGCGCGCCTCCTTCGCGGGTCCGGCGCGGACCTCGCGTTCCGCCGATATGCGATACGGCGAGCAGGTGTTCGAGGTCACCGTGCCGCTCGACGATGTTGACTGGACCGCCGCCGACCTGTTGCCGCAGATCGCCGAGCGCTTCCACGACCGCCACGAGGCGCTCTACACCTATTCCTTACCCGAGCAGGAGGCGGTGCTGGTCAATGCCCGAGTGACGGTCTCCGGGGTCCTCGAGGAGTTGCCGCAGGAGCCGGCCCTCCCCGCTGCCGCACCAGGCCCGCCCCAGGGCAGACGGCGAGTCTATCTCGACGACTGGATCGAGGCGCCGGTCTATGCCTTCGACTTCTTGGCGCCGGGGCAGTCGATCCCCGGCCCGTCGATCGTTGAATCGGCGATGACGACGGTATTGCTCCGGCCCGATGACACGGCCACCGTGACAGACCGCGGCTGGCTCGATGTCGCCATTCCGGCAAGACCCGGCCCTTAGCGGAGCACTCGTCGCGATCCTTGCGGCGATGCTGTACAACCGCCTTGGTAAAGCCAGAATCCTCTGTCTCTCTGCCCGGGACCTTTGAGGAGGCAGCTGGCTGTAAGCTCGACCGGCGCCCGATTTGGTCGCGCCAGCAACTTGGGGAGGACCAGATGGCAGAACACAAATACCGCGTCGGCCAGGCGGTGCAATTCGTGCCCGGGCGCGGCGTCGAGCAATCGGCCAAAGGTCGGTACACGATCGTCAGATTGCTGCCGCTGGAAGGAAATACCCCGCAATATCGGATCAAAAACAAAACCGACGGTCACGAGCGGATGGTGCGCGAGGCCGAACTGGCGTCGGGCTGATTGCGCTCTATTCGCTCTGTCGACGGCGCGACCGGAACCGCCGGACAGCGCATTCCGTTCGAGGGGTATGCCCCTCGCACAGACCCTTTCGACGGCCTTCGGCGCCGCGCTGATCGTACTGGCATCCACAATCGACGTCCCGCTGGCGCAGACGAACAGCGATGCCGGCTCGCCGTCCGCGGCGCACCGCGACAGCAACCGGATCCCGGAGAAGATCAGGCCGGAAGGCAGCGGCAGCTCGACCGATCCGCTGAGCAACAAGCTTGACCGCTCCGGCGGGGTTCTCCGCCCACCCGAAGGCGTCGATCCGGGTATCAGTCAGGCGCCGCCCAAGATCGGCCCGCAAAGCACGCCGGTGATCCCGCCACCCGGCAGCTCCGGCGACAGCCCCGTTAAACCCAAATAGCTCAAGCCGAAATCGGCCCGAGCCGAGCCGCTTCTTCCTTCAACGCGTTGCTGACGCGCAGCGCGTCCGTGAGCGCCCCGGGATCGTGCGTGCGGATGTAATCCGCGCCCTGCGTCGCGGCGAAGAGCTCCGCCGCCAATGTGGCGGCACCGAGCTCGCGCGGGCTCTCCCGGTCGGCTACCGCGCTGAGAAACGATTTCCGCGAGACCGAGATCATCACGGGCAGCCCGAACTCGGTCTTGAGCCGGCCGATCGCGGCCAGCACCCGCAACGATGCCTCTGGCCGGCTGCTGAGAAAAAATCCCATGCCCGGATCGAGGATCAGCCGCTCGCGCGTGATCCCGGCGCTCGTCAGCGCCGCGATCCGCTGGTCGAAGAAAGCGCGGATCCGTCGCAGCACGGTGCCGGGCGCTAAATCCTGCCGCCGCGCCCGGCCGCGACGCTGCACCGCGTGCATCACGATCAGCCCGCGCGCCGATGCCAGCGCCGGGTAGACCGTGGGGTCGGGAAAGCCATGAATGTCGTTGAGGAACGACACGCCGCGACCGAGCGCCCAGCGCTGTACCTCCGCTTCGAAGCTGTCGACCGAGAGCGGCACGCCATCCGCCGACAGCACCGCGATTACGGGTTCGAGGCGGCGGATCTCCTCGGCCGCGCCGACCGGCTTCGCCGCGACATTGCTCGCCGCCGCGCCGAGCTCGACGATCGATGCCCCGTCGTCGATCAGGCGACGCGCCTGCGCTACCGCCGCGGCTGGATCGAGAAAGCGGCCGCCGTCTGAGAACGAATCCGTGGTGATGTTGACGATGCCGACCAGTATCGGGCCGGCCGGTGGCCTAGCTCGGGCGGCTGCGTTCGAGGATCGCGCCGACACTGCCGGCCTCCGGAAACACGTCGAGCTTCTCGACCGTCGCCTTGACATGCGCGACCCGCGGGTCGAGGAAACAGACATCGCAGATCCGTTGTGCGAACCCTTCGCACAAATCGATATGGCCCGACTCGGCGATCTCCCGGATCGCGGCCACGGTTTTCTCGTAATTGATGACCCGGCGCCGATCCTCGCCGGGGAATGACGCCGCCCCGGTCGAGGTCAGCTCGACCGAGATGCGGACCCGCTGCAGGCGCTCCCGCTCATGCCGGCGCACCCCGATGCTGCACATCAGCACCAGGTCGCGTACCAGCACGACATAACGGTTGCCCGTCTCCGCCCCGCCTGCGCCGGTAATACGCGTCACTCCTTGAGCAGCGAGCGATCGAATACCGTCGTGTCCTGGCCGCGCACCGGATCGGCAATCGCGTCCTCGATCGAGCGCACCCCCTTCCACTCCGAGGCCGGGCGAGCCGTGCCGTCGCTGCCGAATTGGTCGATGCCCCAGTAGATTTCGAGGCGGTGCCCGTCCGGGTCGCGAAACTCGACGGCGATCTGACAGCCGGCGCGGCGCCGGCCTTCGAAATCGAGGGCTACATCGTGCCGGCGCAGATGCTCGCGAGCCCGCACGACTTCGTCGAGCGTGGCGACCTCGAAGGCGACGTGATTGAGATCACCGCCCTCGTCTTCTGCAGCCTGCCGCCCGCCGACCAGCGCGATCCCGTGGTGATCCGGGTTGCAGCGCAGGAACGCCATGCCACCCGGCACCATCGCATCAGGGTAGATGTCGGAAATCTCAAACCCGAGCACCTCGGTATAGAAGCGCACCGAGCGTTCGACATCGCGGACATTGAGCACGACATGCCCGATCTTGCCGATGAGAAACGGCATGCCCTGCGGACGGCCGAGCGTTTTCAGGCGATCGGGATCGATCATCGGCACTCTCCTTCATCGTTGGACCGCCTTGCCGGAACAGTGCCATATTGGGCCGGCATTGCAATCTTGCGGGCGACTGGTCGGTTACCGCAACGTGGTCGCGCTCACTAGCAGGAAAACCTTCTTGATCCCGCTGCGCCGGCTTTTTTCGATCGCCGCAATCGTCGCGCTCGGCCTCTTTGCGCCGTCCATCGCCACGCCGGCGGCGGCGTCCTGGCAGGCGGTGCTGGTCGCCGGCGATCGTGCCGAACCGGTCTTCGACAACGGCGCGGCCGCATTTTACAATCGCCTCATCGGGTTCGGTGTACCGGCCGCGAGCATTCATCGGCTCAGCGCCAATGGCGGCTCTGCCGATCCGGCGCTCGAGCCGGCGACCGCGAGCCGGGTACTGCAGCGGATCGCCTCTCTGCAGCCTGGTCCCGGCGACCGCTGCCTCGTTTTCATCACCTCGCACGGCCAGCGCGGCCGTGGCATCTGGCTCGCCGCCGGTGGCGAGTATCTCCAGCCGGCGCCGTTGGCACAGGCCCTATCGCTCGGCTGCGGCCGGGTGCCGACCGTGGTGATTGTTTCCGGCTGCTACAGCGGCACGTTTGCCGGCCCAGCGATGCGCGCCCCCAACCGGGTCATCCTGACCGCCGCACGAGGCGACCGGCCATCCTTCGGCTGCCAGGCCGACCGCACCTACACGGTCTATGACGAATGCCTGCTCGACGCGATCCCCCATTCCGCGACCTGGCGCAACGTCGCCGAACAGACGCAGACCTGCGTCAGCCGCCGCGAGACGGAGATGCGAGTCCAGCCGTCGCAGCCACAGGTCTCGGTCGGCGCCGCAGTGCAGGCGCTCAGCGTACGGTGAGATGGGGCGGGGTTGGCTCTTAGGCACTGCCCTGTTCGTTTTGGCTCTGTTCATTTCGGCATTGGCCACCGCAAATCCGCTGCAGGCCCAGACCCTCGCCGAGTTAACCAACGGCACCTCTTGGGGCGAGAACAGCGAAGAGCTGCTGCGCCATTTCGGCCGCGCCGCAACCGCCCTGCCGCGCCCGCTCGATTTCGGCGACAGCTATGTCGATGTGGTTCTGCGGCACGTGCCGCTGGGCGGCTACGGCGTCATCGCCTATTTCCAGATGGACAAGGCCACCGGGCGGCTGAAGCGGATCCAGCTCGAGCGGCCGCGGCACGGGGTCAACCCGCCGGTGTTTCGCGCTGCGGCAGCGGCGCTCGAAGCAACCTATGGCGCGCCGGACCGGCTGTGCGGCGTCCGGCCCGGGCCGGCGAGCGGTTACCAGGAGGCGGCGGAGCGAATCTGGGTGCGCGACGACCGGGTAATCCGCGCGATCTTCCGCGACACGACGATCGAAGCTTTCGAGGGCTGCATCGGCACAGTTGGACCCTGCGGGTTGACCGGCCAGCTGCTGGTGCGGATCAGCCCGCTCGGTACTGATGAAGCGGACTGCCCCATCCCGCCGCGCCGGCCGAATGGGTGACTCAATGGGTGATCACGACCCGCAGGTTGCCGTGGCGCTCGGTCACGGTCGCCGCGACCTCGCCGCCAACGCGGTGCAGCATCACATCAGCGCTGGCTTCGCCGAGCCGCATCTGGCGCAGATGCAGATGTTCGAGAAAGGGCGGCAGCATCGGTTTTTCGAAGCGCAGCGCCCCGCCGGCATGATCGAAGCGCAGCCCGAGGCTTGCCTGAACTAGCGCAAAAACGCAGGCACTAGCCCAGGCCTGCGGCGAGCAGGCGACCGGGTACAGCGTCGGCGCGCCGCCGCGCCGGGCGAAGCCGCAGAATAATTCGGGGAAACGACGCGGTTCCCAGTGGCTGGCGGCGCGGAACAGACCGGCAAAGACGCGTAGCGCCGCGTCCTGTAAGCCGTACCGCGACAACCCGAGTGCGATCAGCGCGTTGTCGTGCGGCCAGACCGACCCATTGTGATACGAGATTGGGTTGAACCGCGCCGCCGAGCGCGCGACGGTGCGAATCCCCCAGCCGGAAAAACACCCGGCGCCAAGCAGCGTGTCGGCGACCCGTTCGGCCCGGCTGGGGTCGGCAATGCCGGTCCATAGCGCGTGACCCGCATTGCTGGCGACAACCCGGCACGGCCGCTTTTCGCCATCGAGAGCCAGCGCGTAGGTCGCGAGATCCTCGCACCAGAACGCCGCCTCGAAGCGCCTGCGCAGCCGCTCGGCCTCGTCGAAAAGACGCGCGCCCGCTGCCGCGTCGCCCAACGCGCGCGCCAGGATCGCGGCATGCCGCTTCGCGGCATAGACATAGCCCTGCACCTCGCAAAGGGCGATTGGGCCGTCGGCGAGGCGACCGTCTTCGTGGAAAATCGCGTCGCGCGAATCCTTCCATCCGTGGTTGTCGAGGCCCGTGGGGCTGCGCCGCTGGTACTCGATGAAACCGTCGCCGTCGGCATCACCGTCGGTATCGATCCAGCGCAGCGCCGCCTGCACGTTCGGCCACAGCGCCCGGACCGTGTCGAGGTCGCCGGTGCGGGCAAAATATTCGCCCATCAGCATCACGTAGAGGGGCGTCGCATCGACGGTGCCGTAATAGCGGCTGAACGGCACTTCGCCGAGCGTCGCCATCTCGCCGTGACGGATCTCGTGCACGATCTTGCCCGGCTCGGCATCGCGCGCCGGATCGGTTTGGGTCGACTGGGTCGCCGCGAGGACATGCAGGACGCCCTTGGCGATCGCCGGATCGAGCCATAGCGTCAGCAGCGCCGTAATGATGCCGTCACGCCCAAAAATCGTGCTGTACCAGGGAATGCCGGCGAACGGGTAAGGGCCGTTCTCGGTTTCGGTGATCAGCATGTAGAGATCGGCCAGCGAACGGTCGACCAGCTCGTTGAAAGCCGGGTTCGAACCGATCAATCGGGCGGCGCGAGCCATCGACCGGCGCTGCTCCTGTCGGGTGGTGCGCAGCGTCTGATAATACCGCCGCACGCCCCAATCCTGCCGCGACTCCAAACCGCAGGACACCCGCAAGGCAAGCCGCCGCCAGGCGCCGGGGCCCAGCCGAAACGCGAACAGCGCGCGAGCGGTGTCGAGTTCGGCCGGAGCCGGCTCGAACCGCAAGGTCGTGTTCCTTTCGACCCCGTCGAGACCACGGTAGCGCAAGCCGACTGTGTCGGCCGCGAGGCGGCGCGCCGAAAATTGACCCCGCCGCTCCCTCGTTTGCCCCCGAACCTCGAAAATGTCGGCAAAATCCGCGGCAAACCGCAACGAGACCGTCACGTCGTGGCTGCGCTGGTCGTAATTGCGCACCAGCACAAGCTCGCAATAGGCAGCCCGCCAGATGAACTGACGCCGATTTATGTAGATCAGCTCGCGGTGCAGGACACCGCCATCGGCAGCCGCCATATCGGGGTTGGCGAGGTCGAAGCTCAGGAGTGAGCTGTCCTCCGCCGGGTTCGAGCTGAGCAGCAGCGGCTGTCCGCCATTGAGGCGCAATTCGAGCCGCGACAGATAGCGGGTGTCGTCGTGGTAGAGCCCGTCGGGGTTACCGTCCCCGCCGTTGATGTCGCCGAAGGCATCGAGCACGGCGAAGGTATTGCCGTGTTTCAAGACGCGGTTGTGCGGCTCGCGGTAGGAGCCGGTTGCCGCTATGTGAAAGCGGCCTTCTTCCTCGATTTCGGGCTCGATGGCCGCCATCCCGCTATCCCTCAGAGCGGCCCCGTTCACGCGGCGCGCAGGGCGGCGTCGAGGTAAAAACGCGCGCCGGGACCGATTGTCTCCGGCTGCGACGATCGTCGCCTGAGAGCTGAAAAAGCTAGATGGAGCTAATGCCGACAGCAGCCCGTCTTGCGCAGACGGGCAAGATGGGGCGGCCGTTTCCCGGCCGCCCCGCCCTGGTTATTTCGCGAGCTGACCGCGAAGCTCGCCGCCTTTGTTATTGGCGGTATGGATATTGACGTAGCACTTGCCGGCCTGCAGGTCGGCCATTTGCGCATCGGTCATCGTCCCCGATCCCTGGATCGGACTTGCCAGATTCTTGCCAAGATCGACAGCGACACCGGCATTCGCACCTGCGGCGGCGCCGCAATGGATGTGCGCGGCGGCTGGCGGTCCGCTGAGCCCGGCATAGGTGACGCTCCACGAGACGCCCTTGGTCGCCGAATTGACATTGACCGCGGCGGCCCCGCTCGCCTGGCTCTGCACCGGCGGCACCTCGCTCGCGGGGCTCAACGTCGCCTTATAGGCGACAACCTGCGCCTGCGCGGCAGAGAACACCACCGCCGTCGCGAGCAGCCCCAGAACCATTGTCTTGCGCATATCAGTCCTCCCCAACTCCCGGTTTTCGAGTGGCGCAGCCTATCGAACCGATAGGACCGGAAGAAGCAAAAAAAGGGCGTTGGATCGGCGAAAGTGATCTCGCGGCTTCACTATCGCGTTACGCGGTACGGTCGGATCGCGTAATTGCGCCGGTGCGGCGGAAGTGCCGAACTTCCAGGTGGCGCCGAGCCGGACGGCAGCTTCACGGCAAAAGGCGATAGCCGCCGGGCTCGGTAACGAGGATTTCCGCGCGCGCCGGGTCGCGCTCGATCTTCTGGCGCAAGCGATAGACATGGGTTTCCAGCGTGTGCGTCGTCACCCCGGCATTGTAGCCCCAGACTTCGCCGAGCAGTGTGTCACGCCCGATCGCCTGATCGCCGGCGCGATACAGGTATTTGAGGATCGCAGTTTCCTTTTCGGTGAGGCGGACCTTCTTGCGCCCTGCGGCATCGGTCATCAGCTTCGCGCCGGGCCGGAACTTGTAGGGTCCGATCGTGAACTCGGCATCGTCGCTGCGGTCGCTCTGCCGCAGATGCGCCCGCAAGCGCGCCAGCAGCACGCTGAGGCGAAACGGCTTGGTGACATAATCGTTGGCGCCTGAATCGAGACCGCGCACGGTGTCGGTCTCGCTATCGGCGGCCGTCAAAACGATGATCGGCGCCGCGACACCGCGGTGGCGCATCTCTCGGCAAATGTCGCGACCGTCGGCATCGGGCAGGCCGACATCGAGCAGGACCGCGTCGAACCGGCCGCCATCGACCAGCGCCAGCGCCTTCTCGCCGCTATCGGCCTCGACGCAAGCGAACTCCCCCTCGTGTTGGAGTTGCTCGGAGAGCGACAGGCGAAGCGCCTCGTCATCGTCAACGATCAAGATCCTGCGGGCACCCAGCATGCTTCACCTAAAACGCAAGAACTCTTCTGTTTATCTGCAACCGCACCGTTATTCATCCCCGGCTGCGGCGCGGCGACTGTACCCGATCCGAGCCGAGCCTGGCGAGGTTTTGGGCGGTTCTATGCTCGACCGATGTCACCGGTGCTTCGCCGCATGCATACCAGCCGCCGGGCCGTTCCGCTTGCGCCGCGATGTATCCGCTGCCTATCTATGCGTACCCATAGAGAGATGCGCCGTGACCAAACGGTCGATCCCTTTAGAGACTGAGTTCCAGCGGCCGTCAGGCGGTGCAGCGGCACTCGACGGAGCGATCGTGGCGCTGCGCCGCGGCGACCCGGTGTTGCTGACGGGCGCGCAGGATGCGGTTCTCGTCGCCGCCGCCGAGCTGGTCAGCGACGATAATCTGGCTCGGTTGCGCGAAGTTTCGACGCGGCCGCTGAGCATCGTTCTGAGCCGGCGCCGTGCCGTCGCGCTTGGCCTGGCACCGCGCGACGCGCTGTCCGGCGCCGTCTCGATCGCGCTGTCGCCGGACCTCCCGGCTGCGGTGATCCGCAACCTCGCCGATCCGGCCGCCTCCCTCGGTACCGCCCCGCCGGGGCTGGGCCGCGCCCCGATCCCGGCCGAGGACAGCGCCCTCGCGGCGGTCGCGCTGGCCAAGCTCGCTGCCCTGCTGCCGGCGGCCCTCGTCCAGTCGCTCGCCCGGGCGGAGGCGGCGTTGGTCCGCCGCCGCCCCGATATCCGATCGGTCGAGACCGCCGCGGTGTTGAGCCGACGCGCGGCGATGACAGGCCTCAGCCGCGTCGCCGAGGCGCGGGTCCCGCTCGCCGAGGCGGAGAATGCACGGCTGATCGCCTTTCGTCCTGGGGATGGCGGCACAGAACACCTCGCGATCCTGATCGGCGATCTCGATCCGGCGGCACCGGCTTTGGTGCGGCTGCATTCCGAATGCTTTACCGGCGACCTGCTGGCCAGCCTGCGCTGCGATTGCGGCGATCAGTTGCGCGGCGCCATCGCGACGATCTCGAAGGCCGGCGGCGGCGTGCTGCTCTACCTCGCCCAGGAGGGCCGCGGTATCGGCCTAGTCAACAAATTGCGCGCCTACACGTTGCAGGATGCCGGCTTCGATACGATTGACGCCAACGAGCAGCTCGGTTTCGACGCCGACGAGCGCGTCTATCTGCCGGCCGCCGAGATGCTGCGCCAGCTCGGCATCCCGACCGCGCGGCTGTTGACCAACAACCCGGACAAGGTCGCTGCACTCGAGCGCTACGGCATCCGTATTGTCGAGCGGGTGCCGCACATCTTCCCGTCGAACGGCCACAACGACCGGTATCTGCTCACCAAGGCGACCCGCAGCGGCCACCTCCTCTAGTTGACTATCCCGCCGCGGTGGCGACCGGCTGGCGGGCGCCGAAGATCGCGGTGCCGACCCGGACATGCGTCGCGCCGAAGCGGATCGCGGTCTCGTAATCGGCGCTCATCCCCATGCTGAGCCCGTCGAGGCCGTTGCGCCGGGCGATCTCACGCAACAACGCGAAATGCAGCGACGGCTCCTCGCCCTCGGGTGGGATGCACATCAAGCCGACGATCGGCAGACCGAGACGGCCTCGGCAGTCGGCGATGAAGGCATCGGCGGCCTCCGGCCAGATACCGGCCTTTTGCGGCTCCTCTCCAGTATTGACCTCGATGAAGCAGGGCGGCCGGCGTCCGGTCTTTTCCATCTCATTGGCCAGGGCCTCGGCGAGCCGCGGCCGATCGACCGTTTCGATCACATCGAACTGCGCCACCGCGTCGCGGACCTTGTTGGTCTGTAGCGGGCCGATCAGGTGCAGCACGAGATCCGGAAATTCGCGCCGCAGATCGGGGAACTTGCCGAGCGCCTCCTGCACTCGGTTCTCGCCGAAGACCCGCTGCCCGGCAGCAAGCACCGCCCGCACCCTCTCGGCGGGGTTGGTTTTGCTGACCGCGACCAGGCTCACGGGGTTGCCGACGCGGCCCGCGGCCTCTGCAGCGGCAGTAATGCGGGAGCGCACCGCCGCGAGATTGGCGCCGATATCGTCCATGCTGGCACCTCTTCCCTAACGTGCCGGTTCCTGGCACAAGCAGGCAACAACATTGCGGTCGCGATCCGCGCCGCCCCAGGGCTTATGCGATGCGTGCTCC
>DATARH010000170.1:0-15299 GCA_036264235.1 Allostellaceae bacterium
GGCCGACCCCGACGCGCCGGGTGCCGCCATCGGCATTGACGTCGGCGGCGCGGTCGCCGAAATCGCAATCTCAGTCGGCGGTAACGCCGCTATCCTCGCCGACCGCGAGGGGTTCGAAATGTCATTGCCCGTGCCGGCCGCGCCGGATGGCGACTGGCGGCACCTCTTCGAAGGCGCCAAGTTGCGCGCCGAGCGCGCTCTCGCCCGGCCGGTGACCCACGCCGTGTTGGCCCTCGGCGCCGCGCCCAACGCGGATTTCGCCGCCGGGCTCGCCGATGCCGCCGGCGCAGTGGGTTTGGAATTGTTGCGCCTCGTCCCGGCCGCCGCGCTTGCCGCCGGCGAACCCCGCGCCTGTGCCGCAGCAGTCCTGGCGGAGGACTTGGCGCCCCGGCCGGAGGCGCTGTGATGCCGAAGATGGTGTTCATCGAGCGCGACGGGAGCCGCCGCGAGGTCGACGCGCCGCTGGGTCTTTCGGTTCTGGAGATCGCGCACAAATACGACATCGACATAGAGGGTGCGTGCGAGGGCTCGCTCGCCTGCTCGACCTGCCACGTAATTGTCGATCCTGATTGGTACGAGCTACTGAAGGACGCGACCGAGGACGAGGAAGACATGCTCGACCTCGCCTTTGGCCTAACCCAGACCTCGCGCCTCGGCTGCCAAATCATCATGACCGAGGAGCTGGACGGACTGACCGTGCGGCTGCCGAAGGCCACCCGCGACCTGCGGCAGGGCTGAGCACAAGGCTGAATGATGGCGGCGGACCTGTTTATCGCCCTTGTCGCGCTGGCAGGGCCCGCGTGGCCCGCCTATACGCGTCACGAGTTTGTCTTGCGGCTGGCGCGCGGCGATCTGCCGGAGGCGGCGTTCCGCCGGTATCTCGTCCAGGATTACCTGTTCCTGCTGCATTTCGCCCGCGCCTGGGGCCTTGCGATCTACAAATCCGACACCCTTCCCGAGATGCGCCGCGCTCAGCGCCTAGTCGCTGCGACCGTGGACGTCGAGATCGGGCTGCATATCGATTACTGCCGCGGCTGGGGGTTGGCGGAGGCAGAGATGGCGGCCCAGCCGGAGGCGCTGGAGACCGTCGCCTACACCCGCTTCGTCCTCGACCGGGGCCTGGCCGGCGACCGGCTTGACCTCGAAGTGGCACTTGCTCCGTGCGTGATCGGTTATGCCGAGATCGCCCGCGACCGGATCGCCGACCCGGCAACCCGACACGACGGCAACCCGTATCGCGAGTGGCTCCTGATGTACGCCGGCGACGAGTACCAGCAACTCGCACATGAGGCGGCGGCGGCACTCGACCAACAATTTTCGTTGCGCGGCGGCGAAGGGCGCATTCCGGCGCTGGCGGCAAATTTCACCGCCGCGTCGCGTCTCGAAGCCGATTTCTGGCAGATGGGCCTCAATGCCGTCCGTTGATCTCGATCTCCCCGCCGGCAGCCGCATCGTCGTCGCGATGTCGGGCGGCGTCGACTCGTCCGTCTGCGCGGCGTTGCTGGCGCGTGCCGGTTACGAGGTCGTCGGCATTACCCTGCAGCTCTACGACCATGGCGCCGCGGCCGGCAAAAAGGGCGCCTGTTGCGCCGGCCAGGACGTGCGCGACGCGGCTGCCGTCGCCGCCGAACTGGGCATCGCGCATTATGTGCTCGATTACGAGGCGCGCTTTCGCGCGGCAGTGATCGAGGATTTCGCTGAGAGCTACCGCCGCGGCGAGACGCCGGTGCCGTGCATCCTCTGTAACGAGCGCATAAAAGTCCGCGATCTGCTGGCGACCGCCCGCGATCTCGGCGCCGCCGCGCTCGCAACCGGTCATTACGTGCGCCGCGTGGCAACCGAAGCCGGCGTCGAACTGCACCGCGCCCACGATCCGGCGCGCGATCAGAGCTATTTCCTATACCGCACCACTCGCGACGAGCTCGATTTTCTGCGCTTCCCGTTGGGCGACCTTTTGAAGGACGAAACCCGGGCGCTGGCGCGCGAGTGGCGTCTGCCGATCGCCGACAAACCCGACAGCCAGGACATCTGCTTCGTGCCGAGCGGCTCCTACGCCGCGTTGGTCGAGCGGCTGCGGCCGGAGGCCGGAGAACCCGGCGACATCGTCGACTCGCACGACCGCGTACTCGGCCGCCACCGCGGCATCGCGCATTTCACGGTCGGCCAGCGCAAGGGGCTCGGCATCGCCTCGGCCGAGCCGCTCTATGTTTTGCAGCTGGACCCGGAACGCCGGCGCGTCGTTGTCGGCCCCAAGAACGCACTCGTCGAAACCCGCGTGCATCTCGCCGAACTCAATTGGCTCGGCCCGGCCTTCGCTGCTGGCGACACGCTACCGGTCGCCGCCAAGCTCCGTTCGGCGCAGCCGCCGGTCGCGGCGACGTTGCATCGTGGGAGCACGCCGGAGCGTGGTGAACTCGTCCTCGACGAACCGGCCGGCGCGGTTGCGCCCGGCCAGGCGGCGGTCCTTTACGACGGTGACCGGGTGCTCGGCGGGGGCTGGATCCGCCGGCCGCCCGCATTCGCGGATAGCCCCGCCGCAGCTTGACCCCCCGTACCCTTTTCCCTATATGCGGGGCCTCTCGGCGGGGTAGCTCAGTTGGTCAGAGCAGGGGAATCATAATCCCAAGGTCGGGGGTTCAAATCCCTCCCCCGCTACTCCCCCTTCAGAGCGCGCGATGCCGTGGGCATCGCTCACGCCGCTTCGTTCAGCAGGTCAACAATCGATAGCGGCTTCAAGTAGTTGCTTTCGAAATCGACAAGGGCGGACAGCGCCTCGACATCGTTAATGACGATGAGCTTGTCCTTGATACAAACGAGGTGGTCGTCGCGAAGCCTGCGAAGCACCTGGTTGACATAAGGGATGCTGAGGCCGAGCGCATCGGCGATCAGCTCCTGGGTGAGCGGCAAGCAAAAAGACCGCTCATCGGCGAGCCGCACGGCCTGCAGTCGCACCAGGAGCTCGAGCAGGAAATGGCCGATCCGTTCGAGAGCCGTGCGCCGGCCGACGGCGACCGCCCGTTCGGCGTAGATCGCCGCCTCGCACGCAAACGACCAGAACAGCTTTGCCGCCAACCGCGGATGGGATTGGAATAGGTTCATCACGCGCCCGAACGGGACCGGTGCGGCCCATACATCCGTGAGCGTCCTCACCGAGTACAGTGCGCCCTCGAAGAAGCAGCCGGGGACACCCGCGATATCACCCGGCAGCACGACATTGACGATGTGGCGTCTTCCGTCCCGCAGAATGCGATAACGGATTGCGACGCCTTCGAGGACTATGAAGAGCGTCCGGTGGCGTCTGCCCTCGACGATGATTTCCTGGGCGCGCCGAAACGGGCGGCCGCCCGATTGCAGTTCGACCAGCAGCGGGATCTCGTTCGCGGCGAGCGGGATGAATTGGGCAAGTTTTTGGGTCAGCGGGACCGTGGCCCCCGACCTCACGGGCAGCGTTACGGTTTCCATTTGGCCTTCCTGTTCAGTCGACTTTTATTCGGCACTGCCAGGTAGGTACGGTCTGGGACTAAGGGCCGTCCTCCCGCACGCAACCCATACGCGATCACCTTCGGCCAATCCGCGTCTGCCGACAAGCCAGCCAAAGGGGAGCGGTGATTAATCTTAAGGTATCTGAATCAGCTGTTAGAACGACAGGCCCACGCCAGCGGTAGAGCATTCCCCCAGCCGGCCAACCAATAGGTTCGGTCCAGCCGACGCGCGCCGCAAGCGGGCGTGAGGTTTTATCGAAACGGGGGAGGAGACTATGAAGATGGTGCGGACAGCGGCAATCGCGTCGCTGACCTCGGCGGTGCCGCTGTTCCTAGTCTGCGGTATGGCTTCAGCGCGGGCCGAAGAGCTTTCCGACCTGAGCGTCAATCAGCAGCTTCTCCAGAGCCGCATCGACCAATTGGCGCAGGCGCCGGTCTCACCATCGCCCGGCTTCGTGCCGCCGGGTCCGGTCGCGGCCACGGGGCGCGCTTCCCTCGGCGGCTCGTTCCCGCGGTCGTTCCTGATCCCCGGAACCGACGTATCGTTGCGCGTCGGCGGCCAGGGTGTCGGGTCGGTGTTGTGGTTCATCAAGGGCCAAGCGACGGGAGGCGCCTTCAACGGCCAGGGCGGCTTCAACGAGACCTTCATGGACGGCCAGGGCGGCACCGGCAATCTGCCGAACATCCCGCTCAATGGCACCGTCGCGCATTCGCGCAGCTCGCATTGGGACTTCTCCGGCAAGGAGTCGAACCTCTATCTCGATGCCCGCGTGCCGAGCGCCTGGGGCGAGGTCAAGGCCTTCGTGTCGATGGATTTTGCCGCGTCGAACACCAATACGATTCTGAACGTCGTCGAAGGCAGCACCAACGGCTACATCCCGCGCCTGCGTGAAGGCTATGTCTCCTTCGGCGGTCTGCTCGCCGGCCAGACCATCGGCACCTTCGTCGACAACGACTCCTCGCCGGAACTCTTGGACTTCGGTGGCCAGACCGGCATCAACTTCGTCGCCCGCACGCCGCAGGTCCGCTACACTTATCTGTTGCCGATGGGGCAGTCGGTCGCGGTGTCGATCGAGCAGCCGAACCCGCTGGTCGCCGGCCCGTTCGGGACCTATTACGAAGACACCAACCAGATCCCGACCATATCGTCCTGTAACCCGATCACCGCGATAACGGCCGGGGTCGTCACCGGGACCAACATCACCAATGCCTGCCTCGGCAATGCGGCATTCTTCAACATCTCGCAGCAGCTGGCGCCGACTTTTGTCCAGCGCTGGCGCATCGATCAGCCCTGGGGCCATATCCAGATCGGCACCACAGAATTGCTGTACACGCTGAACGATGGCAGCTTCCTGAACAACCGGCAGTATGTCGGCTACGGCGCCGGCTTCTCCGGCAACACCTTCCCCGGCTGGTTCGGCTGGAGCAAGGACAACATCACCTATGGCCTGTCGGCCGGCAACGGCATCGGTGACCAGATCGCCAACAACAGCGGTCTCGCCACCAATTTCGGCGGCAATCTGAATGCTCAAGGCATCACCGCCGCCGACAGCCGCTCGAACTTCACAGTCAACCGCAAGCTTTACGACTCGGCGGTGCTCGGCCGCACCATCCCGTCCTTCGGCGCCCGTATCGGCTACGCCCACTGGTGGACCGACAATCTGCGTTCAAACGTCGACTTCAGCATGAACCATGAAGACGTTGCGTCGCTGTTGGTCGGCACCGCCAGCACCGTCAACAAGGAACTAACGCTGACGCATGTAAACCTGATCTGGAGCCCAGCGGCGTTCCTCGACCTCGGTGTCGAAGGCGCCTGGGGTCATCGCCAGACGGTCAGCAACAAAAAGGGCGATGCCTACACCATGCAGACCAAGATGAAGTTCCGGTTCTGATCCCGCCAGTACGCCAACCGAGCGGCCCGCCGAAGCCGACGGCGGTCGCTCGGGGCGCGGACTGTGAAGTATACTGAAGGAGCGACCAATGATCGAAATCGTCGAGGGGCTCCCGGGCAATGTTGTGGGGATCGTCGCAAAGGGGCGTGTCACCAATGAGGACTGCAAGAATATCCTGAAACCGTTGGTGGAGACCTCGCTGAAGCGGCACGACAAGGTCCGGCTGTATTACGAGATAGGCTGTCGGTTTCCCGGCGCCGCCTGGGAAGATCTCCGGATCGGCCTCGAACAAATTCCGCAATGGGAACGGGTCGCGGTGGTCACCGATGTCGGCTGGGTCAGGCATACCGTCAACGCGCTGCGCTTTCTGATCCCGGGAGAGGTGCGCGTGTTTACGACCCCCGAGGCCTACAAGGGCTGCGCCTGGATCTCGTCCTGACAGTCTAGTCAGACCGCACAATCGACAGACCGCACGCCGTGTTTCGGCGGCGCCTCTCGACTCAACCGCTCGCTGGTCTCAACTGAAGGCGCTAGCGCCGGTCTTGGGCATGTTTGCTTCGGCTTTTCCGTTGCCGGTTTTGCCGCGTGGGCCCCGATACCGCGGCAGGTAGAGCCGTACCGTCGTACCCTGCCCCAGCTCGGAATCGATTGCGCAGTGGCCGCCCGATCGCGCCGCAAAGCCATAGACCTGCGCCAACCCCAGCCCCGTGCCCTTTCCTGCTTCCTTTGTCGTGAAGAACGGATCGAACGCCTTCGCCCGCACCTCTTCGGGCATCCCGGGGCCGGTATCGGTGACATAGATCGCGACGTATTCGCCACTGACCAGGCCGGGATGGGCGGACGGCCTGTCTTCAATTTCAAGGTTCGTCGTTTCGATGGTCAGAGTGCCGCGACCGGCCATCGCGTCCTGCGCATTCAGCGCAAGGTTGAGCAGGGCATCCTCTAACTGATTGGGATCGACAAACGCCGTCCAAAGCGCGCCGTCCAGCCGAAACTCGGCCGCGATCCGATTGCTGGGCGAGCGCCAGGGCAGGTCCGACATTCGTCCAACGACCTCGTTTATATCGACCGGCCGCGGATCGACTGGCTTTCGGCTGGCAAAGTTGAGGAGTCGGGTGGTCAGCGCGCCCGCCTTGTCGCAACTGCTCAGCGCCACATCGATGTACTTGCGTTGGCCAGGGTCGATCGCCTCGCATTCGCTATCCAGCATCGAGATATTACCGGCCACGATGGTCAGCAGATTGTTAAAGTCGTGGGCCATGCCAGCGGTCAGCAGGCCGACCGCTTCCATCTTTTGCGCGTGGTGCAGTTGCGCCTCGATCGCGGCCCGCTCGGCAAGCGCGTCGCGCGCCTGGGCCAGGGCGATCTGCTCGCGCCGGGTGCGGCGGAGAGCGAGGAGGCTCAAGAGCATCAAGCCGACTGCCGCCGGCGCGCCGATCGCGGCGTATCCGGCCATTGTCATCAGCCATTCGCTCAGAATCGCGGCACGGGTCTGCCCGATCGTCACGTAAACCGGGTAACTGGCGAGCCGCCTGTAGGCAACCAGGCTCCCCGCCTCTCCCAATGCGGAACCTGTTGCTATGACGCCGCCGGTGGTCTTGGCGGCGATTGCCTTGGCCAGGGGTTCGTCGCCTTCCGCCGGGGCGGCCGGCGCCGGGTCTTCCGGATAGCGCGCCAGGACGGTGCCGTCGTCGCGCAGCACACTTGCGGTGTAATGCGCCGAGGGATCGAGCAGGGCGCTGTAGAACGAGGCAAAATACTTTCCGGATACCGCCACCACGACGACACCGTGAAAGCTGCCGTCGGCGCCCTGACGTCGGTAACTCACGGTGAAATATGGCCGGTACTCGCCGCTGTCGAGGCTGCGCGCGCGCAATGCCCAGATGAGGGCTCCGGTCCCGCCGCTGCGCAAAGACCGGAAGTCTTCGCGGCTCGACTGATCGAGATCCGGGTTGACCGGATAAACCCGCGCGCTGACCAGTTCGTGACCGCTGGAATCGATGACCCAGGCCGCCGCGACCTGAGGTAAATTCGCGATCTGTTGCGCGATGCGGTCGTGCAGCGCGTGTTCCTGGGCACGAATCTGCGTGTCGGCTAGCCCGCCAAGCAGGTCGTCGATACGCGCTGCGACCAGCAGATGGGTGTCGAGCACCTTGGTCGTATTTTCCTCGGCGACGGCAACCGCTTCGGCCAGGGCTGCGGTCGCCTCGCGATAGGCGCTCCGATACGTCAGATAGCCGCCGACCAGCGTCAGCAGCAGCGGCACGACAATTGTCCCGACCAACAGGATGCGCAGGGTATTGATCGCCCCAAACGCGGTGCCGCTGGGTTCCTGCGGCGCCGGCGGGCTTGATTGCGCGCTGGGCAAGTTGGGAAGATCTGCCAAGGGAATGCTCGTTGCACCGATGCCCGACCGTGAGCCTTGGGCCGCGGTACGATCACTGCTGTTGGGGCGGACGTGATTGTCGCCATAGGCGGCACCCTGTCAACCGGGGGAACGGCCCAGGGAAACGCAAAGGTGACCCGCGAAGCGGCCGAGTTGCGCTAGGCTGTCGGTCCGAGCGTATCGCGCAACAGGGGGCTCGGTGGGTGCGTCGAGGATTTAGCGGTGGCTTAGCCTGCCTGGGTGGCCTGCTCCTGGCCGGGTGCGTCGGCCAGTCCGCAGCCGTCACGCCGGAACAGGCGGTGGCCTCGGTACAGACCGGTCGACCGCTGCTGAACTGCCGCGAGCCGTGCCTGGCCGCTTGGCAAGCCGCCCAACCGCAGGCGGCGCAATTTGCCGCCCAGCGCCGCTGGGGTGATTTGGCGGCATTGGTGCTGCGGATCGGCTATGAGGATGATTTGACTCTGTATTATCTCGGGAATGCCGCAGAGGGCATCGGCTATCCCGCTGCGGCCGCCAGCTATTATCGCCAGAGCGCGCGCCTTTCTCAGACGAGCGCTGCGTGCCTGAAGCTCAGCCGGTCATGCGGCGGTGTTGTGCTGCCTCGCGCGGCTGCCTTGCGGCTCGCCGCGATTGAACGCGAGCTGCGCCGGAAATACGGCATCGCGAGCCCCGTTCAGCGACGAAACGCCCCCGCTCCCGGCGAGCCGACCGCGGCGCCGGAAGCAGCCGAGTCGGCGACGAGCGAAGCCGGTACGCCCGCCCCCGAGCCAGTGTCGGCGCCAGCTCCGTCGCGCGGTGGCCCGCCGGCAAGCCCGCCGCCGACGCACGCGCCCGATTACATCGAACCGCCGCCGCTCGGCCGCTGACCCGCTACCATCAGGGCGGATCGGGCAGTCGCACCTCGACGCCGGCGCGCCCTTCCTGAAGCGTCAGAAAGATCGATGCGTCGCGCCCGGCCCAGCCGCGGCCGATCGCCTCGACCATTTCCGCTTCGCATAGCGCAGCGAGCCGCATCGGCGTCTTGGTTGCGCGTGCCAAATCGAGGGCGAGCCCCAAATCCTTGCGCGCCAGCGCCAGCGAGAAGCGCGGCTCGAATTCGCCACGGAAATAGGTCGCCGGCAGCCGCACCTTCAAATTCATCATGCGGCCGAGCGCCGCCTCGTTGAACACGCGCACGATCGTCGCCGCGTCGACCCCGGCCTTGACCGCCGTCGTCCAGCATTCGGCCATCACCAGATCGAGCGTGAAGGTGGCGCTGTTGTGCATGATCTTGGCGACGCAGCCGGTGCCGATCCCTCCGGTGTACATCACCCGCTTGGCGATTGCGTCGAGCAGCGGCCGGGCGCGCTCAAACGCGCGGGGCTCGCCGCCCGCCATCGCCAGGAGGTCTCGCGTCTGCGCCCCCTCCATGCCGCCGCTGACCGGCGCGTCGACCATCGCCACCCCTTTGTCGGCGAGGAGCCCGTGCACCCGCCGCGCCAGCTCCGGCGCATTGGTCGTGTGGTCGATATAGAGCATCCCCGGTCGCAGCCGCTCGGCCAGCCCGCCCGGCCCGAGGCAGACCGCCTCCATCTCAAGCGGGCCGGGCAGGCAGGTCGCGACCGCCTCGCAACCGGCGGCCAACGCGGACGGGCTGTCGGCCCATCGCGCGCCGGCGGCGAGCAGCGCCTCGGCATTGGCGCGGCGGATGTCGTGCACGGTCAGTGCGTGCCCGGCCGCGAGCAGTTGCCCGGCGATCGGCGCGCCGATATTGCCGGTGCCGATGAACCCGATCTTCATCGCGGCCCCTACAGCGCGTAGAGGCGCAGCGCGTTGTCCCACAGGATCTTCTGCTTGCTCTTGTCGCTGAGCGGCAGGGCCATGAACAGGTCCATCGCCCGGGGGTATTTCGAATCGCCGTGCGGGTAGTCGGTGGTGGTGACGAGGTTATCATCGCCGAACGCGTCGACCACGTGCTTGACGAAGCTCTCGTCGCATTCGACCGCGGCAAAGCCCTGGCGGCGGAAATACTCCGACGGCGGCATCGTCAGATGGGTCATCTCACCATAGGGTTCGCGCCATTCGTGGTGCTCGTCCATGCGGTGCAGCCAGAATGGCAGCCAGCCGCAATTGGCCTCAAGAAAGGCGAAACGCAGCCGCGGAAAGCGCTCCATGACCCCGCCCATGATGATGTCCATGCAGGCCAGCATCTGCTCCAGCGAATGGGTCGAGATGTGGACGCGCCCCATGTCGCGGAAGCGGTCTGTGCCGGCAGCCTTCATCCGTGAGCCGGTGGTCTCGTGAAACCCGACCGGGATGTCGAGTTCCTGGCAAATGGCCCAGAGCGGGTCGTAATAGGAGTCGTGCCACGCTCGGTCGTTATAGAGGTTGGGGCGCAGAAAGGCCGCCTTCATGCCGAGCTCGCCGACCGCGCGGCGGGTCTCGGCGACGGCGCTGTCGACGTCGTGCGCCGAGATCGCGGCGGCCCCGAACATCCGCTTCGGGTCGGCCGCCTGGATGTAGTCGTAGAGCCAGTCGTTATAGGCGCGGCAGGCGGCGGCGGCGAAGCGCGCGTCCATGCGGGTGAAGGCAGTGACGTACATTGCCGAGGTCGGGAACAGGATCGCGAGGTCGAGCCCCTCCTTGTCCATCGCCTTGACCTGCGACTCAGGGTCGAAATTGCGGGTGATCTCCTCGGCGTAGCGGTCGCCGAGGGCCTTCTCCTCGGCCGCGGTCTGGGCCGGCGAGTCGCCGCCCGGCAGGGCGGCCATGATCTCGCCCTCGACCATGGTTCGGATGTCCCAGCGGCGCTCGTCGAGCCGACGCGGCGCGCGGTCGCGGAATTCGGGGTCGATGTAGCGCTGCCACAGATCGGCCGGCTCCATCACATGCATCTCGGCGTCGATCAGCCGGAACCCGTTTTTTGCCATCGCGCGGACCTCCCTTGCCCAGCCCACGATAGCAGAGGCCGAGGCAGCGTGCGCGGCCGACCGGGTTCAGCTCAGCAGCGCCTTCAGCCGCTCCACCGCGGCGCCCGGCGCGGTCAGCACCGGGCGGGAGAGCGCGGCGCGGACCGCGCTTTCGGCGCGGGAGGTCGAGAAATGCGCCAACAGCACCGCGTCGCATTGCGCCAGCCGCCGCGCCGCCGCGGCCAACAGGCGGTCGTGGCTCGCGCCATTGCCGGATTTTAGCGCCGCCATCGCCTCCGGAACGCAGATCGTCTCGATCCGGGCACGCGAGCTCTTTGCCGCCGCCATCTGACGGAACTCGTCTTCCATGCCGGCGACACTCGGCCCGAAGGTCGCCAGCATGCCGATCCGCTCGCCCGATGCTAGCGCCGCCGCGAACATCGCCTCGTTCGGCTTCAGAGCCGGTACGCGGCTGACCGCTGCGGCGGCTTCGATCGCCTCACCGAAAGCCGAGCAGGTGTAGAGGGTGCCGTTGGCGTCCGTCGCGGCGGCATAGTCGGAGAGCGCGCCGATCCGCCGGGTCATCGCCAGGGTCAATTCGCCGTCGCGCTCGCGGTCGAGGCTGAGCGAGGTATCGAGGATGTCGACGCACTCCGCCGCCGGCCATAACCGTGCGAAGGCCTCATGCACCGGCGCCATTGCGACGGTGACGGCATGGATCAGGGCGATGCGCATGCGCTAAACCCTAGCACAGCGAGACAGGGCCAGGAGTGCGGCACGATGGAAACCGTTGGGCTCGGGCTGTTCTACGAGGATCTGCCGGTCGGGCGGCAGTTCCGGACGATCGGCCGCACCGTCACCGAGGCGGACATCACGGCGTTCGTCAACTGCACCGGCATGGTCGAGGTGCTGTTCACCAACACCGAGTTCCTGGCGCAGGAAAGCGACATCAAGGGGCGGCTGGCGCCCGGCGCGCTGGTTTATTGCTTCGCGGAGGGGCTGCTCGTGCAATCGACGATGCAGCACACCGGTCTCGCCTTTTTGAATATGGAGCTGACGATCGAGGGACCGGTCTTCGCCGGCGATACCGTGCACGCCGAATGCGAAATCATCGAGGCGCGGCTGTCGAAGAGCCGGCCGGGGCGTGGCCTCGTCCGCACCCGGGTGCGAGTCGTCAAGCAGGATGGCAGCCCGACGCTGACCTACACACCGTTGCGCATGGTGCGCTGCCGCAACAGCGGCTGACCGCCTGCTGTTGCTGGCGTTGGGCACAGCTGTTCTGCCAACGCGTTAACCATGCGGAGGACCGTCGCTGGAGCGCCGCCATGAAGTTGAAGACCGCCTCGCTCGCACTTCTACTCTTATTGTCGCTCGGCCTTGCCGTGCCGGTTCTGGCAGACGAACCTGGTGCCGCCGGCGTTACCGCCGAGCGCGTCGCGCTGATGCTCGACCGGCTGCACGCACCGGCGCTTTCCGGCACAATCAAGACCAGTGGCAGCTGCGCGACCTCATGCGGGCCCGGCCCCGAGGGCAGCTGCACCAAATCCTGCAAGGGCTCGCAGAGCTGCTCGGCATCGTGCGCCGGCGGCAAGGCAATCTGCAGCTGCGATTAACGACTAAGACAAACCCATCGCGCTCGGGCGGCCAACCTCGTTGACATTGAAGGCCGCTTCCCAGACGGCGATCCGGCCGCCGCGCATGACCCAGACCTCGACCCCGAAGCCGGCCATCTTCTTGCCGGTGGCGCGGTCTTCCCAGGTGCCCTCCCAGATATTGGCGATCGTATCGCCGGCAAAGGCGCGCAGCTCTTTGCGCAGACGATAATCCTCCTGCCGCTCGCTGCGGCCGCGGAACAGCTTTTCCAGCGCCGCTTTGCCGCGCAACTCGGGCATGTCGCCGAAGCGGACGACGCAATCCTCGGTGAAACCGGCGAGCAGCGCGTCGATGTTCCACGGCCTGAATAGCGACTCGACATGAGCGACGAAGGCGCGCGCCTCATCGATCGTCTGCGGATTGCGTCCGGTCATCGGTTGTCCTTCAAAGATGATCGTCAGCACAGAGGCCCGAACGACACTTCACCTCTTGTCGTCCCGGCAAAGCCGGGACTTACCCTTCAGACGTTCCTGCCTCGGGGAGGTGGATTCCGGCTTTCGCCGGAATGACACCCCTTTGTAGCGACCCTCTTTAATCGCGCAGTTCCGGCACGATCCAGAACGGCTTCTGGCCGCGGGCGACCCGCTGGCAATTGTCGAAGGCATTGCGCCAGCGCTTGGGATGGTTGTCCCAGGTCGGTCCTGCCGAATGCGGGCTGAAGATCGCGTTCTTCAACTGGAACAGCTCATGATCGGGCTGCGGCGGCTCTTCGCGCATCACGTCGAGCCCGGCACCCAGAATCTTCTCGTCACGCAGCGCCTGGTAGAGCGCCTTTTCCTCGACCACCGGGCCGCGGCAGGTGTTGATCAGGATCGCGGTCGGCTTCATCAGCGACAATTCCCGCTCGCCGATCAGGTTGTGCGTCGTTTTGTCGAGCGGCACGTGCAGGCTGACGATGTCCGAGGTCTTCAGCAGCTCGGGCAGCAGCACGAAGCGGACGCCGAGCGCGTCTTCCTGATCGGTCGTCATGCGGTTGACGTCGTAATACTGGATGCGCATGTCGAAGGCCTTGGCGCGGCGGGCGACCTTCTTGCCGATATTGCCGAGGCCGACGATGCCGAGCGTCTTGTCCTCAAGCTCGTAGAGCTTGGCGGCGTTGAAGTCGTTGCCGCGCCAGCGCCCGGAGACCACCCCCTCATGCACCCAGATCAGCTTGCGCGACACCGCCAGCATCAGCAGCAGCGCGTGCTCGGCGACGGCGGTCGCGTTGGCGCCGCCATTGTTGCAGATCGGCACCCTGGCGGCGCGCGCCGCCTCCAGATCGTAGGTGTTGTAGCCGGCGCTCAGCGTCTGCACGAGCTTCAGCTTCGGCGCCTGCTGGTAAAACTCCGGGCCGTGCTTGAACTGGCCGGCGCCGATATAGAAATCGGCATCCTTCAGCAGGTCCCAGAATTCCGGCCGGCCATGCGGCGCGGTGACCAGCTCCAAGCCGTCCGGCAGCATGTCGTGGGCGATCTTCATCGTCTCTTCGCCATGGCTGTTCGGCGTCAGGACGCGGTAGGGCATCGGGCGTCTCCTCTTGTTGGCGTTTTCCCTGGGCTACGATAGCGGCGGAAACGGCCGCAGCGCAAACCCGACCGCGCGCTGGTCGGCATTGTCGCATTCGGGCGGCTCCGCTAGGGTCGGCCGGTCTTTTCCGTCGCCCGAAAGGCCAGCCGCCGATGTCCGATCCGATCCTCGAATACCGATTTCAGAACCTGCACGAATTCGTCAAACTCGCGCGCCAGAATCTCAACCGCAACCATTGGGACTATCTGATCGGCGCGTCCGAGAGCGAGACTTCGCTGGCGCGCAACCGGCTGGCGCTCGATACGATCGGCTTCCGCCCGCGGGTGCTGCGCGACGTGTCCGAGGTCGATTGCTCGAAGGAGCTGTTCGGCAAGCGGCTGCGCATTCCGGTTCTGTGCGCGCCGGTCGGGTCCCTGGAAGTGTTTGACCCCGAGGGCGGCGCCGCCGTCGCCGCGGCGACCAGCGAATTCGGCAACGGCATGATCCTCTCCTCGGTATCGCATCCGGGCATGGAGAAAACCGCCGAGGCGTCGAGCGACGGCTTCAAGATCTTCCAGCTCTATGTCCGCGGCGACGCCGCATGGGTCGACGACCATGTCCGCCGCGCCACCGATCTCGGCTATGACGCCTTCGCGCTGACCGTCGATACCGACAGCTATTCGAGGCGCGAGCGCGACATCGCCAAGCGGCACGAACGCCGCCGGGTGCGGGTCAGCGACGCTCGCATCTATCAGGCGCAGTTCAACTGGCGTGACATCGAGCGGATCAAGAAATTCGCCCGTATCCCGATCGTCCTGAAGGGCATCGCCACCGCCGAGGATTCGAAGATCGCGGTCGAGCATGGCGTCGATTGCGTCTATGTCTCGAACCATGGCGGCCGCCAGCTCGACCAGGGCGTCGGGTCGATCTCGGTCGTGCCTGAGGTGGTCGAAGCGGTGGCCGGACGGGCCAAGGTTATGGTCGATGGCTCGATCACCCGCGGCACCGACGTCGTCAAGGCGCTGATCCTCGGCGCCGACGCGGTCGCCTGCGGGCGCCTCTACGTCTACGGCCTTGCCGCCGCCGGACGCGAGGGCGTGGTGCGCCTGTTCGAGATCCTCGAAGACGAAATCCGTATCTGCCTCTCGCTGCTCGGCGTCACCCGCTATAGCGAGCTCGACAAATCCTATATCCGGGCGGCGCCGCAGGTAGTGCCGGCGCATGTCCACAGCCCGTTCCCGCATCTCGACCTGCCGATCGAGACGTACTGATCGGCAGCGCGGACAAGGACAAAAAAATGCCCGGCCGAAGCCGGGCAGCAAACGCTCGCTTCGGTGGAAGGGAGCCTACTCGGCCGCCTCCTTGATCTGCGCCGGCAGCGCTTCGCTCCCGGTCCAGGGGTGCTCGGCGACATCGAACAGCACGCCTTCCGGGCCATAGAGCTTCACTTCGAACCCGCCGGTGCGGTCCGGGTTCTCCTGGTCCATGTAGTGGGTGCCGCCGAGCGCCT
>DATARH010000187.1:0-2903 GCA_036264235.1 Allostellaceae bacterium
GCGGCCAAAGCGCCACGGCAGAAAGCTGGCGCCCTCCAACCCGGCATCGTCTTCGGCCAGCAGCGCCAGCAAACCTTGCAGCACGCCATCGAGCAGCGCGGGGTGGATCAGATAAGTCTCGGCCCGATCTTCGATCGGCCCGGCATCGAGATGAACGGTCGCACGGTCCGGCCCGAACACATCGATCCGCGTTACCGTCCGGAATTGCGGCCCGTAATTGAGCCCGAGCCGGGCCGCCAGTGCGTAGAGAAGCTCGGCGTCGACGATCCGCACCGGCAGCGCCCGCGGCGCGTCCGGCGCAGACAGCGCCGCATCGCTCGCCGCCGTGATCCGTGCCACCGCATGCACCGTCGCCGGTTCATCGGAAAGCCGCGGCCGGCTGCTCAGTTCCCAGTCGCCTTCGTCGGTCGCTACCACCGTCCGCAACTCGCGCGAGCCGGCCGTGTCGAACGGCAGCGGCCGGCGCAGTTCGAGATCGACGATCTCTAACACCGCCGCGTTTGGCCGCCGCGCTCGCGCGGCGGCGAGCGCAATCTCGACCACAGCCGCGCCGGGCAATACCGGCACGCCCTCGATCGAATGGTCGCTCAACCACGGCAGGAGATCTGCGTCCAGCACGTTGCGCCAATACGGCACCGGCCCGTCGCGCCGGAACCCGAGCAGTGGATGCTCGAAATGCGGATCGATCAGTCCCGGGTTTTCGGCCGTCGGCTCGGACCAGAACCGCCCCCGGTTCCAGCGGTATAGCGGCAATCCAGCCGGGTCGCTCGGCCCGTCAAACCGCGCGGCCTGCGTCATGTCATAGCCGGCGACATGGCATTGCGCGGCGAGAGCGGGGAAGGGGTCGTCCTCGCCTTGGCGGCGGCTCAGGCTCGACAATACCCGCCCGGGTGCTTCAGCGGCACGCACTGCGTCGTGCAAGTACGACTGCAGCACTGGGTTCGGCCCGATCTCGACCAGGATATGGCAGCCATCGGCGACCAGCGCGCCGACCGCTTCGGTAAAGCGGACCGGCTTGCGGATGTTGCGCCACCAATAATCCGCATCGAGTTCGCCGGCGACAACCTCAGTGCCCGTCACGGTCGAAACGAAGCGCGCCCGCGGCGCCCGCGACCGCACACCGCTCAAATCAGCGAGCAGGCCGTCGCGGATCGGCTCCATCGCTACCGAATGAAAGCCAAAATCGAGATCGAGGGGGCGGCAGGCGATGCCGCGTCGGCGGGCTTCAGCGGCCAGTTTTTCGATCGCCGCGACCGCGCCAGACACGGTCACCGATTGGCCGGCGTTGATCGCGCCTATCTCGAGCGCAGCGCCGATTTCGGTAATCAGCGCCTCGGCTGCCTCCGCGGCGAGCCCGAGCGCCGCCATGCGGCCGTCGCCGCGCGTGCGCTCCTGGTTGCGGCTGCGGGCGACGACGACGCGAACCGCATCGGCAAGCGACAGCGCCCCCGCGGCCCAGGCCGCGGCAATCTCGCCGACGCTGTGGCCGACATGGCCGGCGGCATCGATGCCGAGCCCGCGTAACACTGTGACGATGCCGTACTGGATTGCGAACAACAGCGGCTGCGCCACATCGGCCCGGACCAGCGCATCGGGTTCTATGCCGCGCTCGATCGCTTTACCGACCGACCAGCCCAGCGCCGGCCCCAGAAGGTCGTCGACTTCATTGATGGCCGCGCGGAACGCGCTGCTTGCGCGCAATGCGCTCTGGCCCATCCCGGCCCACTGCGCGCCATTGCCGGCAAAGACAAAGGCGAGCTTTGCATCGCGCAGCGCGATTCCCGTGACGATCTCCGGAGTGTCGGCGCCGTCGAGAAAGGCGCCCAGCGCGCTAGCGGTAGCGGCGCTGTCGGGTCCCGACGCTACGAGCCGGTGCGGGTGCTGATCGCGTCGCCGCGCCGCCGCGCGCAGCAGTGTCGGTGCCTGCTCCGGCGGAGTACACTCGATCGACTCGCGCCAATCCGCGACCAGCGCGCGCAGCGACTCCTCGCTTCGGGCCGATATGACGAGGGGCGGCAGAGATCCGTCAATCGAGCGGGAGCGGTTAGCGCCCGGCGGCGGCGCCGCCAATACAGCATGGCCGTTGGTGCCGCCGAAACCGAACGAGTTGACTCCGGCATAGCGGGCGCCGTCGTTGGCGATCGGCTCTGCTCGACGGACCACCCGCAAATTCAGCACGTCGAAGGCGATGCCGGGATTAGGCGCTTCGTAATGCAGGCTCGGCGGCACGATTCCGCGTTCGAGCGCCAGCGTCGCCTTCAGCAGCCCTGCCATCCCCGAGGCTGGCTCCAGATGCCCGATATTGGTTTTGACCGAGCCGATCGGCAGCGGTGTTTGCCGCTTCTCGCCGAGCGCGCCGCCCACCGCGGCGGCCTCGATCGGGTCACCGGCCGGCGTGCCCGTGCCGTGCATCTCGAAGAACGCCAATTCGTCGGGTGAAACCCCGGCACCGGCATAGACCGAACGAAGCAGTGCCGATTGCGCCGCCTCGTTCGGCAGTGACAAGCCGATCGTCCGTCCGTCGGAATTGACCCCGGTGCCGGCGATGACGCTGCGGATCGGATCGCCGTCGGCAAGCGCCTGGGCGAGCGGTTTCAGGATCACGACACCGCCGCCTTCGCCGCGCACATACCCGTCGGCGCGGGCATCGAAGGCGAAGCAGCGCCCCTGGCGCGAGAGCATCGAGGCGTTGCAGAAGCCGATAAACGGGTATGGCGTCAGCAGCAGGTTGACGCCGCCGACAACCGCGCTGCCGATCCACCCGACGCGCAGCGCTTCACAGGCATGGTGCAGCGCGACCAGCGACGACGAGCAGGCAGTATCGACGACAAGACTCGGGCCTCGCAGATCGAAGACGTAAGAGACCCGATTGGCGATGATGCTCAGCGTTGAGCCGGTCATCA
>DATARH010000021.1:0-23623 GCA_036264235.1 Allostellaceae bacterium
GGCCGGTCGGGCTTGGGATGTGGCGGTGGCCTGCTGTTGCGTTCGCTCTGCTGGTTCTGTCACTGCCGGTGTTTCTGCCCTATGCGGCGCTGATCAAGACCGCGCTGGTGCGCACGCCATCCGACCCGCTGACGCTCGCGACCTTAACCTGGCACAACATCGCCTTCGTGTTTCTCGAGTTTTCTCAGACACGGCTGGCGCTGTGGAACACGCTCGTGCTCGGCGTGCTGTCCGCCACCGGCGCGACTGTGTTGGCGCTGGTGATCGGCTATGTCACCGCACGCAAGCTGACAGCCGGCCATCGCGTGCTCGGCATGCTGGCGACCGCGCCGGTGGCGATCCCCGGAATCGTGCTCGGAGTCGGGCTGTTCCTCAGCTACACGCGGCCGCCGGTCGTGCTGTACGGCACGATCTGGATCCTGCTGCTGGCGTTCCTGACGATCGAGCTGCCGGCCGGCTATCAGCAGATGCAGGCGGCCTTTCGGGGCCTGCATCCCGAGCTCGAGGATGCCAGCCGCATCTTCGGCGCGAACCGGCTCAGAACATTGTGGCAGATCACGGCGCCGCTGCTGGGGGCCAGCGTCGTTGCGACCTGGTGCTTCGTCTTCATCGGCGTCATCCGCGAATTGTCGGCGACGATCATGCTGACGACGGCGCAGACCAAGGTCGTCTCCGTCATCATCTACGATCTCAACGAAAGCGGCGATCTCGGCGCGATTTCGGTCTTGGGGATCACGCTGCTGGCGCTCACCTTTGCCGTTGTCGTTGTCGCCAACCGGCTGCCGGTGCTCGGCAGAACATCACCGCGGCTCGGCTGAGCTGGGGCTTCTTATCCGGGCTGCGGCATCCCAGGGAAGCGCTGCATGCCGCCGCCGAGTTCGACCCAGGGCTGTGCGCTTTTGCAATAGATTTCCATCGTGGGCTTCAGCCAGGACGGGTCGTCGAGAGTGCCGGCACGAATGATACTGACACCGGCCAGCGCCTCGGGGTTTGACAGGATCGTCGAGCCGCAATTCGGGCACAGCCGGCGGACGTTCTGCTTGCCGCTGTCACCCTTTGTCGCAAAGGTCTTCGATGGACCCTGCACCGATACCGTGGGTTCCGGGATCGCGATCACGACATTGAAAGCCGTGCCGGTTTCCTTCTGGCAATCGCTGCAATGGCACACGCCGGTGAAGATCGGCTCGGCATTGGCCGTGTAGCGCAGCTGGCCACAGAGGCAGCTGCCTTTGATCTCGGGCATCGTCGCACTCCCATTCAACGGTTTCGGCGCCAGCTTACGCCGCAAACCCCGTTCAACCAAAGCGCCGCGGCGCGCCTATCCCGTTCCGAGCAATGCGGTGCGGAAGCGGACGCGGCAGGAGGCGGGGTCCATGTTGCGCTTGAACGGCGGCGGGTCGTCGGGCTTGACCTTCAGCAGCAGGAAAGCGGTGCCGTTGCCTTCGCGCAGCAGGTGTGAGCCCTCGGCGATCTCAGCCTCGGTCGCGACCGTTCCGGTGCGCTTGATGCCGGAACCCGCGGCGATCTTTTCGAGATCGACGCCGAGGCTGGTGTGGCTCTTCTGGTAGCCGGTCTCGCCGTAATGGCCGTTATCGACCACGAGGATCACGAGGTTGGCCGGGTTCAACACGGCGATCGTCGCCAGCGCGCCGAGGTTCATCAGGATTTCGCCATCGCCGGTGGCGACCAGGACGCGCTTGTCGGGACGCGCCAGCGCCAGCCCGAGGCCGATCATCGCGGCCCCGCCCATCGCCCCGGCCATCGTGTAGATGTGCGCGCCGTCGCCGGTCAGGGCGGCGATGTCGCGGGCGGTGCCGGCGAGCCCGGTCACGAACAGGAAATCCTGGTGTCGCCCGATCAGCTTCGGCACCGCCTCGCGCCGGTCGAGTACAAAACCGGCAGCGATCGCCGCCGCCATGTCGACGCCCTGCGGACAGGTCATCTGCGCCTCCTCAAAACGCCTTGGCGCCGAGCAGTCTCTGGGTCAGCAGGACGGCGACCGCATTTCCGCCCTGAAATGCCATCGTCATCGCCGCGGTCGCCGTCGGGATCACGTCGTGCGGCTGCTCGATCCGCAGACAGATCACGCCCATCGCGCGCAACACCGGCTCGACCGCCTGGCCCATCGGGAACTGCCACGGATTTCCCTCGCCGAAATCCCCGCGCATGCTGAGCAGCGTCAGGAACGGGAAGTGCCCGCCCTTGATCAGTGACAGCATGTTGATGCAGTTGCCGGCGCCGCTCGACTGCATCAGCAGGACGCCGCGGGCGCCGCCGAGATCGGCGCCGGCCATCAGCGCGACCCCCTCCTCCTCGGTGGTCAGTGCCACCGAATGGACGCCCGGATCGGCGAGCGAGCGGTCGATCAGGATGCGGTGCCCGGCATCCGGCACATAGGCAAACTGGGTCACGCCGTTGCGGCGCAGCAGATCATAGAGCTCGTCCTGCCACCGCGACGCGACGCCATCGGTCTGCGCCATCTGCGATCCTCCGGGCGAAGACTTGGGAAGCCGCAGACTTGCGCCGCTCGCGCCCGAACACAACCCCTGGCATTACGGACGATACGGAGTGCCCCCGGTGGCGTGCCGTTTGCACCGTAACGCCTGCACTGGATAGCCGGAGCCCATGGTCGATCAGGCGCAACCGCCAATCGAGGCGCAGGTCCCGGCGCAAGCGCCGCCGGCGCGGTTCAGCCGCGGCGAGATCGTCTCGATCCTCTCAGGGCTGATGCTGGCGATGTTCCTCGCCAGTCTCGACCAGACGATAGTCGCGACGTCGCTGTCGACGATGGCGCGCGACCTCCAGGGCTGGGCCCTGATGTCGTGGGTGGTCTCGGCCTATCTCGTCGCCTCGACCGTGACGACGCCGATTTATGGCCGGCTCAGCGACATCTACGGGCGGCGACCGGTCTTGCTGACCTCGATCGCGCTGTTTGTCGGCGCCTCGGTGCTGTGCGCGCTGTCGCAGACGATGCTCCAGCTGATCGGCGCACGGGTCCTGCAGGGGATCGGCGGCGGCGGGTTGCGGGCGGTATCCCAGGCGGCGGTCGCCGACATCATCCCGCCGCGCGAGCGCGGCCGCTACCAAGGCTATTTTTCCAGCGTGATGGCGATCTCGAACGTGCTCGGGCCGGTGCTTGGCGGGTTCTTCGCCGACTACCTCTCGTGGCATTGGATTTTCTGGATAAACGTGCCGTTCGGCATCCTCGCCATCATCATGTGCGACCGCAACATGCGGCGCCTGGCACGGCCGCGGCGGCGGGGCCGGATCGATTGGCTCGGCGCAGTGCTGATCATCGCCGCAACGACGCCGATCCTGCTCGGGCTGTCGAATGTCGAGACCGCCGGCGGCTGGGGCCAGCCGGCGGTCGTCGTGCCACTGCTCGCCGGCATTGCGCTGACGGTGCTGCTGTTGATGTGGGAGCGCGAGGCGCGAGCGCCGATGATCCCGCTGCGGCTCTTTCTCAACCGCATCTTCTCGATCGCCAGCCTGATCACCTTCACCGAGTCGATGGTGATGATCGCGATGATCATCCTGGTGCCGCTCGCCTTCGAACTGATGGGCGGCCTCGCACCCAACGAGGCCGGCATGCGGCTGATCCCGATGACGGGCGGCACCGTGCTGGGCTCCTATATCGCAGGCCAGCTGGTCACCCGCACCGGCCGCTACCGCGTCTATCCCGTCGTCGGCGCCGGGGTGATGACGCTGATGTGCGCCGCGATGGCTCTGTTCGGGCTCGGGCACTCGCTCGTCCTCGACACCGCGATCACGGCCGGGCTCGGGCTTTCGTTCGGGTTCCAGCTGTCACCGGTCATCGTGCCGGTGCAGAACGCGCTGGCGCTCGAAGACACCGGCGTCGGGCTCGCGGTCGTGATGTTCTTCCGGCGGATCGGCGGCGCCTTCGGGGTGGCGCTGCTGACCGCGGTGCTGGTGTCGGAATTGAACGCGGCCGTTGCCGGTCTGCCCGGGCACCAGGCGCTCGGCCCCGAGCCCGGGCTGGCGCTGATGCGGATGAACCTCGCCGGCAGCGCCAATATAAAGGGCGTCGCCGGTCTAGGCGAAGCGGTGCGCAGTGCGTTCAACCTCGTTTTCTACTGCGCGGCGGCGATCTCCGCCGTGACCTTCGTCGGCTCGCTCGGACTCAAGGAAATTCCGCTGCGCGGGAGCTGAACGGCCCCGCTGGCAGTGGTGCTTGATCGCCAGCAGCGGCGCGCGGTCATCCCGACGAACAGGATCAACGACAGCGTCACGAGAGGAAATTTCGTGGCTGCCGCAGGCATCGTAACGGGAGCGGCCAGGGTCACAAAAAGGATCGCGAGCTCGGCCGGCGCAAACTCCGGACCGCGGCGCCGTTCGTCGGCGACAACCCATAACACCGCGGTGGCGAGGAACGACATGTCGTAGACAAAGGCGTAGGGCGTCGCGAGCAAGGCCGCCGCCATCAGTGCGGCGCCGGCGAGGGCTGACGGGCCGCGCCGGAACAGCAGCCAGACCGTAACCGCGGCGCCGGCGGTGCTGACCCATTGCACCGCCTGCGCCAGATCCGGGGCGAGCCCCAGCTGCGACAAGGCGGCGAACACCGTCGGTATGAAATGCACGATTTCGCTGTTCTCGGCCGCGAATTGCCGCGAGAAGCCAGGCAGCGCGGCGGCCCAGCTCGGCCAGATCGCGAGGCCGAACACCAGTGTGGTCACGAGGACGAGCGCCGCTCCGGTTGCCGCCGCCGCGGCGAGGCTGCGCCACAGCCGCGCCGCTGTCAGCGCGACCGGCACCAGCAACCCGAGCTGCGGCTTATAGGTAAGAAGGCCGAACAGCATGCCGGCGGCGACGGGGTGGCTGCCGGCGAGGCGCAGTCCGCCGGCCAGCAATCCGGCGGCGAGAAAGCCAGTTTGTCCGGACACCAGGGTAATCGCCGTGGTCGGCGCCGCGAGCGCTGCCGCCACCACCGGCGCGCGCCAATCCCGGCCCAGCGTCGCCCACAGGTAAAACAGCAGGGTTACCACCGCCAGCACCGCGCAGGCGAGCCAGCCGGGCAGTTGGCCGAGCGGCCACAGCACCAGCAAGAAACTCGGCGGGTAGGCGAACGGGTAGGACGCACCCTGATGCAGGCCGAGCGCCAATTGCCCCGCCTGCAGCGCCGCGCGGTCGTAGATCGCCGCCGCGGGATGCTCGGCAAGGAACCGGCCCCAGCTCCACAGCGCAAACGAATCGCCGAAGCCCTGCGGCCAACCGCGGCCGATGGCGATCGCCAGAAAGACCACGCCGTAGACCGCCGACAGGACCAGCAGCGTGCCGGCGAGCAGCCGGAACTTGCCGCCGTCGGGCCGCCAGCGCAGTGATGGGACAAGCTCTCCGATACGCCCGCCGAAGCGACCGGCGGCCGGTGCGGCTCGAACCCCGTCTTGCGCCGTCATCTGGCGCAACCGCCGCCCGGCTCCTGGACCAACCGCAGCGCCAGCGGGCGCTGCGCCAGCAATCGGCCCAGATGCACCGTCAAGAGCAGGGTCGCGATGCCGCCCAGGCCCAGCAATGCCCAGCGCAGCGGGTCCGTCCCGTCGGCCCAGGCAGCGACCCCGGCATCGGTCAGGGTGCCGATGAACACATAGCCGAACAGCGCCGGCAGAGAGGCCAGGGTTCCGATCAGGTAATTGACGAGACTGACCGACGACAGTCCGAGCAGATAGCTGGTCGCCGAGAACGGCATTATTGGTGAGAGGCGTAGCAGGAACACCAGCTTCCAGCCGTCCCGCGCAACCGCGCAATCGAGATTTTGCAGGCTGCCGTAGCGCGAAACCAGGCGTTCGATCGCGCCCCGAAACAGCGACCGGCTGAGGCCGAAGGCAAGCAGGGCGCCGAGCAGGCTGCCGAAGGCCGCGAGGACGAAGCCCGGAACCAGTCCGTAGACGGCGCCGGCCGCCATTCCCATCAGCGAGGCGGGCACCGCACCGCTGACCGCGACGAGAACCTGCAGCGCGGCGAACAGCAGCGATCCGACGATGCCGGCGCTGCGCACCAGGTCGATCGTACTCTGCACCAGCGCGAGCGGGCCGCTCGGCAGGAGCCGGCCAGCCAGCAAGCCGCTCAGGACCAGCCCGAAGACAAGCCCGGCAACGACAACGCGTCCAGAAAAACCCGGGATGCCGCGGATTGCCGAGATCACGCCGCCCGCTCGATGTGACTCGATTGGCGGTCGCCGATCGCACCGGCAAAGATCGCCGACCGGACCAGACCCCAACGCTGCAGCCGGAACTGCACCGAGGTCTTCACAACGCCCAGGCCATAAACGATGCTGCGGCGCAGCCCGATCGACGACGCTTCCGGGAAATACTTGGTAGGACAGCTGATTTCGCCGATCCTGAAGCCGAAATACGTCGCTTGCGCCAGCATCTGATTGTCGAAAACAAAATCTTCCGCGCAGGTATGCAAAGGAAGCGTTTCCAGGACGCGCCGGCTCCAGGCCCGATACCCGGTGTGGTATTCTGAAAGCTTCTGGCCGAGCATGATGTTCTGGAACAGTGTCAGGAAGCGATTGGCGATATACTTGTAGAGCGGCATGCCGCCGGCGAGCGCGCCGCGGCCGAGAATGCGCGAGGCCAGCACGACCTCGAACTGTTCGGAGGCAATCATCGCCGCCATCGCGGTGACCAGTTTCGGTGTGTACTGGTAGTCCGGGTGCAGCATGACCACGATGTCGGCGCCACGTGCCAAGGCGGCGGCATAGCAGGTCTTCTGATTGCCGCCATAGCCGCGGTTGCGATCGTGCCGGATCGTCTGGATGCCGAGCGCATCGGCGATCGAAACCGTGCCGTCCTGACTGGCATCGTCGACCAGCAGAATGTCGTCGACGACATCGCGAGGGATCTCGTCATAGGTCCGCTTCAACGTCTTGGCGGCGTTGTAGGCGGGAAGGACGATCGTTACCTTCTTGCCCGCAATCATCGACTGCCCTCCTAACCTCGTCGGCTGCGACCGATCGGCGGCGCCGACGCCGGGGCTCCTGCTCGCATCATGATCAGCGAACCTGCGCCAAAAACTTTACCAAATCATTGACCCTGCGGTAATGGCGCCGCCGGATCGGCCGTAATGATTTCTCGGCATTGCCAGACCACATCGCGGTACGCGGGGGGTACGCCTAAGTGGCTCGCTTAATTTAAGGCTTCCCTAACCAAAATTCGCGAAATATTGAGCATAACGAATGGAGGTCGGGACGCCGTGTCTGCCGTCGCTGCCCTGTTGTGCCGCGCTGGCATGCTGCTCGACCGCCGTCGCGTCAACGCATACTGCGCGATCCTGCTGGCGGGCGAGATCGTGCTCGCGGTGTTCTATGTCGCCGGAACCTACGGACTGATCGTCGATCTCGACGGCCCCGCGACGACCGATTTCGTCAGCTTCTACGCCGCCGGCAGCCTGACCGATGCCGGCACGCCGGGACTCGTTTACGACCATGCCGCACACCTTGCCGCCGAGGAGCGAGCGACCGCGCCCGGCATCAAATACAATTTCTTCTATTACCCGCCGGTCTATCTATTGATCTGCGGCCTGCTGGGGCTGTTGCCGTATCTCGTCGCCTTCTTCGTCTTTGAGGTAGCAACACTCGCACTCTATATCCTTGTGCTCAGTCGGACGCTCGGCGAGCGGCGCTGGACGACGCTGTTCCCGTTCCTGATCTTCCCGGTCGTGTGGTGGAATTTCGGGTATGGCCAGAACGGGTTCCTGACCGCCACCCTGTTTGGCGGCGCGATGCTCGCACTCGAGCGCCGGCCGGTGCTGGCCGGCCTGCTGTTCGGGGCCATCTGCTACAAGCCGCATTTCGGCCTGCTGATCCCGGTCGCGCTCGCCGCCGGCGGGCACTGGCGCGCCTTCATCGGAGCGGCCGTCTCGGTGGCCGGCCTGGTTCTGCTGTCGCTGCTGTTTTTTGGCGACGCGACCTGGCACCAGTTTTTTGCCGCGTTCGCAGCATCGCGCTCGACCTATGAGACCGGGGTCAAATTCCCGGCCTTCGTGACGCCGTTCGGCGCCGTCCTGGTGCTTGGGGGTCCGCCAGCGCTCGCCTATGCGGCACAGGCGGTGGTCAGCGTCGCGGCGGTAACGCTGGTCGCCGTGGCCTGGCGGCGACAGTTGAGCCTGCCAGTGCGGGCGGCGGTGCTGGCGGCGGCGACTGTTGTCGCGGTGCCGGTCGCGTTGTTCTACGACCTGCTGCTGGCCGGTCTCGGGGTTGCCTGGCTGTACCGCAGCGACCGCGGGCTGACCCCCGTGGAGCGCGCGCTCTTCGCACTGCTGTTCGTCGCCTGCCTCGACCCCGTCCGGATCGCGGAGACGACCTATGTGCCGCTGGGCCCAATCGCAGCGCTCGGCCTACTCGGCATCGTCGGGCACCGCGCCTGGCGCGAGATTGCCGCCGGCCGCAAACTGTCCGGCATCGCGGGACCGATGGAGGACCACTTTGAGCCGGCGTAGCCGCCGTGATAAAGAGGCCGAGGGCCGCAAGACCGCGAACCCAATCCCGAGAGGCCGCAAGATGAAAATCCGTATCGAGTGGTGCAAGCCCTGAGACTATGAACCGCGCGCCCTCCGTGCGAGGGCAAGGCTGATCGAGAAATACGGCGCCGAAGTGGAATTGGTGCCGGGCGTCGGCGGCGTGTTTGAGATTACCGTCGATGGCCGTCTTGCCTTTTCAAAGAAGCAGACCGGTCGTTTTCCGACCGATGAGGAGGTCGATGCTGTCGGCGGCGGCTGAAGCAGCCGAAAGCGCCGGGCACCACCGGGACGGTTTGTTTCATAAGAAGTTGGGATTTAGGCCAAAATGTGCGGAACCCTTCAAGGGATAGCCGTGTCGCGCGCGTGAAGGCGCTCTATCTTGCGGCTCGCCGCTTGCTTTTTTGGCGGGAAATCGGCAAGCTGTTTAATTGTTGTTACGTGCACCAGTGATTGGCAGGCAGACTTCCAGGAGGCGTTAATGTTGTCCACGCTCGTTAGGCTTTTGAAAAACGAAGATGGCGCGACCGCGATCGAATACGGCTTGATCGCTGCTCTGATCGCGGTTGCCGCGGTCGCGACGATGACCACTGTCGGCACGAATCTGAGCAAAGTCTTCGGTACGGTCGGCAGCAGCCTGTAAAACCGTATCGTCAGATAAAGCGCCCGGCAGTGGATGTTGCCGGGCGCTTTTTTTATTCTGCGACCGACTGCGGCGGTGCTGCGACGTAGAGCGCACCCGCGGTTAGATATTCCTTAACCAAACCAAGGCTTATTAGGCCGGGCAAACGGTACGCCGCAGTCTCGGACTGCGTAGCAGGTTCCGTTTTGCGTAAGGATTTGTCGCGTAACCGCTCAAAATGTATTAAATGTTGTCTGTTAACCATGCTGCCGAGTCCGGGATGATCGCCCACAACCTTGTGCTCGTCGCCTTTATCCTCTTGATGGCGACTGCGGCGTTCGAGGACTTTCGCCGCTTTATTATTCCCAACCCGCTGACGATCGGGCTGTGCGTGCTATGGCCGCTGTATTTCGCCGCGGCTCCGAGTCTTGCCGCCGCGCTTTCGGCGATCGGCTGCGGTCTCGCGGTATTTATTGTCGGCGCCCTGCTATTCGCACGCGGCTATGTCGGAGGGGGCGATGTCAAGCTGCTCAGCGCCGCTGCCCTTTGGGTTGGGCCGGCCGGCATCGCCGATCTGCTGATGTTGACCGGCGTGCTGGGCGGCGCACTCGCGCTGTTCCTGCTCGTGCCCGCCGGCTCGCGGATCGCCGCCGCGGCCCGCAGCATCCTTGGCCAAGCGACGGCGGATACCGCCGCGCCCCGATACGTACCCTACGGCGTTCCGATCGCGATCGCCGCCGTCATCGTCGTCCTCTCACCCAACCTAGTGTGATTTAGCCATGCGCGCCCGCACCCTGCTCGTTCTTCTCGTCGCCGTTGTGCTTGCCGGCGGTACCGCCTTCCTCGCCCGCTCCTGGCTGGCCTCGCAGCGGCAGCAAGCCGTCGCCGAAGCCACTCCGGTCGCCTTGCCGGTGCCGTCGCGATCGGTGCTAATCGCGCGCGCCGGGATAGCCCCGGGCCGCATTCTGAAGCCCGAGGACATGGTGTGGCAGCCCTGGCCCGATGGCGGGATCGACAAGGCCTATATCGTGATCGGGACCCGCAAGCCGGAGGACTTCGCCGGCTGGGTAACCCGCCAACCGATCTCGGCCGGTGAACCCCTCACCGAGGGCAAGATCATCGCGCCGGGCAACCGCGGCTTCCTTGCCGCCGTATTGCGGCCGGGCACGCGCGCGATTTCGGTTCCGGTCACGGTCACGACCGGGATCTCCGGGTTCATTTTCCCGGGCGACGAAGTCGACATCATGATCACCTATCTGGTGCCGAACGCCGCCGCCAAGGGCTCAGAGGACAACCAGAGAGCGAAATACGAACACAAGGCGGCAGAGACGGTGCTGCACAATGTGCGCGTCATCGCGATTGACCAGAGGACCGAAACAAAGGCAGGCGAGGCTGTCGTCGCTCATACGGCGACTCTCGAGGTCACGCCAAAGCAGAGCGAGATGATCGCGCTGGCCAGCGAAATCGGAAAACTTTCGCTCAGCCTGCGCAGCCTCGTTCCCGGCGAGACAGAAGCCGCGGCGGCCGAATTGACGGCATCCGATTCGCCGAAACCGCCGGGGACGCCGACAGTAACCCTCGACAGCGAAGTCAGCCCATTACTGCCAAAGCCCTTAAAATCCGGGGCGGACGGGGATGTTGCCGAGGTAACGATCTTGCGAGGTAGCGCGAAAACGAGCGATTCTGCGGCCCAGCCGAGCGCGAATCCGGCGGCGTTAAACGGGAATCCGGGTCTGCCAAACGCGGGGCAGCTTCCGTTCAACGCCAGGCCGGGAGCGCCACCTTTGTCAAGAGGGTCGTGATGCATAGATTTCTGGTCCTCGCCGCTGCGGGAGCCGGTTTCCTTTCGATCACCTGCGGCGACGCTGCCGAGCCTCCGGCCCCAATTCCGCTCAAGGCGGGGCCGGATCTGGCGAACGTCGCCGGGTCACCCAACGAAATTACTGCGACCGGGGCACCGCTCGTGCTGGAAGCTGGCAAAGGAACCCTGCTTCGGCTGGAACGCCCGGCCGCGACGGTCTTCATCGCCAATCCCGATGTCGCCGACGTTCAGGTCAAATCGCCGTCGCTGATCTATGTCAACGCCAAGGCACCCGGCGAGACCGTGCTTTATGCCGTCGATGCCGGCGACCAGGTGCTGCTCAACTCGCCGATCCGAGTCGAGGCGGATGTCTCGCGGCTGCGTCAATCATTTCAGTCGCTGATGCCCGGCGAAAAAATCAATGTGAGGTCTGTCGAGAACTCATTGGTGCTGAGCGGCACGGTATCGAGTGCCGGCAAGGCCGAACAGGCGCGCGCGCTGACCGCCGCGATTGCGCGCCAGAACAAGGATTCGAGAATCATCAATGAGATGTCGGTCGCGACCCCGAACCAGGTGAACCTTCGGGTCAAGGTCGCCGAGGTCGATCGACAGACATTGAAATCGCTCGGCATCAATTTGACGGCCAGCGGCGGTCGTTTCCAGTTCCTGCCCAACAATCCGACCACGGGCGGGCAGATTCCGACCTTTGCCCAAAACCTGATCACTGCCAGGTTCGGCCCGAACAGCCAGCCGATAAACGTGGTCCTCGACGCGCTGGCGCAGGAAAACCTGGTCAACGTGTTGGCCGAACCGAACCTGACCGCGGTGTCCGGCCAGACCGCCAGCTTTCTTGCCGGCGGTGAGTTTCCGGTGCCGGTTGCCGGCAGCGCCGGTTCCGCATCCGGCGGCACTCCGACGATCACCATCGAGTTCAAGAAATTCGGCGTGTCGCTCGATTTCACGCCCACCATCATCGATGCCAATCACGTCAGCTTGCGGGTGCGCCCGGAGGTCAGCGAACTGAGCACGACGGGTCAGGTGTCGGTGCCGCTGTCGGGGACGACCACGGTAAACATCCCGGCCCTGACGGTCCGCCGCGCCGAGACCACAGTCGAGCTCGGCAGCGGCGAAAGCTTTGCGATGGCCGGGCTGCTGGAAAACAGTGGCCAAACCAACATCTCGAAAGTGCCTTGGCTCGGCGACATTCCGGTGCTGGGCCAATTGTTCCGGTCGCAGCAGTTCCAGCGCAACGAGACCGAGCTCGTGATCATCGTGACCCCCTATCTGGTCAACCCGTCCTCGACCAGAATGGCGGCACCGAGCGACGGGCTCGTGCCGCGGCACGACGTCGAGCAGATCATCAATGCCGGTGTCTACCAGGAAGGTCTGCCAAGGCCAGGCAAGGGACCGGTCGGTCCGGGCGGACAGGGGCTGATCGGCCCCGTCGGGTTCCGGCTCGATTGAGGGGGCGGAAATGAATATGTCACGCACCCTTGCTCTAGCGATCGCGCTCCCATTGCTGGCTGGCTGCACGGCAGCCGCCGAGTACACCGAGAATGAAGCGCGCAATCAGCTCCATCTCGACCATACCGCGTCCACCTTCGATGTTCGCTTCGCGCCCGGATCGGACGCGCTGCTGCCCGCAGACGCAGTACGGCTGCACCGCCTGGCGGCGACCGGCGCGATCGGACAGGCCGACCGGGTGACCGTAGCGGCCGGAGGTGGACCCGAACTGGCCAGTGCCCGCAAAGCGGCCATCTCGGCCGAACTGCTGCCATACGGGGTCATCGTTACCGAGAGGCCTCCCGGCCCAGGGCCGCGCGACCGGGCCGTGCTCGCGGTCGAGCGCACCCTGGTTCGCCTGCCCGATTGTCCAAATTGGAGCAAGAATGCGGGCACAACCGATTTCACCAATTCGGTTGCGAGCAACTTCGGTTGTGCTACCGTAACGAACTTTGGGCGGATGGTAGCAAATCCCTCCGATTTGGCGAGCGGGCAACCGCTTGGGTTTGCGCAGGGTACCCCCGCTGTAGCCGCGATCGGGCGGTATCAGGCCGACAAGGTCGAGTTGCCGGCGCCATCGGCGCAGGGCGAGCAGATCAGTGCCCCGGCGCAGGGCAAGCTATCGCCCGGTGCCGTCGGGGGTGGTGCTACGTCTGCGGCAGATGTTACCGCTAATCAGTAGGAATAGGGCACATGGCAGCAACGGCGCTTAAGGAAAAAACAGCTCCCGGGCAAAAAGACCGCGAGGGCGTCGTTGCCGTTGTGCAGGACCAAGCAACGCTCGATACGATCCAGGGCGCGCTGCGCGACATGCGTCTCGACGACCGGCTGGAGTTCGAGACGACTCTCGATGGCGCGTTGCAGAAGCTGCGCGAAGGCGCCGGGCCGCGTGTTCTGGTGCTCGACCTCAGCGACTCGACGGCGCCGATCGCGGAAATCAGCGCGGCGCGTAACACCGGCGGCAGCGAACTGAAGATCGTCGCCCTCGGCGCGATCAACGATGTCGGCCTGTTCCGGGATTTGCTGTCGTCCGGCGCCAACGATTATCTGGTGAAGCCGGTCACCCGCGAGGCCCTCGGCGCGGCACTAGTGAAGCGGAGCACCAGCGCCGAAGGCGGCGGCGACGAACTCGGCAATGTCATTGCCTTTGTCGGCAGCCGCGGCGGCGTCGGCACCACGACCACGGCTGTTTCCTGCGCCTGGCTGCTGGCGGAGAGGCGGCAGGAGCCGACCGTCCTGCTCGATCTCGACCTGCATTTCGGCACTGTCGCGCTGCATCTCGACACCGATCCCGGCAATGGCCTGTGCGAGGCGTTGGAGCAGCCTTCCCGCATTGACACGCTGTTCATCGAGCGCTCGATGATCAAGGTCTCCGACCATCTCGGCATTCTCGCTGCCGAAGCCGGCATGTCCGAGACGCTGATGGTTGATGCCGGCGCGATCGACGTGCTGCTCTATGAGCTGCGGCGGAAGTTCCGGTGGATCATCGTCGATCTGCCGCGCGGGGTCACCCCGACCCAGCGGGTCGTGCTCGGTGCAGCTAGCCGCGTCATCCTGTTGTGCGAGCGCAGCCTGGCCGGGCTGCGCGACACGATCCGATTGCAGGCGATGCTGCGCGAGCACGCGCCGCAAGCCGAAATCATGCTGCTCGAGGGCGCCTGCGGCGACCGCGGCGGCGTCGGCAAGGCGGAATTCGAAAAAGCCGTCGGCAAGAGCCTGGACGGCATTCTGCCCTACGACACCAAATCGACGGGCGCGGCGGCGAATGTCGGGAAACCGCTGCCGGAGGCGGCGCCGCGCAGCCCGGTGGTCAAGGAACTCGAAAAGCTGACGAGTGCGTTCGCCGGGCCGACCGAGGCGCCGAAACGCGGGTTGTTCGGAATGAAGCTATGGTAACTCTGTTCAAGCGGCCGGAAGGGGAGACCACCCTCGATACGCGCATCGCCGAATTATCGGCGCGGCGCCAGCGTATCATTGCCCCCACCGAGCCTGCCCCCCCACCGGTACCAAGCCAACAGCCGGCAACCGCACCGGACCAACAGCAGCCCGCAGCGGGCCAACCGACACTGACGCTCAACCCACAGGCAGCTGCGGCCGGACCGCAACTCGCGGTGCCGGAGGAGCACGCGCCGCCGACGGTTTCGATGCAGGAGCGGCTGAGCGCCGCGCGCGAGGAGCTGATCGCCCGGCTGATTGTCGAGATCCGGCCGGAGCGCCGCAGCCAATTGACCCGCGGCGATCTTGCGAAGATCGTCGATGCAGCGGTGCAAGCCTACTTCATCCGCTTCACCCTGGATGCCAATCCGCTTGAGCGCCGCGACCTCGTCACCGCGATCATGCAGGCGCTGCTGTCCGCGCCCGGCGCCGCCGATACCGGCGGCAGAGCCCCGGCGCATCGCGGCGCGATCGACTCGGCCAAGGCAGCGATCCAACCGGTCATTCTCGAACGCATGGATGTGGCCGCGGCAGCGGAGATGCCGCGGGCAGCCTTTGAGGCCGAACTCACCGGCTGGGTCAAGGAGCTGCTCGCCGAGAGCAAAATTCAGCTGAATTTCGCCGAGCAGCGCGAACTGGTCGAGATGCTGATCGCGGACATGCTCGGGCTGGGACCGCTCGAGCCGCTGCTCGCGGACGAGACCGTCACCGACATCATGGTCAACGGACCGAGCCAGACCTATGTGGAACGGCGCGGCAAGCTTGAACTGACCGACGTCAAGTTCAACAACGACCAGCACTTGATGAACATTTGCACCAAGATCGTGACGCGCATCGGGCGCCGGATCGACGAGTCGCGCCCGCTGGTCGATGCCCGTCTCGCGGACGGCAGCCGTGTCAACATCATCATCCCGCCATTGGCGTTGGACGGCGCCTCGATCTCGATCCGGAAATTTTCCAAGAAGTCGATCACCCTCGACATCATGGCGCAGAACGGCAACATCTCGCCGCAGATGGCGACGTTGTTGAAGATCGCTGCCCGCGTCCGCCTCAACATCCTGATCTCAGGCGGCACCGGCTCGGGCAAGACGACCTTGTTGAACGCCCTGTCGCGGATGATCGAAGCCACCGAACGGACGGTGACGATCGAGGACGCGGCCGAACTGCAACTGCAGCAGCCGCACGTCGTTCGGCTCGAGACCCGCCCGGCCAACCTCGAAGGCACCGGCGAGATAAACATGCGCGATCTCTTGAAGAACGCCCTGCGTATGCGTCCCGACCGCATCATCATCGGTGAGTGCCGCGGCGAAGAAGCGCTCGACATGCTGCAGGCGATGAACACCGGTCACGACGGCTCGATGAGCACGATCCACGCGAACAATCCGCGCGAGGCGCTGACCCGCCTCGAAAACATGATCGGCATGGCCGGCATCAACCTGCCGTCAAAGGCTGTGCGCACGCAGATCGCCTCGGCCGTACATCTGATTTGCCAAGTGAACCGCATGCGCGACGGCACCCGGCGGGTCACCTCGCTTACCGAGGTGGTCGGCATGGAAGGCGATGTGATCACGACGCAGGATCTGTTCACCTTCCAGTTCCAGGGGGAAGGCACGGACGGCAAGCTGGTCGGCAATTTCAAATCGGGCGGCGTCCGGCCGGCGTTCCTGCCGCGGGCAGAGTATTTCGGGCTCGATAAGACCCTGATGGAAGTAATCTGATATGGTTGGACTCGATCCCCTGACGATGCTGACCATTGGCATCGGTGTGACGATGGCGATGGGCGTGTTGCTGGTCGCCTATTCGTTTGAAGGCGCTGCCGGTCGGCGGTTCCAGCGCCGCCTCGCCCGGGTAAAGGGCGGCGCCGGTGCCGCGAGGGCCGGCGACAAGATCACGCGGCGTTCGATTTCGCGCACCGACGGCAAAAGCACCGGCTTCGAGACGCTGATAAAACAATACCTGCCGCGTCGGGAATTGCTTGAAGAACGCCTCGGCAAGACGGGCCGCCAGATTACGGTGGCCAAGTATGTGGTGGTATCCGGTGTCGTGGCACTGGTGACAATGCTGGCGGTAACCGTGCTCGGCGGGTTCCAGATCGTGCCCAGCCTGCTGTTCGGACTGGCGGTCGGCGTTGGGGTGCCGCATTGGATTGTCGGCAAGATGGGGAAACGGCGCGTCGCCGCGTTCATCCATCTGTTCCCGGAGGCGATCGATCTGATGGTGCGGGCGCTCCGCTCGGGCCTGCCGATCAGCGAGGCGATGATCAATGCCGGCCGTGAGTCGACGGACCCGGTCGGGGTCGAGCTGCGCACGATCGAATCCGGTCTGCAGCTTGGACGCGACCTCGACTCGCTGTTGTGGGACATCGCCAAGCGTATCGATGCCCCCGAGTACCGCTTCTTCGTCATCGCGCTGAGCGTACAGCGCGAAACCGGCGGCAATCTGGCGGAAACGCTCGCCAATCTGTCGGATGTTCTGCGCCGCCGCCGCACCATGCGGTCGAAGGCGCGCGCGATGGCGAGCGAGGCGCGCGCCAGCACGATGATCCTCGGCTCGCTGCCGGTTGTGGTCACCGGCATCCTGTTCTTCGTCTCGCCAGGTTACATCATGCTGCTGTTCGTCGATGTCCGCGGCCTGATGCTGGTGGGGCTGGCGCTTGGCATGTTGTTCACCGGCATCGGCATCATGGTCAAAATGGCACGGTTCGAAATATGAACGGCAGCACCCGCGTCAGCGATTTCAAACTTGAAGAGTGGCTGCCAATCGGGTGGAGCCCGGATGATGTCATCGCGCTGCTGGCCGCCGTGACCATTCTGGTTGCGCTATATGCGGTTTGGCTGGCGCTGCGGCCGCGCAGCCCATTGGAGCGCCGGGTCGCCGATATCGCCGAACGCAAGGACGTGCTGCGGCGGGCCGCGCTTGCCACGAACCGCCGGCAAAAACAGAACCTTGCGTCCGGTGTGATGACCAGCGTGGTGCAGCGGCTCAATCTGCTGCGCTCCTCCCACGCCACCGACGCGCGGCTGCTGCTGGCGCAGGCCGGAATGCGGTCGCGCGACGCGATGATCAAATATCTGTTCGCGCGGGCCTGCATGCCCCTGCTGTTCGGTTTTATCGTGCTGGTCGACGCCTATACGCTGCACCTGATCCCGATCCCGCCGAATTGGACGCTGATCGGCGCCCTCGGGGCAACCGGGCTCGGCTACATCGCGCCCGGCTATTACCTCAAGAACGTCGTCGAGAAGCGGGCCAAGAAGTTGACGCTGGCGCTGCCAGACGCGCTCGACCTGTTGGTGATCTGCGCCGAGGCGGGCCTCAGTCTCGATGCGTCTCTGACCCGCGTCTCCAGGGAATTGAAGGCGAGTTTTCCCGAACTCGGCGAGGAGTTGGAATTGACGGCGGTCGAGCTGACCTTCTTGCCGGACCGCCGGCAGGCTTTTGAGAACCTCAACGCGCGAACCAACTCCCCGGGCATCCGCGGCGTCGTGAACACGCTGTTGCAGACGGCCCGCTACGGAACGCCGCTGGCGCAATCTCTGCGGGTCCTCGCCGCCGAGTTCCGCGAGGCGCGGATCACCCGCGCCGAAGAAAAAGCGGCGCGGCTGCCGGCGATGATGACGGTGCCGATGATCCTCTTCATCCTGCCGACGCTCTTTATCGTCCTGATGGGGCCGGCGGCGCTCGGCATCATCGACACCTTCTCCGGCAAGGCGCACTAGCAGCGAACGCCGACCCTACCCCTGAACGAACGTCGGCGTCAGACCGGCTTGCAATCGGCGGATTAGGACGTTTGCGACGGGCCGGAGCCGAGTGAGCGGATTGCGCGGCTCCGCGCCTGCGGCGACAGCCTTCGCAGGGTCTCGTAGTAAGCGAGGTTGTGGTCGACCGAGACCGGGTCGAGATCGAGCCGGCCCATCTGTGCCGCCTGCGCCCGATCGCCCTTGAGCCCGTAGATCAGTGCCAGGGTCTGTCGTTCGCGAGCACCGGCGGTTGGCGCGGTCGCGACCGGGCGCAGCGCGCCAATCGCCTCGTCGTAGCTCTCGGTCAGGGCGAGCGATAAGGCGAGATTGAGGGCCAGCGCAGGATCGCCCGGCTTCAACTCGAGGCCACGGCGATAGCGCGCCTGCGCCTCTCGGTGCTGTCCGAGAAAATCGTCGGCGACGCCAATCAGCTGCAGCAGCTTCGGATCGTTCGGCGTGTCCTGAAACGCAATCTCCAGCGGCCCGCCGGCGAGCGCCGGTCGGGCTGTCTTGAGGTATGCCTTGGCGAGGCTGCGCAGCGCTTCGGGATCGTGTGGCTCGCGTTTGAGCGCCCCGTTATAGGCGACGATCGCCTCGTTGACCTCGCCCATTTCCAACAGCGCGTTGCCGGCGCCGACCAGCGGGGCGGCAACCTCTGAGTTCATCTGGGCGGCACGGCGGAAAATTCCGACTGCGGCACTGGCATCACCGCCGGCCTCCGCCGCGGCACCGACCCGCATCAGGGCCGGATAGGTAAGAACGGCGCCGCCGCCGTCACGTCCGTCGATGCCCCATGGATCGAGAAAATGCGGAAACTGGGCGCAGCTGGAGAGAAGCAGCAAACCGACGGCAGCGCCGACCGGCGCTATGCGGCCGCCCGGACGCGCTCCTCCCATACCTATTTTTGCCGAGTCCCGATTCATGGCGCTGAATCATGGACTTACGCGAATCGGTCGTCGAGGCGCCTCGGCACACTTTATGAGAAAACAATGGGTTACAATGAATTTTTGCAGTCGCCGCCGCAGATTCTATCGGCCAAAACACCCGAATCGGCCGAATCATAGGGCAGCTGCCGGGTTCGAAAATCAATGCCCATTATTGCGCTGTTTTCGCCGCCAGCGCCTGTTCAACCGCCGCCAGCGCGGCCTCGGCGCGCGCCGCGTCGGGCCCACCGGCCTGCGCCATGTCGGCGCGGCCCCCGCCGCCTTTGCCACCGAGTGCTTCAGCGCCGATGCGGACGAGGTCCACCGCATCGAAGCGATCGGTCAAATCCGCAGTCACCCCGACGACGATCGCCCCCTTCCCTTCGGCGCGCGATACGACCGCGACAATACCGGAGCCGATGCGCCGCTTCAGATCGTCGGCCAGCGAACGCAGCTCGCGACCGGGGACATCATCGACGATGCGGGCGTCAAGCGATATGCCGTCGACCTGCTTCGCGGCGGGCTTTGCCGCCTTGTTTTCGCCGCCACTCGCGATGGCGCGGCGCGCATCGCCGAGTTCGCGTTCGAGCCGGCGATTGTCTTCGAGCAGCCGCGCCAGCCGCGCCGGGACTTCCTCCGGGCTGGTCCGCAGCGCCGCCGCCGCCTGGCGCAGGAGCTCCTCTTCATGCGCGAGATGAGCCTCGGCGGCGGCCCCGGTCAGCGCCTCGATGCGGCGCACGCCGGACGCGACCGAGCTTTCTCCGACGATTTTGAAGAGGCCGATGTCGCCGGTGCGGCGAACATGAGTGCCACCGCACAGCTCGACCGAAAACGGCCGCTCGTCGGTGCCCTGCGGGTCCTCGGCGGCCCCCATCGCGACGACCCGGACCTCATCGCCGTATTTCTCGCCGAACAGCGCAAGCGCGCCCTCGGCGACGGCACGATCGGGGGTCAGAAGGCGGGTTCGCACCTCGCCATTGGCGCGGATGCGGGAATTGACCTCGCTCTCGATCGCGGCGATGTCGTCGGGGCTGAGCGGACGCGGCTGGCTGAAATCGAAGCGCAGCCGGTCGGGTGCAACGAGCGAGCCCTTCTGCGTGACATGCTCGCCGAGCCGGTGCCGCAGCGCCTGATGCAGCAGATGGGTCACCGAATGATTGGCGCGCAGCCGGCGGCGCCGCGCGCCATCGACCCGCAGCTCGACGGCGTCGCCAACCTTCAGCGTGCCGTGCTCGACGACGCCGAAATGGACGTGCAGCTCGCCAGCCTTCTTGACCGTGTCGCGCACCGCGAAGGCGCCACCCTGGGCCGAGAACAGGCTGCCGGTGTCGCCAACCTGGCCGCCGGATTCGGCGTAAAACGGCGTCTGGTTGACGATGATCGCCGCCTCGCCACCGGCCTTCACCTCCGTGACGCGCTCGTCGCCCTTTAGGATTGCCTGGATCACGCCCTCGGCGGTCTCGGTTTCGTAGCCGAGAAACTCGGTCGCGCCGACCTCGTCGCGCAGCGCGAACCAAAGGGTCTCGGTCGCCGCCTCGCCGGAGCCGGCCCAGGAAGCGCGCGAGCGCGCCCGCGCCGCGTCCATCTCGGCGTCGAACTTGCCGGTGTCGACCGCGATGCCGCGCGGCCGCAAGATGTCCTCAGTCAGATCGAGCGGAAAGCCATAGGTGTCGTAGAGCGTAAAGGCGACGCCGCCATCGAGCGTCTTGCCACCGTCGGCGAGGCCGGGGCCGGCCGCCATTTCCTCCAGCAGGCGGAGGCCGCGGTCGAGCGTCTGCTTGAAGCCCTCCTCCTCAAGCCGCAGCGTCTCGGTGACGAGCGGCTGCGCGCGGATCAGCTCGGGAAAGGCGGCACCCATCTGCTGCACCAGCGCCGGCACCAGCCGCCACATCAGCGGCTCCTTGCAGCCGAGGATATGGGCGTGGCGCATCGCCCGCCGCATGATGCGGCGCAGGACATAGCCGCGGCCGTCCTTGCTCGGCAGGACGCCGTCGGCGATCAGAAAGGCGGCGGCGCGCAGATGGTCGGCGATGACCCGATGCGATACCGCGTGCTCGCCATCGGCCGCGACCCCGGCCGCCTCGGCCGAGGCGAGGATCAGCGCCCGGAACAGGTCGATGTCGTAATTATCGTGCTTGCCCTGCAGCACCGCGGCGATGCGTTCGAGGCCCATGCCGGTGTCAATCGACGGGCGCGGCAGCGGCACCCGCTGCCCCGGCAGCTGCTCGAACTGCATGAAGACGAGGTTCCAGATCTCGACGAAGCGGTCGCCGTCCTGGTCGGGAGTGCCGGGCGGGCCGCCGGGGATGCCCTCGCCGTGGTCCCAGAAGATTTCCGAACAGGGCCCGCACGGGCCGAATTCGCCCATCGCCCAGAAATTGTCCGAGGTCGGGATGCGGATGATCTTCGATTCCGGCAGGCCGGCAATCTTCGCCCACAGCGCGGCCGCGTCGTCGTCCTCGGCATAGACGGTGACGAGGAGCCGGTCGCGGTCGAGGCCGAATTCGCGGGTTACCAAGTCCCAGGCCAGCTCGATCGCCCGGTCCTTGAAGTAGTCGCCGAACGAGAAATTGCCGAGCATCTCGAAAAAGGTGTGGTGCCGGGCGGTGTAGCCGACATTTTCCAGGTCGTTGTGCTTGCCGCCGGCGCGGACGCATTTCTGCGAGGTGGTGGCGCGCTGGTAGGGGCGCTTTTCGAGACCGGTGAAGACATTCTTGAACTGCACCATGCCGGCGTTGGTGAACAGCAGGGTCGGATCGTTGCGCGGCACCAGCGGGCTCGACGGCACGATTTCGTGCCCATTCCTGGCGAAATAGTCGAGAAAGGCGCTGCGGATATCGTTGGTGGTCTGCATAGCGACGATTCTGGGCCTTCCGCCGCGCCCTGCCAAGGGGCGCGGGCGCGAATCAGGCGTGCGGTGCCGCTAGGAACCGTAGGGCGGATCAGCGAGGCGGAACCCGCCGATTCCCGGTACCGCGGCGGGTTTTACCCGCCCTACGACCAGGCTGCCAAGCAGGCCTGGCCGCTCCTGTTCCACCCGTTAATGCTGGCGATCTACAGGTGACGGCCTGTTATTCCTCGGCGGCGACTTCGCCCGGCGCCGCCATCATCGCCTCGGCGACGTGCCCGGCATTGCCGCGGATCGCCCGCTCGATCAGTTCGCCGACTTCCGGGTGCTCGGCGAGGTGCTGTTTGGCGTTCTCGCGCCCCTGGCCGATGCGCTGGCCATCATAGGAGAACCAGGAGCCGGATTTCTCGACAACTCCGGCCTGGACGCCGAGATCGATCAGCTCGCCGCGCTTCGAGATGCCCTCGCCATACATGATGTCGAAATCGACGACCTTGAACGGCGGCGCCATCTTGTTCTTGACGACCTTGACCCGGGTCTGATTGCCGATGATCTGATCGCGGTCCTTGATCGCGCCGATACGGCGGATATCGAGCCGTACCGAGGCATAGAATTTGAGCGCATTGCCGCCGGTCGTCGTCTCCGGGTTGCCGAACATAACGCCGATCTTCATCCGGATCTGATTGATGAAAATCACCATCGCCCGCGAGCGCGAGATCGACCCGGTCAATTTGCGCAAAGCCTGGCTCATCAGGCGGGCGTGCAGCCCCATATGGCTGTCGCCCATCTCGCCCTCGAGCTCGGCGCGCGGCACCAGGGCGGCGACCGAATCGACGACCAGCACATCGATGGCGCCGGAGCGCACCAGCGTGTCCGCAATTTCAAGCGCCTGCTCGCCGGCATCGGGCTGCGAGATCAACAGGTTGTCGACATCGACGCCGAGTTTTCGGGCATAGCTCGGGTCGAGCGCGTGCTCCGCGTCGACAAAGGCGCAGGTGCCGCCGTTCTTTTGCGCCTCGGCGATCACATGCAGCGCCAGCGTCGTCTTGCCCGAGCTTTCCGGACCGTAGATTTCGACGACGCGGCCGCGCGGCAGCCCACCGATGCCGAGCGCGATATCGAGCCCGAGCGACCCGGTCGAGACCACATCGATGTCGCCGGCGGCTTCGTGCGAGCCGAGCTTCATGATCGAGCCCTTGCCGAAGGCCCGCTCGATCTGGGCCAGCGCCGCGTCCAAAGCCCGCTGCTTGTCCATCGTGTCCTTGTCCAACAGGCGCAGTACGTTCTGCATCAGCCCACTCCCTTATTTCACAGGCCGCAAACCCGCGCAACGCGCGGCACAGAGAGATGTACGCTCTTTGTTCTAGGAACACAAGGGCAACTATGCACTTGACTGTACAGCCTGATTGGTCTACCTTGGGTTTCAAGGAGATAGGCCATGACGACGCTACCTAAAGAGTTCGAGCATCCCTGCTACCATAATGACGAAGCCGCACGAATCGCGCTGGAGCGCATTTTCTGGCCGTACGGCCCGACCTGCCCGCAATGCGGCAAGATCGACACGGTTTCCCGCTACGGCAAGTCGATGGGGCCGGGCTGGTATTGGTGCGCCGAATGCCGCGAGAAATTCACGGTTCGCGTCGGCACGGTTCTAGAGCGCAGCCACATTCCCTTGCACAAGTGGATGCTCGGCTTCCGGTACTACACGGCGTCGAAGAAAGGCTTTAGCGCCCTGCAACTGCAACGGATGCTCGGCCTCGGCTCCTACCGCTCTGCATG
>DATARH010000210.1:0-14781 GCA_036264235.1 Allostellaceae bacterium
TCGGCATTGTTGCGCACCTCTGCCGGGCTGCCCTCGGCGATCATCTGCCCCTGGTGCAGTACCGCGATCTTCTGCGCGATCTGGAATACGACTTCCATGTCGTGCTCGGTGAACAGCAGGGTAAGGCTGCGTTCCTCGGCGATGCGCTGCAGCAACCGGATCGTCTCATGCGTCTCGCCGGCCGACATCCCGGCGGTCGGCTCATCGAGCAACAAGAGCTGCGGATCACTTGCGAGAGCGAGACCGAGTTCGAGCTGCTTCTGATTGCCGTAGCTGAGTGTACCGGCGATAGTTTTTTCCTGTCCGGCGAGCCCGACGGAAGCGATCAATGCGGCTGTGTCGTCACGGTAAAAATTCTCCGCCAGCGACCAGAAATTGAGGCCGCGGCCGCGATACACGAGAAACGCCGCCTGAAGGTTCTCGAACACCGTCAGATTGGGAAAGATGTTGGTGCGCTGAAAGGACCGGCCGATTCCCATGCGGCACAGCCGGTAGGGTGGGACATTGGTGATGTCGCGGCCGTCGAGCGTCACCGTCCCGGCATCGGGCTGCAGATGACCGGTAATCAAGTTGAATAGGGTCGATTTGCCGGCGCCATTCGGACCGATCACGGCAGCGATCTGCTGCGTCTCAACGGTCAGACTCACGTCCGAGACTGCGCGAAACCCAGCAAAGGACTTCGAGAGGCCAGCAATCTCAAGCACGCAGCCGACCTCGCGCGCGCGTCCACAGAGCCGCAAGACCGCCGACAATGCCCCCGGGAAACGCGAAGAGCAGCACCAACAAGATGGTGCCGAGCACGAACGGCCAGTATTCGGTGTAGTCCGTCACCTGCTGGTTCAGCCAAACCAGCGCCAAGGCGCCGACCGGCGGCCCCCAGAAATAGCCCATGCCACCGAGAATCGCCATGATCATGACCTCGGCGGATTTGGCCCAGAACACGTAATCGGCAAAGACGCCGCGGCTGAAGATGCCGTACAGCGCGCCGGCGAAACCGGCGAACGTCCCGGCGACGACAAATGCCGCCAGCTGATAGGCCCGGACATTGACACCGATGAAGGCGGCGCGCTCCGGGTTGTCGCGAATTGTCGTCAGCATGCGGCCGAACGGCGAGCGCACAATCCGGTGAATCACCGCGAGCGAGATCGCGATCAGCAGGATCGAAAGCATGTAGAATTGGTCGCTGGTGCGCAGGTCGCCAAGCCAAGGAAGACTGTTCATCCAGTCGAGATCGGGAAACGGAATGTCCGGCAGGCCCTGGTCGCCGCCGGTGACATCGTTCCATTTGTAAGCGATGGCCCAGACGATCTGCGAGAAGGCGAGCGTCAGCATCGCGAAATACAGCTTGATCAGACGCACGCAAAAATAGCCCGAGACCAGCGCAAACAGGGCCGTGCCAAGCCCCGCCGCAGGGAGGGCGAGGATAAACGGCACCTCGTAGGTTTTCATCAAGATGCCGCAGACATAGGCACCGACGCCGAAATATGCGACATGCCCGAACGAGACGAGACCAGTGGTGCCGAGCAACAGATTAAGACTGACCGCAAACAGCGCGTCGATCGCGATCTGTTCGGCGAGAAACGTGTCGTAACGGGAGCCGAGCCACGGCACCGCGCAGGCGGCGAGAAAGACGATCAGGGTCCATGGAATGCGCCGGACCCAATTTTCCTTCCGGGCGACGCCGATCGGCGCGGCTGCGGTTTCAGCCGTTGTTTCAGTCGTCATAGCGGACGACCGAAGAGGCCCCAAGGCCGCACGATCAGGATCACCACCATCAGCGCAAACACCGAGAACAGCGAAAATCCGGGGAAGATCAGGATGCCGAACGACAGCACCTCGCCGTAGATCACCGAACCCCAGAACGTGCCCCAGAACGAGCCCATGCCGCCGATCACGACCACGATGAAGGCCTGCACGATGATCAGGACATCCATGCCCGGCACGATGCTCTGGATCGGCGTCACCAAGGCACCGGAAAGGCCGGCCAGGAACGCACTGAACACGAACATGCCGGTGTAAATCGTGCCGACATTGGCGCCGAGCGCGTCGAGCATCTCGCGGTCCATCTGCGCCGCCCGCACCATTCGGCCGACCCCGGTGCGGTTCAGCACGAACCAGCCGGCAAATGCGATTGCCGGGCCGATCGCCATGATGAACAAATTGTAGAGCGGCTGGGTGGTGCCAAAGATTTCAACGCCGCCGGCGAGCACCGGCGGGGTGGACACCGAAAGCTGCCCGGTGCCCCACAGGAATTTGGCGACGTCGCCGAGGATCAGCACCAGCGCGTAAGTGAAGAGCAGCTGGTACAATTCCTCGCGACCGTAGAGCGAGCGAAAGAACAACCGCTCAACGACGGCGCCCAGGATGCCGACGCCGACGGCGGCAAACAGCGTTGCCAGCCAAAAACCGGCACCCTCCGGATGCAGCCACTGTACCGCCTGCCAGGCGAGATAAGCGCCGAGCATGTAAAAGGAGCCGTGCGCGAAGTTGATGACCCGCATCACCCCGAACACCAGCGACAACCCCGAGGCGATCAGGAAGAGGAACATCGCGGTGGTCAGGCCGCCCATGAATTGGCTGAACAAGAACGACGCCGCCACTATGCGCTACCCCAGCTTGCTGCAGCGCCCCGCCCGTTGGGCGGGACGCTTTCGCAGGTTTCGGTTGTCAGTTGGTCGGGAAGGAAGCCGGCAACAGTTCGGGGTCCTTGATGACGGCGAAGGGATAATTCGCCTCCTTCGTCATTACGCCCCAATACTCCGGCGCGAAGGTCTCGTGTGATTTCTCGCTGAAGGTTCGCTTACCGACCGGCGTGTCCCATGTCATGCCGAGCAGCACCTTCGCCACGGCGTCCGACTTCGTGTTGCCTGCTTTCTTGATTCCTTCCGCCAATGCATAGATCGACTGGTAGCCGACAATCGACCAGCCGGAGCCGTATTTGTCGTTGGTGGACGTCTTCAAATCCTCGATGAATTTCTTGTGCTCGGCGGGCTCATTGCCGCCGCCCCAGATCACCGGATCGTAGGCGTCGGCAATGATGCCATACGGGTAATCAGCGCCGAGCGCCTCGGCCAAATCCGGCGTGCCGACCTCAGCCGGATCGAGCATTCGGTTCTTGATCGCCTTGTAATAGCCGCGCGGCGTGGCCTGTTTGGTGAAGGTGACGAAATCGCCGGCAAAGAGCGAGCAGTACACGGCGTCGGGGTTCTTGCCCATCTGCGCGGTGATGAACGGGCTGAAGTCCGCCTCGCCGAGTTTCGGCCATTGCTGATCGACAATCTGAATGTCGGGACGCAGCTTTTTCAAGGCGGCGATGAACCCGGCCGCCGAGTCGCGGCCATAGGCGTAATCGGGGGCGATCGTGGCGACGGTCTTCACGTCCTTCCAACGCGCCATCAGCGTCGCGCCGGCGAGACCCTCGACATCGGTATTGGAGGCGACCCGGAAAATGTACGGGTGAAGATGCTGCTGGTCGGTCAGGATGACGCTTTTCGAGGTCGGCGCGACAAAGACGATCTTGTTTTCCTTGGCGACGGTCGACACCGCCGGCGCCTCCGCCGAGGTCAGCGTGCCGGACAGGAAATCGACGCTTTCCTTGATGATCAACTCCCGGGCAAGGCGCACCGCCTCGTCGGCGTTGGCCTTGCTGTCGCGCGACAGGAGCTCGAGCTTCCGCCCGAGCACGCCGCCCTTATCGTTGATCTCCTTCACCGCGAGTTGGGCACCGGCGAGGATCGGCTTGCCGTAGACGGCGGTTGGTCCGGACAGCGGGATCGGAAAGCCGATCTTGATGTTGTCCGCCGCGCTTGCGACCAGCGGCCACAGCGCAATCGCGGCACAGGCGAGGCGCGTTCCAAAACGACGTCCCATAGGCCAACCTCCCGAAATTCAGCATTTTTATCGTATTCGAATGATCCGTTGCGCCGCCCCGGCCGTCAACAAGGCCCTAGGGTGTAACAGGCGCCGCACGGTGTGCCCGATTGCCGCGCCCGCCCAACCCGCCTAGCATCGCGGCAACCCAACGACGGGGGATGCGAATGCCCGACGTCCGTCCGCTCACCGAGGCCGATCTGCCGGAGGCGCAGCGCATCTGCCGGCGCGCCTTCGGCACGTTTTTTGGCGCGCCCGATCTGGATAATTTCTGGACCGATTTCGACTACGTCTACGGCCGGCACGGCAACGAGCACACCGCCTCCTTCGGCATCGACGCCGACGGCGCGCTCGCGGGCTCCAATTTCGCGACCCGCTGGGGCAGCGTCGCGTTCTTCGGCCCGCTGTCGATCCGGCCCGAGCTGTGGAACCGGGGGCTCGCCCAGCCGCTCGTCGCCGCGGCATCGGATGCGTTTGAGCGCTGGGGCACCACCCATTGCGGGTTGTGCACGTTTCCACACAGTACCAAGCACGTCTGGCTGTACCAAAAATTCGGCTTCTACCCGCGCTTCCTGACCCCGGTGATGGCGGCGCCGGCCGGCACCGGCGCGGCGTTGCCAACCGGATCGCAGTATTCCGCGCACAATACCGACGAGCGGCGCGCCATCGAAAGCGCCTGCGCGGCGCTGACCGATGAACTGTATCCGGGGCTGGATTTGTCCGGCGAAATCCGCACCGTCGCGGCCCGCGGCCTCGGCGATACGGTGCTGGTGTGGGACAGCCCGAGCCGGCTCGCTGGGTTCGCCGTCTGCCACTGGGGGCCGGCGAGCGAAGCGGGCGCCGACAGACTGTTCGTCAAATTCGGTGCGGTTCGGTCAGGCGCCGGGGCACAAGACCGGTTTGCGAGGCTGCTCGATGCCTGCGCCGCCCAGGCGCGCGACGTCGGAGCAGGCAATGTCGTCGCCGGGGTCAGCACGGCACGCGAAGAGGCCTATCGCCAGATGCAGGCGCGCGGCTTCCGCAGCATCATGCACGTCGTGACCATGCACCGTCCCAACGAGCCCGGCTACAGCCGGCCAGGCGTCTTCGCGCTCGACGACTGGAGGTAGCGGCGGATGAAGGCAATCGTTTGCGAGGCGTTCGGCGGGCCGGAGGTGCTGGCGCTGCGCGATGTGCCGGACCCGCCGCCGCCTGGGCCGGGCGAGGTGCAGGTGCGGATCGGGGCGCGCGGGGTCCAGTATGTCGATGTGTTGATGCTGGCCGGCAAATACCAGTTCCGGCCGGAGCCGCCCTTCATTCCGGGAAATGAGGGAGCCGGCGAAATCGTCGCGGTCGGCGACGGCGTGACGCGGTTCAAGCCCGGCGACAAGGTCATGAGCCGCCACCGGCTCGGCGCCTTCGCCCAAATCGGCAATGCCAGGGAAGAGAATTGCAATCCGGTGCCGTCGGGCATGAGCCTCGAACAGGCGGCGGTGTTCAGCGGCGCCTATCACACCGCCTATCACGCGCTGATGCAGCGCGGCCGAATGAAGGCCGGCGATTGGGTGATGGTGAACGGCGCCGCCGGCGGCATCGGCATCGCAGCGATCCAGGTCGCGAAACTGTTCGGCGCCACCGTCATCGCCACCGCCAGCACCGACGAGAAGCGCACCGTCTGCCTCGAAGAAGGTGCCGACTATGCGATCGATTACCGCGAGGGCTTGCGTGACAAGGTGAAGGAGCTGACCGGCGATCGTGGTGTCGATATCGTCTACGACCCGATTGGCGCCGATGTCTTCGACGAGTCCTTGCGCTGCCTCGCCTGGGGCGGGCGCATCCTGGTGCTCGGCTTTCTCGGCGGCGGCCCGTCAACGCCGCGCACCAATTATCTGCTGATCAAGGGGCTGGAGGTGATCGGGGTACGGCTCGGCGGCGTCACCGAGCAGCAGCCCGAGATCGGTCGCGCCAACATGCGCACGCTGGTCGAACTGGCCGGGCTCGGCAAGCTGCGGCCGCGCATCTCGTTCCGATTTTCACTGGACCAGGCGGCCGACGCGATGCAGGCGGTGATCGAGCGCAAGGTGATCGGCAAGGCGGTGCTGGTCGGTTAGCCGGCGCACGGCGTCACCAGCGGGCTGGCGAGGCGGCGCAGCGTGTTCCTGTAGCACCGCTCGGCGTCAGTCGTAGGTGATGCCGATCGTTTCGGCGACCAGCACCGGGCGGTCGCTGCCTTCCAATTCCATGGTGCCTTCCGAGGTGACGCGCACGCCGCCCTCGACCTTTTCGACCGATTTCAATTTGAGGCGCAGGCGGATGCGCGCGCCGGCCGGCACCATGCCGGTGAAGCGTACCCGGTTGGCGCCATAATTGACGCCGCGCGAGCGGTTCTTCACCCGGTAGATGGTCGCCGCGAGCCGCGGCACCAGCGACAGCGTCAGCCAGCCATGCGCGATCGTCTTGCCGCCGGGCATTTCCTTCTTGGCGCGCTCGACATCGACATGGATCCATTGGTGGTCACCGGTCGCTTCGGCGAATTTGTCGATCTGCTCCTGAGTAACCGTGTACCAGTCGCTGACCCCCATCTCCTTGCCGGCATAGCCGGTGAGATCGGCCGGGCGTTCGACTTCCAGCATTTCCATCTCCTCTTATTCGAGAAATTCCGTCATTCCGGGATCGCCCGGAGGGCGAGGCCCGGAACCCATGAACACGGGCACCTCAACAACTCGGCATGGACGATCTGCCGCGAACCCAAGTTCATCATGCTTCTCCGTAAACACTCTGTCTGGATCGTAGCCAAATCGATGAAATGCGTCGGCACGCAGTAACCAGGTAAAAGCCGGAAATTCATCTACCATTGCATCGGCGATAGGGTGCGCCGCGATAAGACCCGCACTTTGAGTGAAGTGACTAGGTTGCTTCGTTGCGTGCGTGGTGCTCTCGCGTCCGGCATACGGAAATTTGCCGGAATATAAATGGTGAATGGACCAGTCATTCGAGCTGCCGGACCTCGCAGGTCGTTCTCCACCCGCAAGAAGGAAAGCAGCTATAGCTGGTCCATTCGGGCGACCGTCGAGTCGCACAGATTTTTCCCTCGCTAAATGACGAACGTGATGGGGATACTGAAAATATTTCATCTTGCCGACCGCTACCGGAGTGCGATCCCACTCAGGGCAAAGGAGCAAGGCTTCTGCCGGCCACCGAACGAATGACTCCAAATTCTTCGCAACGATCTTCAAGACCTCTCGTTGAGCGTGGTTTCCGACTTGTTCGACTTCATCAGTAAACCAACCGAAAGGATCTTTGAGCTTGACCGGTTCACCAATTCGGGTTGGTGAATCAAGATTATAGGGCATGGTTTTTCTCTGGAGCCTGGAACACCGAAGTCCGTGTTCATGGGTTCCGGGTTCGTCGCGGCGCGACGCCCCGGAATGACGGGTGGAATTTCACGGCCGCATGCAGAATTTGCTCTCGCCGACGACGCGCAATTTTTCGGCGAGGCCGGCGAATTCGACAAGCAGCCTTCTTGTGTCACGCGGATCGACGATCTCTTCGATCCAGAACGGCTCGGCGGTGCGGAATGGCGAGCGCAGCTTTTGCAGGCGCGCCTCGATCTCCGCGATCTTGGCATCTCGGTCCGGCGCGGCGTCGATCTCGGCCCGGTAGGCGGCCTCGATGCCGCCTTCCAATGGCAATGAACCCCAACGCGCCGACAGCCACGCATAACGGATCGAAAACCTTCCGTGAGGCTGGTTCACCGCGCCGGCGACACCGAACACGTTGCGCACCAGAAAAGTGCACCACGGCACGGTCGACTGGTTGACCGCCGCCATCGCCCGTACGCCCTTGCGGATCGTCGCGGTCTTCTCGGCGTCGAGGCCGATATGAAAACCGGGGCAATCGCACAGATAAACGACCGGCAGGTGAAAGGTTTCGGCGAGATCGACGAAGCGGATGATCTTGTCGCAAACATCGGCGGTCCAGGCGCCGGCATAGAAGAACGGGTCCGAAGCCATCACTGCGACCGGCAAGCCGTCGATGCGGGCGAGGCCGGTGATCATGCCGCGGCCGAACATGCGCCCCATCTCGAAGAACGAGCCGTTGTCGACGACGGACTCGACGATCGGCCGCATCTTGTAGACTTGGCGCGTGTTGCGCGGGATCACCTCGAATAGGAACTCGTCGCGACGGTCGGGGTCGTCGGTGCGCTCGCCGCGCGGCGCGACTTCGTATACCGAGGACGGCAGATAGGAGAGGAAGCGGCGTGTCGCGTCGAACGCCTCCTCCTCGGTATCGACGGCGTGGTCGACGGCACCGCATTTTGTCTGGATTTCCCAGCCGCCGAGCTCGAAGCGGTCGAGCTGGTCGCGGCCGAGCGCGTTGACCACCGGCGGACCGGCGACGAACAGCGCCGATGTCTCCTTCGTCATCACCGAATAGTGGCTCGCCGCCATGCGCGCGGCGCCCAACCCGGCGACCGAGCCGAGCCCGAGCGCGACCACCGGCACGAGGCCGAGATTGGCCGTCGTGTACCAGTACGGCAGATTGGAGCCAACCCGGCCCGGCAGGTTGGCGCGGCCGGTCGTTTCGATCGTCTTGACCGAGCCGCCGCCCCCGGACCCCTCGATGATGCGGATGATCGGCAACCGCAACTCGTAGGCCATCTGCTCGGCCATCAGCGGCTTTTCGCGGATCGTTGCGTCGGCCGAGCCGCCGCGCACCGTGAAATCGTCACCGACGACGACCACCGGTCGGCCCTCGATCTGCGCCCGTCCAAGCACGCAATTCGACGGGGTTAACTGCCTCAGCCGGCCTTCGGCGTCGTATTCGGCGCGGCCGGCGGTCGCGCCGATCTCATGGAAGCTGCCGCCATCGACGAGCCCGTCGATGCGCTCGCGTACGGTCAGTTTGCCGGCATCGTGCTGGCGCTTCACCTTGTCGGCGCCGCCAAGCTCGCGGGCCTGGCGCTCGCGCTCGCGCAACTCGTCGAGTTCCGGCTGCCAGCCCATATTCCGTGTCCGCCCCTACCCGCTCGCGTCAGTGTATTGCGGGTTGCGGCTCCCGGCCATCGCGGCGATGCTGGCCGCCACTCAATTCCCTCGAAACCGGAGAGCCCCGCCGATGAGCATCGAATTGTGGACCTGGAACACGCCGAACGGGCGCAAGATCAGCGTCGCGCTCGAGGAGATGGGTCTCCCCTACAAGGTGGTGCCGATCAACATCTCGAAGGGCGAGCAGTTCAAGCCGGAATTCCTCAAAATCAGCCCGAACAATCGCATTCCGGCGATCATCGACAGCGACGGGCCCGGCGGGCAGCCGATCAGCATCTTCGAGTCGGGCGCGATCCTCATCTATCTCGGGGAGAAGACCGGCAAGTTCTGGCCGAAGGGTGACCTTCGGAAGCAGGTGCCCGTGCTCGAATGGCTGATGTGGCAGATGGGCGGCTTCGGCCCAATGCCGGGCCAGGTCCACCATTTCCTGCAGGTCGAGAAGGAAGAGGACCGGCGGTACGGCCTCGAGCGCTATTCGAAGGAAACGCATCGACTCTACGGCGTCTTCAACAAGCGGCTCGGCGAGGTCAGCTACGCAGCCGGCAACGACGTGTCGATCGCCGATTTCGCGATCCTCGGCTGGGCATGGCGGCATGAGCGGCACCAGGTCGATCTGAAGGATTATTCGAACGTCAAGCGCTGGTACGAGGCGATGATGGCGCGGTCGGGCACCAAGAAAGGCTTCGAGGTCGCACTGAGCTAGCGGCGGCGCTGCGGCGGTTCCGGGAGGGTCGGATGAAGCAGGTCCAGATCGCCGCTTACGGCCAGCCCGAAGCGGTCGCAGAATGCGTCGAGGCGCCGGATGTCGGGGCGCCGGCGGCGGGCGAGATCGTGTTCGACGTGCTCGCCTTCCCGATCAATCCGGCCGATCTGTCGTTCTGCCGCGGCAATTACCGGCTGACGCCAACCCTGCCGGCGACGCCCGGCGCCGAGTGTGTCGGCCGGGTGACGGCAGTCGGCGCCGGGGTCGGCGATATCCGGGTCGGCGACCTCGTCAGCAACATGCAGCGCGAGAACTGGACCCAGCGCCGCCGCATCAAGGCCGAGGACGCGATCCCCCTGCCCGCCGGTCTCGATCTGGCGCAAGCGGCGATGCTGCGGATCAATCCAGCAACGGCGCAGCTGCTGCTCGAAGACCATGTCGATCTGAAGCCCGGCGATTGGGTCATTCAGGACGTCGCCAATTCGGCGGTCGGCCGGCACCTGATCGTGCTGGCCAAGGCGCGCGGGATTCGCACGGTCAATGTCGTGCGGCGTGACGATGTCGCGGCCGAACTGAAGGCGCTCGGTGCCGACATTGTATTGACCGACGGGCCCGATCTCTCCGAGCGCGCCCGCAGCGCGGTCGGCGGCGCACCGATCCGGCTCGGGATCGATGCGGTATCGGGCGGCGCCTGTCGGCGCATCGCGGATTGCGTCGGCGACGCGGGCGTCGTCGTCAATTACGGCTCGATGTCCGGTGAGGACCCGCAGATCAGCCGCAACGCGCTCAATGTCCGCGGCGTCACGATCACCGGCTTCAATCTCGGACGCGGGCTGGCGAAGCGGACCAAGGCGGCGGTGCGCGAGCTCTATGCCGATCTCGCCGCGAAGCTGCGCGACGGCACGCTGCGGGCGCCCATCGAGGCGACCTATCCGATCGAGGAGATCAAGGCGGCGCTCGTGCATGCCCAGCGCGGCGGTCGCGACGGCAAGGTACTGGTGCTCCCGAACGGACCGCTGTCCGGCCGGCTGGCGTGAACGGAGAGCGCTCGTACCGGGTGCGGGTCGAAGGCGCGAAATACGGCGTCAGCTTCGGTTCGGCGCTGGCCATCGCGATTTCCTACGGCAACAACCACTCGGTGGTGTGGGCGATTATCGACGGGATTCTCGGCTGGATTTACGTGATCTTCTTCCTGCTGTTCCGAACTTGACCGGCCGGCTGCGGCTTGCGGCGGTTCGTCTGTGTAGTGCCTCGGGCCGAGGCGTATAATCCCGCGACGGCGATCCCGCCCGAAGCCCGCAGGGTATTCGTGACCGTAAGTTCGTTCGCTGTCGGGGCCGGCAGATACCGGCCGCTGCTGTTTTATCCATTGGTCACCGTTGCCTATGTGGCCGCCGGGCGGCTGGGGCTGTTGCTCGCGGTCTCGCCGGGCTATGCGACGGCCTTCTTTTTACCGTCGGGGATCGCGATTGCCGCGATGTGGATGCGGGGCGAGGCCAGCCTGCCCTGGATCTTCGCCGGCTCGCTGCTGCTGAACCTCTGGGTCGGCTATCTCCCCAACGGCGGCTTGTCGGCAGCCGCGACTGTCGGCGCTCTGGCGATCGCCGCTGCCTCGACGGCGCAGGCGGCGGCCGCGGGATTTCTGCTGCGTCGCGTAATTGGCTACCCGGCGCCGCTCGACGAAGCCGGTCAGCTGCTGCGATTCCTGCTGGTGACACCGCTCTGCTGTCTGATCAGCGCGACGCTGTCGCTGCTGTGCTTGTGGCCGCTGGGCCTGGTTACCGGCGGCGATCTAGCCGGGAACTGGGTGACTTGGTGGATCGGTGACACGCGCGGCGTCCTCGTCGGCGTGCCGCTGATGTTTGTCATCGCCGGCGAGCCGCGAGCGCTATGGCGTGGCCGCACCTGGACGGTCGCATTGCCGATGCTGCTGTGCTTCGCGCTGTTCACGCTGGTTTTCATACGCCTCAGCGCCTGGGAGACCGACGAGCAGCTGGCGGAGTTCCGTCTATTGTCGCAGCACGCGGCCGACAAGCTTGAGGCACGACTCGAAGAGCAGGAGGTGGCGCTTGAGCAGTTGCAGCGCGACTTCAGCCGCGAGGCGCCGCTGAGCGCGGCCGAATTCCGGAGCCTGGTCCACTCGCTCCTGGTCCGCTTTCCGATGGTCCAGGCGATCGATTGGGCGCCGCATGTGCCGGCGGCGCAGCGTGCCGCCTTTGAGGCGGCGCAGCGCACCAGCAATTCCGACTATTCGATCCATGAGCTGACGCCTTCGGGGTCTCGGCAACCCATTGGAAACAGGCCCGATTTCTACCCGCTGACATTTGTCGAGCCGCCGCAAGGGAACGATCGGATGCTCGGGTTCGACCTGCTGTCGACCCCCGACCGGGAAGTCGCGATCGCGCGGGCGAGCAGCAGCGGCAAAATAACCGCGACCGCGCCGATCCGTCTGGTTCAGGCGCAGCAGTCCGGGCTTTTGTTGATCGGCCACGTCCGAGGCGGCGGCAACGGGCCTGGGGTCGTCGTCGAGGTGCTGCGAATGGGGAATTTTGTCGATGCCGTCCTGTCACCGCGCGGAGGCCCACTCAATCTGCGACTTATCGACATCGCGCAGGCCCGCCCGCTCTACGACGATTTCCGGGAGGGGGCGGCCGCGCCGCAGTTCCGGCAAGAATTCGAATTCGGTCAGCGGCGCTACGAACTGCAGACCGCGCCGACGCAAACCTATCTGGCTCATCACAGCCGCTGGGAAAGTTTCGCGCTGCTCAGCGCCGGGGTTTACGGCACCGCACTTTTGGGCGGGTTGCTGCTCCTCGGGACCGGCTATGCCCACCGCGTCCGGGCGCAGGTCGAGGAACGCACCCGCAGTCTCGCCAACGTCAATGCCAGGCTGGAGCACGAGATCGAAGAACGCGAGCAGGCCGAGGCGGCGCTGCGGCATGCCCATCGCCTCGAGGCGATCGGGCAATTGACCGGCGGCATCGCCCATGATTTCAACAACCTCCTGACCGTCGTCAGCGCCAATGCCGAGTTGTTGAGCGCGTCGGCCAGAACCGAGGCGATCCGCCGCCGCGCCATCGCGATCCTCCGCGCCAGTACGCGCGGCGCGCGGCTGACCCGGCAGCTCCTCGCCTTCTCGCGGCGCCAGACGCTGCGGCCGGAAACGGTCGACCTGCGCGAACGCACCGCCGAGCTGGCGGAGATGCTGTCGCGCTCGTTGCAGGAAAACATCGAGATCAAGGTCGATCTGCCGGACCAATTATGGCCGGTGCTGGTCGACCTCGCGGAATTTGAGCTGGCGGTGCTGAACATTGCCGTCAATGCGCGCGACGCGATGCCGGATGGCGGCGAATTCCGGGTCGCGGCCGAAAACGTCCCTTATGCTCCTGGCGAAGCCGCGCTCGAGCTGTTGGCCGGTGATTTCGTCGCGGTGCGCCTGTCAGATACCGGATCCGGGATGGCGTCCGAGGTCCTGGCGCGCGCCTTCGAACCGTACTTCACGACCAAGGATATCGGCGCCGGCTCGGGTCTTGGCCTGTCGCAGGTCTACGGCTTCGCCAAGCAGAGCGGCGGCGAGGCTGCGATCGCCAGTGAGCCAGGGCGGGGCACGACGGTCACGCTGTACCTGCCGCGCGCCGTCACCGCCGAAGAAAAAGCCGTCGAGATCGCGCCGCCGCGGACTGCAACCGGCTGACCGAACGCCGCGGTCGGGTTACAAGACCTTCGGTTGAATTCGTCACCTCCCTCCGATACTTTCTCCGGCGCCTCGCCGATCAATGAACCGGAGAGCAGGGGGACCAGGGGTGGGTATAAAGCGCGCTGGACCGTGCGTGCAGATCGCGGCGGCGAAACCAAGCATTGCCGCCTCGAGTGGGTAGCGAACAAGAGACGCTCGACCGGCCGACATCGCTCCGTTCCGGTTCCGCACCGGGGCTCGTCGTAGCTCCATGAGCGACGGATCGATCGCCATCGTCGGCGCGTCCTGCCGATTTCCCGGCGCCGCGCGCCTTGACGCTTTCTGGGACCTGCTGGTCTCCGGCAGAGACGCCGTATCGGAGATCGGTCCGGAGCGCTGGTCAACCCGCTATTACTTTCATCCGAGGCGCGGTGAGCGCGGCAAGAGCTATTCATGGTCTGCCGGGCTGATCGAAGGCGTCGATCTGTTCGAACCAGCCTTCTTCGGAATTTCGCCGCGGGAAGCGGCGCAGATGGACCCACAACAGCGATTGATGCTGGAACTGGTGTGGCACGCGCTCGAGGATGCCGGCATCCCGGCGAGCCGCCTCGCCGGCAGCGGAACTGGGGTCTATATCGGCGCCTCGACGACCGATTACCGCGACCGCAGCATCCCCGACCCCGCGACCGGCGACAGCTATATGATGACCGGCTCAACGCTGAGCATCATCGCCAATCGGGTCTCCTACGTCTTCGATCTGCGAGGCCCGAGTCTCGTCGTCGATACTGCCTGCTCGTCGTCGCTGGTCGCGCTGCACCACGCCTGCGAGGAGATACGTGTCGGGCGGATCGGCAGCGCGGTTGTCGGCGGCGTCAACCTGCTGCTGACGCCATACCCATTCATCGGCTTCTGCAGCGCCTCGATGCTGTCGCGCCAGGGGCGCTGCTTCGCCTTCGACGCCCGCGCCGACGGTTATGTCCGCGGCGAAGGCGGCGGTGTCGTGATCCTGAAGCCGCTCGCCCAGGCGCTCGCCGACGGCGATCCGATCCGCGCCGTTATCGCCGGCACCGGAGTCAATTCCGACGGACGGACGATCGGCTTGTCACTGCCGAGCGAGGCGGCGCAATCGGCACTGCTGCGCTCGGTCTATGCCGGTGCCGAAGTTTCACCCGACGAATTGGCGTTCTTCGAGATGCACGGCACCGGCACCCCGGCCGGCGATCCGATCGAGGCCGCCGCGGTCGGCGGCGCGCTCGGCGGGAGGCGGCAAACGCCACTGCCGATCGGCTCGGTCAAGACCAATATCGGACATCTGGAGCCGGCCTCGGGCATGGCCGGGCTGTTGAAGGCGACGCTCGCGCTCGAACGCGGAATCGTACCGCCGAGCCTGCATTACGAGGCACCTAATCCGAGCATCGCCTTCCACGAACTGAATTTGCGCGTGGTCCGGGAAGCAGAGCCGATCGCCAAGGAGGGTGCTCGCTTTGCCGGGGTCAATTCGTTCG
>DATARH010000271.1:0-33265 GCA_036264235.1 Allostellaceae bacterium
CTCGATTTTTTGCTCGATCATCTCGCGCTCGCGGTCGAGGAACGCGGCGATCGCGCGCCGGAACCCCGGATCGGGAATCCAATGCGCGCTGTAGGTCGGCACCGGCAGGTAGCCGCGCTGCAGTTTGTGCGGACCCTGCGCGCCGGCCTCGACACGTTTCAGGCCATGGTCGATCGCGAATTCGATCGCGCGGTAGTAGCAGCATTCGAAGTGCAGGAAGCGGTACTCGCGACCGGCGCCCCAGTTGCGGCCGTAGATCGTGTCGCGGCCGAGAATGTTGAACGCGCCGGCAATGTACTCGCCGCCGCGCCGCGCCATCACCAGCACGAGCTTGTCCGGCATGCGCTCGCCGATCAGCGCGAAGAACCGCCGGGTCAGATAGGCCGAACCCCATTTGCGGTCGGAGGTCGCCAGATAGAGACGGTAGAACGCGTCCCAGACTTTCGGCTTCAGATCGGCGCCGGTCAGAACCTCGATGTCGATGCCGTTCTCGATCGCCTCGCGCCGCTCCTTCTTCACCGCCTTGCGTTTGCGCGAGTTCAGCGCCGCGAGATAGTCGTCGAAGGTGGCGTAGCCGTCGTTGGTCCAGTGAAACTGCTGGCCGATCCGCTCGAGAAAACCGGCCTCGGCCAGGGCCACGCGATCGGCCTCGTCCGGAAAGTTGACGTGCAGCGACGAGATGTTCCGCTGGCGCGCCAATTCGGCCATGCCGGCGATCAGATGACTTTTCGTCTCCGGCGGCGCGTCGGGCCGGGCCAATAGCCGCGGCCCCGGCACCGGGGTGAACGGCACAGCTGCCAGCAGCTTCGGGTAGTAGCGGCCGCCGGCCCGCTCATAGGCGTCGGCCCAGCCCCAGTCGAAAATGTATTCGCCGTAGGAATGGCTCTTCAGATAGATCGGCACGACACCGGCGGCGCGCCCGTCCGGACCGGCGATCGAGATGTGCTGCGGCGCCCAGCCGGTGCGGGTGCCAACCGAGCCGCTCTCCTCCATCGCCTGCAGGAAGGTGTGGGAGACGGTCGGGTTTATATCCCCGGCGCAGGCATCCCATTCCTCGGCCGGGATTTCGGCGATCGCCGCGTGGATCCGGACGGTGACGGGTTCGCCGGTGTCGTTCATCGTCGCCAATCGCCTGATCTTAGCCGAGCTCGAACATGCCTTCGACCTCGACCGCGACCCCGCCGGGCAGCGACGCGACCCCGACCGCGGCACGGGCATGCTTTCCAGCCTCACCGAACACCTCGACCATCACATCGGAGGCGCCGTTGACGACTTGCGGCATGTCGGTGAAGTCCGGCGTGCAATTGACGAAGCCGCCAAGCCGCAACACCCGGCGAATCCGGTCGAGATCGCCGCCGGCGGCGGCGCGCGCTTGCGCCAACACATTCAGCGCACAGAGCCGCGCCGCCTGCTGCCCCTCGGGGATGGCGATGCCGGCACCGAGTTTGCCGACATGGCGCAGCTGGCCGTTCCAGGTGCAGAGCTGGCCGGCGACGATGACGAGACTGCCGCAGACGGAATAGCCGACGTAATTCGCCAGCGGCGCGGCGGGCTGCGGCAGTTCGATCCCCAACTCCTTGAGCCGCGCCTCGATCCGTCCGGCCATGCTCCTACTCCCGAGAAACCCTACGCCCCGCAGAATAGGGGCTGCGCCGGTCCTGTCCAGCGCGCCGCGAAACCGCCGCAATCGCTCGCTAACAGCGCGCAAATGCCACGCCTGAACCCCCTCCTCATCGCCGCAGTTGCGCTCGTGCTTGGGTCCTTTGCCGCGGAGGCTGCAACGCTCAGCGACAGCAGCGTCGGCTTCAGCGCCGTGCGCACGTTGATCATCGACGGCAAGAGCTATGTCGGCCGGATGATCGCGATGCCAGGCCGGGAACGGCACGAACAGAAAATCGAGGGGTTCAGCCCGGTCTTCCTCCTGCGCACCGACCAGCCGCTGGCGGAGATCGTGTTGGCGCAACTGCACACGATCGTGCAATTCGCGCTGCCGGCCGAACTGCGCGTCTTCGGCCGCCCCGAACTGAAGAAGAAACCGGTCGGCCGCGAGACCGTCAATGGCATCGCGACCACCAAATACGCGGTCGACGAGACCGTGCCCGAGGGCCACGCGACCGGCGCGATCTGGGTCAGCGCCGAAGGCATCCCGATGCGCCTCGCGGGTAAGTTTGCCCAGCAGAACGGCAAGACCGCAGATGTGCGCTGGGAACTGAAGGACGTGAAGATCGGGCCGCAACCGGCCGATCTGTTCGAGGCCCCAGCCGGGTATTCGAAACTGCCGCCGGAGGCCGTCGCGCCGCTGCTCGGCCTGCGCCTAAAGTCGAAGGCCAAGCAATAGGTATAAGAGAGCGTCTCCCTTCAAGCGGCCTCGCGAAAGGTGTACCCTTCAGTGATGACTAAGCTGCTGGAAAATGCGATCGAAGCGGCACGCCTGCTGCCGTCCGCGGCACAGGACGAAATCGCCCGGGCGACCCTGCATTTTGCCAAAGCGGACCAGAATCCTGAGCCAATTCCCACCGAACATCTGCCCGCTGTACTTGAGGGGCTCGCCCAGGCGAAGCGGCGCGAATTCGCTACCGAGGCCGAAGTAGAAGAGGCGCTACGCCGCTTTGATCGATGAGGCTGCGCTTTTCGCAGCGCGCCATTCTCGATCTGACGGAAATTGCCGATTACATCCGAGCGCACAACCCGTGAGCTGCCTTGCGGGTACGGACGGCAATCCTCCAGTCGCTCCAAATCCTGACGGTTTTTCCTTTCATCGGACGGCAGCAGGATGTCGAAGCTGTGCGCCGGCTGGTTACACGAAGGTATCGCTACCTGGTTTATTACACGATTGACGAAGAATCAGAGGAAGTGGTGATCCTCTCGATCTGACATTCAGCGCGCAAGCGGTCATATTCCGATACCTGACCATCAGCCTATCACATTAGTGTTGTTATACCGGCTCCAGCGGCGCGTGCAGCTTTGTCCCCGGGCAGATGATGCCGCCGCGATCGCCGATCGTGACGCTGCCGTAGCGTTCGGCATAGACCGGCGGCAACGGCCGCGCGCCCGGTGCGGCGAGCCACAGTCGCAGCAGGTGACGCTTGCGCTCCGGCTCGGGCCAATCCTCGAACGCTGTGCGATCGTGTAGGATCGTGTGGTTGTGCAGAAACTGCATGTCGCCCGGCTGCAATTCCATATCGAGGCGCAGCTCGGCATCGTTCGCGAGATCGTCGAAATAGTCGAGCGCCTCGATGTCTTCCGGTGACAATCGCCGCGCATCGGGAAAGCGCTGCCAGGAATTGATGTAGGTGCGCGAATAGATCACCGATAGGTAACCGGCATAGTCGTTGTACACCGGCAGCTCAAAATACGGCTTCTTGCCTTCCGGCACCTCACCGCGACGGTCGGTCGGAAACGGCTGGAACAGGCGCCGCAGCAAATCGGGCCGCGTCTTCGCCATCACATTGTAGATCGCCATCGAGCTGGTGATCGACGACAGTCCGCCGCGCTTTGCCGTCTTCAGGCACAGCAGCCCGACGATGTCGCAGGAATCTGTGTGGAAGTGTTGCCGCTCGGTCGTCTGGTAGGTGCGCACATTCGGGTCGCTGGTCGCCAGTCCGAGGTCGCGGACGTGTCCCAGCAGGTGACCCTTGGCGTTCTGTGAGCGGGGATTGCCAAAATAGCTGCCGATGCCGCAATAAGCCGCCGCATTCTGCTCGATCGGGCGACCTTCGACCGGCAGGCCGCGGATCAGCACGAAACCGCGCCCGTTCAGGACCTCGTCGCGGAGCCGATCGAGCACCTCCGCGAATGTCGGCAGCCGGACATCGGCGCGGGTGATTTCTGCTAATGCGAGACCGCGCTCCTGCACCGCCGCCACCGCCGCGTCGATCTCGCCGATCTCGGTGGCTGAAAGGCGGTAAATCCAATCATCTCGGCGGCGCATCTCGGCGCCGGTCCAAGCCGAGGGACCGGTGATCAGCGGCCGCGGCGGTGTGTTGGTGTCGATCTCGGCGACGCTCATTGTTTCGCTCGGGCAGTCGTGGTTGGCAAAACCTAGCACGACAGGCGCTCGCGGCGGCTACGGCTTGACCGACGCGGCGGGCTGGCGAAGATGCCCGGCAAGATCGCATGGGAGGAAGACATGGCGGCGGTCGTCCGGCGCAAAGAGGAATACAGCGACAAATCCGCGGCCGACATGAACCGCTGGCTCGACGCGGCGGAGTGGTCGGCGCCGCAGAAACTGGCCCTGGCCTGCCGCATCCTCGCCGCCGAGGAGCACAGCTCCGCGCTGGCCGGCCAGCTGACGACACGCGGAGAGCGGCCCGGCACCTATTGGACGATGCGGTTCGGCCTCGGCCTCGACGAGATTAGCGCCGACAACCTGCTGCTGGTCGACGACGATCTGCGGGTTCTCGAAGGCGACGGCATGCCGAACCCGTCGAACCGTTTCCACCTGTGGATTTACCGGCAGCGGCCCCAGGTGCGCTCGATCGTCCATACCCATCCGCCGCACGCCTCGGCCTTGTCGATGATCGGCGAGCCGCTCGCTGTCGCGCACATGGACACCGCGGTCTTCCACGAGGATTGCGCGTATCTGCCGGAATGGCCGGGTGTCCCGATCGGCGACGAGGAAGGCCGCATCATTTCCGGCGTGCTCGGAGAAAAGCGCGCGGCGCTACTCGCCCATCACGGCCTCGTCACCGCCTGCGGCAACGTCGAGGAGGCAGCGATGCTGGCATTGTTCCTGGAGCGCGCGGCACGGCTGCAACTCCTGGCCCGCGCCGCCGGCGAGATCAAGAAGATCAAGCCGGAACTGGCGCAGGAAGCGCATGATTACCGGCTGCGCGCCAGCATCATCGGCGCGACCTTTTGCTATTTTGCCCGACGCGTGCTGAAAGAGGACGAGAGCGTCCTCGGCTGAAACCCCCTCGTCCCCTACACGGAAGGAGCCCCCATGGCCAACGTCCCCGGCGTCGTCACCGACCCCAGCAAGATCAAAGGCGGACTCGTCCACGTGCCGGTCGGCGGCAGCAAGATTCCAGCCTATCTGGCGCAGCCGAACCAGGACGGGAGTTACCCCGGCATCGTCGTCATCATGGAGGCGTTCGGCCTCGCCGATCACATCTGCGACATCGCCCGCCGCTTCGCCAATATCGGCTACAACGCGATCGCCCCGGATCTCTACTGGCGCGACGGCAACCCCACCGACCCCAGCGATTTCGCCACGGTGTTCCCGGTGATGTTCGGGCTCAAGGATTCTCAGGCCGTCGGCGATCTCGAAGCCTCGGCCGATTACCTGCGCGGATTGAAGGGCGCCACCGGCAAGGTCGGCGCAATCGGCTTCTGCTCCGGCGGCCGGCACACGCTGCTGTTCGCCTGCAGCAGCAAGAAGGTCGATGCGGCGGTCGATTGCTGGGGCGGGTTCATCCACCGCGCTACCCCGGATGCCGAGACCACCCCGTCACGGCCCACCAAGGTCCTCGACCTGATGAGCAATCTGAGCTGCCCGCTGTTCGGGGTGTTTGGCGCCGAGGACCAGAACCCGCCGCCCGAACTCGCCGAGGAGATGAAGAAGCGCGGCGCCGGCAAGGACGTGACCACCAAGGTTTACCCGAACGCGCCGCACGCGTTCCTCGCCGATTATCGCCCGACCTACCGCGAAGGCCCGGCACACGAGCTGTGGAAAGACGCACAGGCGTTCTTCGGCAAGCACCTGAAGTAGTGGGGCGCCGGCCTAGTCCGGCACCTGTCAAGCAGAGGCGCAGAGCGATGCGCGTCGTGATCTGCGGCGGCGGGGTGATCGGCGCGTCGATCGCCTATTTCCTCGCCCGCCGCGGTATCGCGGTGACGGTCGTCGAGCGCACCGGCATCGCCTGCGCCGCGTCGGGCAAGGCCGGCGGCTTTCTCGCGCGCGATTGGAACGACGGCACCCCGCTCGAACAGCTGGCGCGGCGCAGCTTCGCGCTGCACGCGCAGCTCGCCGACGAGCTGGGCGGCGATTGGGGCTATCGCCGGCTGACGACCTATGGCGGCTTCTCCGGCTTCGGCGGCGGCAGAAACGAAAGCGGTCTCGGCTGGCTATCGGACGAGGTGACGGTCTCGCGGCCGCTCGGCTCGCCGGAGACGACGGCGCAGGTCCACCCGGCGCTGTTCACCGCGGCGATGATGCGCGCCGCCGAGGCGCACGGCGCCGAATTGCGGATCGGCACCGTAGCCGAGCTGGTGCGGAACGGCGATGCCGTCACCGGTGCCGTTGTCGATGGCGAGACGATAGAGGCCGACGCGGTGGTGATTGCCATGGGGCCATGGTCGATCCTCGCCGCCCAATGGCTGCCCCTGCCGCCGGTGTTCGGGCTCAAGGGCCATAGTCTCGTTTTCGATACCGGCGGTGCGGTCCCGGCCGAGGCGCTGTTCCTCGAATGCCGCGAGCGCGGCGGGGCGGCCCAGACGCCGGAAGTGTTCCCGCGCCCGGATGGCACGACCTATGTCTGCGCGATCTCCAGCGAGGCGCTGCTGCCGCTCGATCCGGCTGCGGTGGAGCCTGACCCTGGCGCGATCGAGAGGCTGCACGCGATCTGCCGCGACATCTCGCCGACGCTTGCCACCGCGAAGGTGCTGGCGGCACAGGCCTGCCACCGTCCCGTCGCGCGCGACGGGCTGCCGCTGCTCGGCGCGGTACCCGGCGCAGCGGGCGCCTATATCGCGACCGGACACAGTGTCTGGGGCATCCTCAACGCGCCGGCAACTGGCGAGGCGATGGCGGAATTGATCGCCGAACGAAGCAGCACGCTCGATCTGTCGCCGTTTGACCCCGGCCGAATGCGCCCGCTCGACCCGAAGCGACTGCAGATGGGGTAACCGGATGAGCCCGACGCCCGATGCCTGGCCGGAATTCTCCTACGCAGCCTGGAAGGACACTGGAGAGACCCTGCATCTATGGGCGCAGATCGTCGGCAAGGTGCGCCTCGCGCTGACACCGTGGCTCAACCATTCCTGGCATGTGCCGCTATATCTGAGCACGCGCGGACTGACGACGTCGCCAATCCCGTACGGCAGCCGCAGTTTCGAGATCGCCTTCGATTTAATCGATCATCTCCTGGCGGTCACGACCGATGACGGCGCCGGCAAAACGCTGCCCCTGCGGCCGGCCTCGGTCTCCGCGTTTTATGCAACGACGATGCACGCCCTGAGCGAACTCGGGATAAACGTGCGGATCGGCGAACTGCCGAGCGAGATCCCGAACGCCATTCGCTTCAGCGAGGATCGCGTGCACCGGCTGTACGACCCGGAAAAGGCGCATCGCTTCTGGCGGTTGCTGGTGCAGGCCGATCGGGTGCTGAAGCTGTTCCGCACCGGCTTTGTCGGCAAGGCCAGTCCCGTGCATTTCTTTTGGGGCAGCTTCGATCTTGCGGTCACCCGCTTTTCCGGCCGCCCGGCGCCGCCGCATCCGGGCGGTGTGCCGGGCCTCAACGATGCGGTGGTCCGCGAAGCCTATTCGCACGAGGTCAGTAGCGCCGGCTTCTGGCCGGGAAACGACGGCACCGGCCCCGTCTTCTATTCCTATGCCTACCCGGAACCGCCCGGGTTCCGATCTGCGCCGGTGCAGCCCGCCGGCGCCGCGTTCAGTGAGGCGTTGAGCGAATTCGTGCTGCCCTATGACAGCGTTCGAAACGCCGCCGATCCCGATGCGGCGCTGCTGTCGTTCCTGCAGAGCACCTACGAGGCGGCGGCGAATGCCGGCCGATGGGACCGGACCGCGCTCGAATGCCCCTACGGCGCACCGGGCGTGCCTCGCATCACGTAAGTTCAGGCCGGCTTCATCGGCGGCAGGATATCGGCCGGATCGAGGCCGAGCTCGTACAGCGCCATCTGGTGCAGGCACAGATCGGAGGGCGGCGGCTGCAATGCGCCGATCGCGCCGTCGCGAAATAATTGCTCCAGCCGCGAGCCCTTGAAGATGCCGTGCGCACCGCCGAGCGTCAGCGCCGTGCGGGTGATGCGGCCGACAGTCTCACCGACCATGTATTTCGCGCGGTGCAGCGCGGCCGCGGTTTCCGGCGTCGGGCCTTCGGTGTCGCTGAGCCAAGCCGAGCGGTAGGTGGCGAGCCGCGCCGCTTCGAGATCGGCGCTGAGCTCCGCGACATGGCGGCGGACGTCGGGGTGATACGCCAGCGGCTGCGCGTAGCCGTCGGGCTGGCGCGTTTTCGCCACTCGCCGCAATTCGTCGTAGGCGGCCTGCGCGACTCCGAGATAGACGGCCGTGTAGGAGCCCCAGAACCAGTTGAACTGCGTCCGCCGGAAGTTCCGGATGTCGGGCGAGCAGAGCACGACGTTCTCGTCCGGCACCCGGCAATCTTCGAGGATCAGCGCGTCGCTGCGCGTCGCCCGCATGCCGAGCGTGTCCCAGTTCGGGTTGACGCTGCGGCCCGGGGCATCGGGAGGGATCAGCAGCAGGATCGCGGCGCTCGGGCCGGTCTCGCCTTCGGGATAGGCCATGACCATGCAGTAATCAGCCGCGTCCAGCATTGAGGCGAACATCTTGCGGCCGGTCACGCTCCAGCCACCCTCGACCCGCCGTGCCCGCGCCGTCAGCGGCCGCTCGCCGATCAGCGAGGTGTGGCCGGCCTCGGAGAAATTGCCGCCGATCATCTTGCCCTGGCCGACGACAAGATCGGCGATCCGCCGCTTGGTCCCGGCGTCGATTTCGGTGCTGTCCATGACCGGCATCACGACCGAGGCATGCATGTTGAAGGCGAGCGCGGTCGATGGGCAGCCCTGACCCAGCACCTCGAATGCGACCGTGTGGCCGAGAAAGCTGACGCCCCGCCCGCCATACTCCCGCGGTACGGTCAGAGCGAGGAACCCCTCGGCGCGCAAGCGGTCGTAGTTTTCGGTCGGGTGCGAAGCGTCACGGTCGTGCGCCGCCGCGCGGGTCGCGAAATCGGCGGCCAACGCGAGGCAGCGCCGTTGCAATTCGCTGTGCTCGTCGCTGAGCCGAAAATCCACTGCGCCCTCCGCCATCCCGGCAGGCTCGTCGCTATATTACGTGCATGGTTCATACCGTCGGCAAGCCGGCCGCGTGAGCGCGCTGCAACTCGATCTCCTCAAACCAGCGCTGGGATTGCCGGAGGGGCTGCAATACCGTCCCGGCCTGATCTCGCCCGGCGAGGAGGCGGCGCTGGCCGAACGCATCGCAGCGCTGCCGTTCCGGCCGTTCGAGTTTCATGGCTATCTCGGCAACCGCCGCACCGTGTCGTTCGGCTACCGCTACGATTTCGGCGATCAGAAGGTGCACGAGGCCGAACCGATCCCCGATTTCTTGCTGCCATTGCGCGGCCGCGCCGCCGCCTTCGCCGAATTGGAACCAGCGCGATTGCAGCACGCGCTGGTGACCGAATACGCGCCCGGCGCCGGCATCGGCTGGCACCGCGACCGGCCGGTCTTCGAGGACGTAATCGGCGTGTCGTTGCTGGCGCCGTGCCGGTTTCGGCTGCGCCGCCAGCAGGGTGATCGGTGGGAACGCACCGCGCTCAATTTGGAACCGCGCTCGGCCTATCTGCTGCGTGGACCGGTGCGGTACGAGTGGCAGCACAGCATCGCGCCGATGGATGAGCTGCGGTATTCGGTGACGTTTCGGAGCCGAGCATGACAACCACCGGCGACCGGCCGCTGCTGGTCATCGACGGCGATAACTTCGCGCATCGCTCTTACCACGCACTGCCGAAATCAATCCGCCGCGCCGGCAACCGTGGCGGCGGCGCGATCGTCGGCTTCGCCAATTTCCTGCTGAACCTCTATGCCAACGAGCGGCCGCGCGCCGTCATCGTCGGCTGGGATACCCTCGGCGCGCCGACCTACCGCCAGGAACTGTTCCCGGCCTATCAGGGCGGCCGGCAATTCGACGAGGAACTGGTCGAGCAGCTCGAGGTGCTGCCGGAGTTCGTCGCCGCTTGCGGCTTCGCCTACGCGAAGGCGCCCGGCTACGAGGCCGACGATTTCCTCGCCGCGGCGGTCGCTGCCGAGGAGCGGCGCGGCGGACACGCGCTGGTCGCCAGCGGCGACCGCGACGCGTTCCAGCTCGCTTCCGAGCGCACGACAATCCTGCAGCCGGTGCGCGCCGGCGAGATCGCCCGCATCGGTCCGGCCGAGGTGCGTGAGCGCTACGGTGTCGAGCCGAAGCAGGTGCCCGACTTCATCGCGCTGCGCGGCGACCCGTCCGACAAACTGCCGGGCGCCAAAGGGGTCGGGCCGAAGGGCGCGGCGTCGCTGTTGAAGAAATACGGCAGCCTCGAAGCCGCGCTGGCCGATGGGTTCTACCCTAACCAGGCGCCGGCGCTGCGGCTTTACCGCCAGATCGCGACGATGGATGCGACGGCGCCGATGCCGCCGCTCGCCGACCAGACGCCGAGCTGGGACAAGGGCGCGGGGCTGGCGCGCGAGTGGCAGCTCAACCGCCTCGCCGACCGGCTGGACGAGCTCGCGAAAGCGTAGCCTCCCCGACGCGGAGCGGAGGATGGGTGGAGCCTGCTAGAGCAGCTCCACCCCGGCGCGGGCGCAGTCCTCGTCCTCTTGCGAGGTGCCGCCGCCGACCCCGCAGGCGCCCTCGACCACGCCGTTGCGGATGATCGGCACCGCGCCCTGGCCCATGATCATCTCGCCGCCCGATGCGGCGGCGATGCCGCGCGGCGTCGGCTGGTCGGCGCGGGCCGCCATCTCGCCGCTGGCGCGGCCGAACGCGGCCGAGGCGACCGCCTTGCCCTGGCTGCCATAGGCCGAGGCCCAGATCGCGTTGTCCATGCGCTGGAACGCGACGAGCCGACCGCCGGCATCGCACACGGCGGCGCTGACCTTGATGTTGAGCTGTTTTGCCTTGGCGATCGCGCCTTGGACGATGCGGTTGGCTTCTTCGAGGGTAAGCGCCATCGGTTCTCTCCCTATCTTTGCGGTATCAGGCAGAAACCCTGCGACTCGATGCCGAGGGGCGGGTTGAACTTGCTGCGAAAGTTTTCCAGCGCGATCGCCGCAGTCAATTCGACGATCTGCGCCTCGGTGTAATGCTGCTTCAGCTTGGCAAAGAAGGCGTCATCGACCTTCTGGTCGGTGAAGGTGACACGCTCCGTGTATTCGAGCGCCAGCCGCTCGGCCTCGGTGAAGAGATCGCTGTCGCGCCAATTCGTCACCGCGGCCGCCTTGCCTTCGCCGTCATCGTCTTCCATCACACGGACGGAATTGATGTCGACTCAGAACGGGCAGCCATTGATCGCGGCGGCCCGCAGGCTGACCAGCGCCACCAACGCTGCCGGCAACTGCCCCGACTTTGCGATCGCGGCGCCGAGCATCTGCGCTGCACGCAGGATCGGCGGGCAATGCGCCATGATCTTGGTGGGGTTCAACAGGTCGCCGAAGGTCTCGCGCTGTCTGGCAAATATCTCCTTCAGGATCGGATCGCCGCCATCGTCCTCGATCTCGCGCACTCTCGGCATCGGTGTGCTCCTCTGCTGACCCCGCAGATGCTGTCATTGCGAGCGCAGCGAAGCAATCTCGACAGCATGCATCCGTCGCCGTAGGGCGGGTGGAGCGGCCGCGGAACCCGCCGATCTTCGGCGCAGGATTTGGCGGGTTACTCCCGGCTCCACCCGGATACACCCGCCCTACGAGGTCGGCACCGTCAGCGAAATCAGCCGCTGGGCGGCGTTGTCGAACGTGTCCAAATGGCGGCACGCGTCGATCAGCTCGTCATATTGCGCCGCGCCGATCGCCAGCCCCGGCGCGACCGGGCGGATGCGCCGGACCTCCTCCTCGAAATCCCAGATGAATTCGCGGCCGGTGCCCTCGCGGGTGACGCTGCGTCCATCCTTGAGGAACAGCGTGATCCGCGGTCCGAATAGCGTCCGCCGCACCGCCGGGATAAGCGTCACCCGCTGCATAAGGTCAAGCACCTCGGGCGGATCGCTCTCTCCGGGGCCGGGACGGTCGCCGCGCAGCATCGGATATCCACGCGTCACCGCGCCGTAGGCGGTGAAGTATTGCGTGCTGCCGACGCTTGGTTTCGCCTCGATGCCGCGGCTCGGAAAGGCCGGGCTCGGATATTCGGTCTCCAACCAGTTGACCACCGCTTCGATGCGGTCGATCTGCTCGTACCGGACGTCGTGCTCCTGGACGAGCCGCGCCGTCACCTCGATATGGCCGATGTTGTAGCCGGCGGTCGAATAGATCCGGTACAGCGTTTCGAGGAACATCCAGTCGCGGCCGAGGCCTTTGGTAATCGCGGCCATGTCGGCTCGGTTGTCGCCGGTGAAGCTGTAGCGTAGCTCGCCGCGATTGTTGCCGGCATAGGCGTGATAGAAGCCAGCCTCGCCTTCGAGCACGGTCTCGCCGCCTGGTGTGCCGTGCTTCGCCAGCGCCACCGCGAGCAGCGCGTTGCGCACCGCGCCGCCCTCGCGCAGCGCCCGGCCGCCGCTGCGCCCGCCCTCGAGATTGCCGGCGGCGAGATTGACGCATTGCGCGATCGCGCCATGGATTTGATCGGCGTCGAGGCGACCCAATTTCGCCGCCGCCACCGCCGCGCCGAAAATCCCGAAGACCGGCCCGGAGTGAAACCCGCGCGACATCACGGTCGGGATGAATTCGGCCGCCATCCGCTCCATGACCTCGTAGCCAGCCGCCACCGCAGTCAGGAACTCACGGCCCGATGCGCCCGCGACCTCCGCCGCGGCCAGCGCCGCCGGCAGGATCGCGATGCCGGGATGGGTCAGCATGCGAAACGTGTCCCACTTGCCGCCGGCGAAGATCGTCTCGGCATTGACAAAGCCGGCGCCGGCCTTGGTCAATTTGGCGCCGCTGCACAACGCGGTCGCGGCGCCGCCGCCACCGGCCTCCTCCTCCTGCATCAACGCCAGCGCCTGCTTGCTCGCCGGCATCGCATGCGCGACCAGCGCCGACGACAGCGCCTGCAAGGTGACGCCCTTGGCGCGGTCGACCACCGCCGCCGGCAGATCCTCATAACGCAGCCCGGCGACAAAGGCGGCGAACTCCCGGCTCATTGACATCGCGGTTTCCTCGCGTCGAAGTGACGAATGAAGGATAAGCGCCGGGCTCCGCCCGCTGTAAACTGCCGTTTTCGCGACCGATAAGCGGAGGCGGGATGAACAGGATCGGCATCGCCATTTCCGGCGGCCCCAACCCGGCCGAGATCGTCGAATTGGTGAGGCTGGCCGAGACGCTCGGTTACGACTCGGCCTGGGTCGCCGAAGGGCATGGCGGCGACCAGTTCGCGGTGCTCGCCGCCTGCGCCGCCCAGACCTCGCGGATCCGGCTCGGCACCGGGATCAGCAGCGTCTTCGTCCGCACCGCGCCGACGATCGCGATGGCGGCGGCGACGCTCGATTCATTGTCGAACGGCCGTTTCATCCTCGGGCTCGGGTCGAGCCACCGGGTGCAGGTCGAAGCCGAACACGGGGTTCCTTATACGAAGCCGCTGACCCGCACGCGCGAGACCGTCGCCTTCATCCGCGACCTCTTGCGCGAAGGCGGCGCCGGCTTTGCCGGCGAGACGTTCCGGATCGAGAATTTCGAGCTGTGGTTCACGCCGCGCTCCCGCGAGGTCCCGATCTATCTGTCGGCCGTATTCCCGAAGATGACGGCGCTGTGCGGCGAGATCGCCGACGGCGTGATCCTGACCCGCAGCTCGCTGCAAACGGCGGCGCGGGTCCGCGCCGATATCGCTGACGGCGCCAAGCGCGTCGGCCGCGATCCCGCGGGGATCCCGATCACGACCCTGTTGCCGACCGCGGTCTGCGACTCGCGGGAAGAAGCGCTCGCCGTGTTGCGGCCCGGGCTCGCCTTTTATGCCGGGTTTTTCCCGCGCTACAACAAGCTGATGGCCGAACACGGCTTCGCCGCGGAGGCGGCGGCGATCGCCGAGGCCTGGGCGCGCGGCGACCGGGCGGCGACCGAGCGGGCGGTTAGCGATGCGATGATCGACGCCAGCAGCATCGCCGGCACGCCGGCGCAATGCCGCGAGCGGATCGAGGCGTACCGTGCTTCCGGCATCGAGCTGCCAATCATCTCGCCGTTTGCCCGCGGCCCCGGTGCGAAGGCCCGGTTCGAGGCGGCGATCCGCGCCTGCGCGCCCGGAGCAAACAGTGGCTGAACTGCTCGCCGGTATCCGCGCCTGCGTCTTCGACGCCTACGGCACGCTGTTCGATTTCGGCTCCGCCGCCGCGACTTGCCGCGACGAGCTCGGCGACGCAACCGACCGGCTGACCGCTCTGTGGCGCGACAAGCAGCTGCAATATGCCTGGCTGCGGTCGCTGCAGGGCCGGCACGCCGATTTCTGGCGGGTGACCGGCGACGCGCTCGATTATGCGCTGGCGACGCTCGACCTGCGGCAGCCCGGCCTGCGCGACCGGCTGATGAATTTGTACCTGGAACTGAAGCCTTTTCCGGAAGTGCCGCAAGTGTTGCGGGGGTTAAAGGCGAAGGGACTGCCGCTGGCGATCCTGTCGAACGGCTCGCCGGCGATGCTGACGCCTCTCGTGGCCAATGCCGGCCTCGCCGACTTGCTCGATCACGTGCTGTCGGTCGAAGAGGCCGGCATCTACAAGCCGCATCGGACAGTCTACCAGCTCGCAGTCGACCGGTTGTGCCTCCCCCCGAGTTCGATCCTGTTTCTGTCGTCGAATGCGTGGGACGCCTACGCCGCCTCGGCTTTCGGCATGCGGGTCGCCTGGTGCAACCGCTACGGCCAGCCGCGCGAGCATCTGCCGGGCGACCCGGAGCGTGAAATCAAGAGCCTCGCCGACCTCCCCGACCTGCTCGGGGCGGCCGGTTGAGTTCCGACACCGTCGATCTGTGCGTGATCGGCGCCGGCTCGGCCGGACTTTCGGTGGCGGCGGTGGCGGCCCAGCTCGGTGTCCGCACGGTGCTGATCGAGCGCGGCGAGATGGGTGGCGAATGCCTCAACACGGGCTGCGTGCCGTCGAAGGCGCTGCTCGCCGCGGCGCATGCCGCCCAGGCGATACGGACCAGCACCCGGTTCGGGATCGTGGCGGCGCCGCCCGCCGTCGATTTCGCCGCGGTGCGCCGGCATGTGCAGGGAGTCATCAAAGCGATCGCGCCGCATGATTCGGCCGAACGGTTCGAGGGGCTCGGGGTCGAAGTGCTCCGGGCCGAGGCGCGTTTCATCGGCGTTCGGCAGCTGGCGGTTGGCAACCGCAGGATCGCGGCGCGGCGCGTCGTAATCGCCACAGGCTCGGAACCGGTGATCCCGCCGATCCCCGGCCTTAGCGGCATGCCGTATCTGACCAACGAGACGATCTTCGAGCTCGAGGAATTGCCGTCGCATCTGCTGATCATCGGCGCCGGGCCGATCGGCCTCGAGCTGGCGCAGGCGTTTCGGCGGCTCGGCTCGGCGGTGACGATCGTCGAGGCGGCAACCGCGATCCCGCATGACGACCCCGAACTCGCCCGCTCGTTGGTTCAGATGCTGCAGGCTGAGGGCATCGTGCTGCACGAGGGCCGCAAAATTACCGCGGTGGAGCGCGGCACCGCCGGTATCGCGTTAACCGCCGAAGGACGGCGGATCGAAGGCTCACATCTGCTGGTTGCCGCCGGGCGCAAACCGCGGGTCGAGACACTCGATCTCGACCGCGCCGGGGTCGCACACACGCCGCAAGGGGTCACGGTCGATCGCCGGCTGCGCACCAGTGCCTCCGGCGTCTATGCGATCGGCGATGTCACGGTAGGCCCGCGCTTCACCCACGCCGCCAGCTATCAGGCCGGCATCGTGATCCGCAACGCGCTGTTCCGGCTGCCAGCCAAGGTCAATTACACGGCGCTGCCCTGGGTCACCTACACCGAACCAGAACTGGCGCAGGCGGGCCTCACCGAACCGGATGCGCGCCGGCAATACGGCGACGGTATCACTATCACCCGGTTCGCGATGGCCGGTAACGATCGCGCCCAGGCCGAGCGCGCGACCGAGGGGCTGATAAAAGTCGTCGCGCGGAACAACGGGCGCATTGTCGGCGCCTCGATCCTCGGCGCCCATGCCGGCGAATTGATCCACCTCTGGGCGCTGGCGATCGGCCAACGCCTGAAGGTGAAGCATGTCGCCGGTATGATCGCGCCCTACCCGACCTTGGGCGAGATCGGCAAGTCGGCGGCGGCCGAGTTCTATAAATCGGCGCTGTTCAGCCCGTGGACGCGGCGCGCGGTGCGGCTGCTGAGCCGGCTACCGTGAGGCTCAGCCGCGCGGCCGGCTCACCGAGGCGATCTGTTCCGTCTCCGCCTGCGGCGCCCGGTTCAGCGCCTGCCAGACCCGGTCGTCGCGGCCGTAACCATCGGGGTGAAACTGCACCTTGCCGCCGGCATCTACGGTGACCGTCTGATAGACGACGAAGACCGGAACCGGGTGCGCCAGTTCCTGGCGATGGCTGTAGCCAACCCCAACCTTGCGGTTGATCGAAGACTCATCCTCGTTCAGCAACACCGAAGCCAATTTGACCGGGTTCTCGACCCGCACGCAGCCATGGCTGCGGCGGCGATCGGCGGCGGCGAACAGACCCCTCGACGGGGTGTCGTGCAGATAGACGTCGAACGGATCCTGCATCTCGAACTTGAGCCGGCCGAGCGCGCTGTACGGGCCGGCATCCTGCCGCACCGTGCCGGCGTGCCAGCTCATGTGATGCTCCGCGAGGTAGCCGGGGTTGTAGGCCAGCTTCGGCATGATCTCCTTCACGAAAATCGAGCGTGGCACGTACCAGGGCGGGTTGAACAACACGCTCGGGCTGTGGGTCTCGAATTCGGGGGTCTGCTTATCGACCTGACCGACGATCACCCGGGTCGAGAACACCTTTTGGTTGTCGCGGTAGAAATCGAGATGGGCATCCTCGGTGTTGACCCAGAGCCGCGTCGCCGGCAGGTGGCGCGGCAGCCAGCGCTCCCGTTCCAGCGCGACCGCGAGTTCTTTCAGCTGAGCCGAGGGGCCCGGCTGCTGCATCGGGACGCGCTGGCCGCGCCCCGCTGGCACAGGTGCCGGCGTCCGCGCCTGCGCATAGGCGCGCTGCAGCGCGGTGTATTCGGGGGTCTGCGGCGCCAGCGCCTCGATCGCGCGGGCCGGGTCCGGTTCGGCGAGCGCTTTGTCGACGGCGGCGACGGTATCGACCGCGCCGGGAGTCAATGCCCAGGTACTCGGGCGTTCTTCCGGCGGAACCGCGCCGCGTCCCAGCGCATCGGCGAAGCCGAGCACCGCATCGGAGATCAGCAGCTCGCGGTCGAGCGGCGTCAGCGCGGCGCCGCGCCGCTGTAGCAGGGTGGCATGGAACAAATTGGGATTGAGCCCATGCTCCTCGGCGCGGCCGATGGCGGCGAGCAGCGCCTCCACCTGTACCGGCTGCTTGTCCCAGACCGTGTCGTAATTGCGCGCGGCGTAGAATTTACGCAACAAATCGGAATGCGCCCGCTCGCCTTCGATGACGACCGGTCGTGAGCCGTCCAGCTTAGCCTTCAGCTCCGGATTGACCGGCGGCGGCGCCTCGGGCTGCGGCGCGGCGGTCGCCGTCGTGGCCTCTTCGGCCGGCGCGGTCTGCGCCTGCGGGATCGGCGCCGTGGCCACCGCCTCATCCCCGGCGGCGACGGCAAGCGGGGTGAACTGCAGCGGGGCGAAGAGACCGGCGGCGATCAGCGCGACCGCAATGGCTGCGGGTCCGGCGTGGCGGCGAACCGGGGAAAAGCGTGAGCGTGCGAGCATTTATCCCTCACCTGAGAGCGCGACCGGTCGGGGGGATGGTCAACGCCCGCGTTTCAAACGCTCCGGTGTGGCAAACCAGTTCCAAAACAAAACCAGGTTGATGGATGTGCGGCCGCGCGGCAGCGGGATCAACCGCTGCCGCAGCCCCAATTAATAGAATACTTGGCGATTTTGCCAGGCCGCCGCGCAACTATTCCGCGCTGGCGGCCCGAAGAGGTGACGCGCCCGGGGAGAGCCCGACCTATTCGCCGGGCGCCGTGACCGTCCGCGGCGCCCACCGCGCCGAGGCGCGCATCGGCTTGAGGACGGCAATCGCCATGATCGCGGCGACCGCATTCATCAGCGCGGCGACGACGAATACCGCATGCCAATTGCCAGTATAGGCAACGAGCACATTGGCGAGCGGCACCAGCAGCGACGCCGTTCCTTTGGCGGTATAGAGGAGGCCGGCATTGACGGTCGCGAAGCGCGAGCCGAACACATCGGTACAGGTCGCCGGAAACAGACTGTAGATCTCGCCCCAGGCGAAGAACACGAGCCCGCTCAGGATTACGAAATGCAGCGGGTCATGACCGAAAGCGCTGAGTGCCCAGATCCCGATCGCCTCCAGCCCGAAGGCGATGAACATCGTGTTCTCGCGGCCGATATTGTCGGACACCCAGCCGAAGAAGGGCCGGGTAACGCCATTCAGGATGCGGTCGATCGACAAGGCAAAGGTCAGCGCCGGCAGGGTAAGGCCGATCAGGCTGACCGGCACCGCGTCGATCTTGAAGTCCTTGGCGATCGGTGCGAGCTGCGCCGTCGCCATCAAGCCGCCGGCCCCGACCAGCACGAACATCACATACATGACCCAGAAGATCGGCGACATCAGCACCTCGCCCGGGCCGCGGTCGGTTGCGCTCTGCTGCAGCCGCGACTGTGCCGGGGCGGGCACTTCGCCAGGAACTGGCGCCCGCAGGAGCCAGGCGAGGACAAACACGACGATCCCCTGGCCGATGCCGAACCATAGGAAGGTCGACTGGTAGCCGGACGACTGGATCATGTTCTGGATCGGGATGATGGTCAGCGCCGAACCGGCGCCGAACCCGGCCGCAGTGATCCCGGCGGCAAACCCCCGCCAATCGGGAAACCATTTCAGCGCGTTGCCGATGCACGTGCCATAGACCGCACCGGCACCGACGCCGCCGATCGCCGCCGCGATGTAGAGAACGGCAAGCGAGTCGGCGACCGAGTTCAGGGCCCAGGCGATCCCGACCAGAATGCCGCCGATCAGGACGACGATCTTCGGCCCGAAGCGGTCGACAAACCAGCCTTCGACCGGTACCAGCCATGTCTCGGTCAGCACGAAAATGCTGAACGCCACCTGAATCGCCGCCCGACCCCAATGGTATTTGGCGTCGATCGGGTTGACGAAGAGGGTCCAGCCGTATTGCAGGTTGGCGACCATCGCCATGCAGACGATGCCGATGATCAGCTGCAGCCACCGAAACGACCCCGGCCGCGACGGGGCGGCACTCGCATATGCCAAGGCTTCCTCCCGTAATGTACGCGGCTCCTTGAAGGAGCCCGACATCTAGCACCCGGATGACGTCGGGATTGGTTCCTGCGGAACGGCCGCCGAGCGGTCAAGAAAACATGCCGCCTTTATTCGTAATAGAGATAAACCCGGCCAATCGCTCTGTGCAACACCTCTCAGGAATTACATGCTTATCCACCGGGAACTGTCGCGGGGCGGCGGATCGGCCATTTTGATAGGCTCCGCTTTCATGCGATGATGGCGGCGACCGGTACCGACCGGCCGAGGGGGTAGGACTCAACCGTGAAGCTTCGCGGCACGCTGCACGCCCTGGGCGTCGTGATCGCCTTGCCGATCGCGAGCCTCGGCGGCTATTGCGGTGTCCTGATCTACAGCGGCAATTTCCACGCCGTAAGCGATGGCGTGCTGTACCGCTCGGCGCAGCTCGACAAGGAGCAGTTCGCCGCCTCGATCCGCCAGTACCGGATCAAGTCGGTCCTCAACCTGCGCGGCGCCCATCCGAAGGAAGCCTGGTGGCAGGACGAGGTCGCGGCGGCGCAGGAAAACGGCGCCGCTCACTATGATATCGCGCTGTCGTCAAAGCGGTTTGTCGGCGAGGAACAAGCAGAACAGATACTGGCGCTGCTACGCGACGCGCCGAAGCCGCTGCTGATCCATTGCAAATCGGGCGCGGACCGCAGTGGGCTGGTGGCCGCGCTGTACCGCTACGCCGTCGAGCATGCCGATGCCGCCGATGCCGACCGGCAACTGTCGCTCGCCTATGGCCATTTCCCCTACCTGACCAGCAAGAGCGGGGCGATGGACGACAGTTTCTGGGCCTTTGTCGGCCACGCGACCAACATCGCGGCGGCGAAATAGCAGCGGGCCGGGCTGCCGGCCGCCGCCCCTTATCGCGAAGCGGCGGAGCGCCCAAATTGAGTCGTCGCAACCAAACCTCGCGCCGACCCGCCTCGATGCTCGATTTTTTCTCGCCGTACCGCCACCAGTTCGTTCGGGTCGGTGCCTGCGTCCCGCCGGTCGCGGTGGCCGAGCCGCCGCGCAATGGCGACCAAGTGCTGGCGCTGTTGCAGCAGGGCGATTCCGACCGCATCGCGCTAATGGTCTTTCCGGAGCTGTGTCTCTCGGCCTATGCGATCGACGATCTCTTGCTGCAGGACGCGATCCTCGATGCGGTCGAGGCAGAAATCGAGCGATTGGCTGCCGCCAGCGCCAAGCTGCTGCCAGTGTTTGTCGTCGGCGCGCCACTGCGCCATCGGGGGCGGCTCTATAACTGCGCGGTCGCGATCCATCGCGGACGCGTCCTCGGCATCGTGCCGAAGATATTCCTGCCCAATTACCGCGAATTCTACGAACGGCGGCACTTCACTTCGGGTGAGGCGGTGCGCGGCATGTCGATGCGAGTCGCCTCACAGGAACCGCCGTTCGGCATCGATTTGTTGTTCGAGGCGGGCGGCGAGGCGCCGTTCACCTTCCATATCGAGATCTGCGAGGACGTCTGGACGGCCAATCCCCCGAGCGGGATCGCGGCTGTGGCCGGAGCGGAGCTCCTGCTGAACCTGTCGGCCAGCAACATCGTCATCGGCAAGGCGCAGATGCGGCGGCTCCTCTGCGCCTCGCAATCGGCGCGCTGCCTTGCCGCCTACGCCTATTCGGCCGCCGGTGCCGGCGAGTCGACGACCGACCTCGCCTGGGACGGGCAGGCCGGCATCTTCGAGATCGGCGACGCGATGGCGGAGACCGAGCGCTTCAATCCCGGCCCGGCAATCGCCGCCGCCGATGTCGATCTCGGCCGCATCCGGCAGGAACGGATGCGCACCAACACTTTCGGCGACAGCGCGCGGCTGGCGCTTGCCGGCGAGCCGGCCTTCCGCAGCGTCGCATTCGAGTTCGAGCCGCCGCCGGAACGGCTCGAACTGCGCCGGCGCGTCGAGCGCTTCCCGTTCGTGCCGAGCGATCCCGCGGCGCTGCGCGACAATTGCTACGAGGCCTACAACATTCAGGTGCAGGGGCTGGCGCAGCGGCTGCGGGCGACCGGCCTGCAAAAACTGGTGATCGGCGTCTCCGGCGGGCTCGATTCGACGCAGGCGCTGATCGTGTCCGCCCGGGCAATGGACCAGCTCGGCCTGCCGCGCAGCAATGTCCTGGCCTATACCCTGCCCGGCTTTGCTACCGGCAAAAAGACCAAGGCTAATGCCTGGCGGCTGATGAAGGCGCTCGGCGTCACCGGCGCGGAGATCGATATCCGCCCGGCGGCGAAGCAGATGTTCGCCGATATCGGCCACGCCTCGACCAAAGGCGAGCCGCTCTACGACATTACCTTCGAGAACGTGCAGGCGGGGCTGCGCACCGACTATCTGTTCCGCCTCGCCAACCAGAATGCGGCGCTGGTTGTCGGCACCGGCGATTTGTCGGAGCTGGCGCTCGGCTGGTGCACCTACGGCGTCGGCGATCAGATGTCGCATTACAACCCGAACGGGTCGGTGTCGAAGACGCTGATCCAGCATCTGATCCGCTTCGTCGCGACCAGCGGTGACGTCCACGCCGAGACCGGCGCCGTTCTCGAAGACATCCTGGCGACAGAGATCTCGCCGGAGCTGGTGCCGGCCGGCGCCGATGGCGCGATCCAATCGACCGAAAGCATGGTCGGCCCGTACGCACTGCAGGATTTCACGCTGTTCTATACAACCCGCTACGGCTTCCGGCCGTCCAAGATCGCTTATCTCGCCTGGCATGCCTGGTACGATATCGAAGGCGGCGTATGGCCGCCCAACATTCCGGCGGCGGCGCGGCGCGCCTATGACCTCGCCGAGATCAAGCGCTGGATGCGGGTGTTCCTGCACCGGTTCTTCGAGACCAGCCAGTTCAAGCGCTCGGCCCTGCCGAACGGGCCTAAGATTTCCTCCGGCGGGTCGCTGTCGCCGCGCGGCGATTGGCGCGCCCCCTCCGACGGCCATGCCGCGGTATGGCTCGCCGAATTGGAGCGAAACGTCCCGGATAGTGTCTAGTCGTCTATGGCGAATTGGTTCAGCGCGGCGCAATGGTGGGTGCCGACGGTCGCGGTCGCAGTGATGACGCTCGTCGCGCTGGCGGCGGCGCGCCGCCGCTTGGCGCCGGTCGTGGCGATTATCGGCGCGGTGGCGGTCATCGCGACGGTGTGGCAGCAGACGACGAGCGGCGCAGTCCTGGGCAGCGAAACCCAACGGCTGCAGGAAATGGTCGCCCGCCTCGACGATATTGGCCGGCTGATGCCGGGCGGCCCCGGTGAGACACCGGCAGACACCGTCCATACGGTTGCCGCCGGCATCGCGGCGCTCAATGCCCGCATCAAGGAGCTCGAAACCCAGGTCGCGGCGATCCAGGAACGCTACCGCGTGCGCACGATCGACGATGCCACCGCCGCCAAGCTCGAGGATTATCTGCGCGGCTTCGGCAGCCGCCGCGTCGTCGTCTCCTGCGTCCCCGACAATGTCGAGGCGTACGACTACGCCAATCGTCTCGCCATGGTGCTGAAGGAGGCCGGCTGGGACGCGCACGGGCCGGAGCTGACGAAGATGTTCGGCACGACGCCGGCGATCCCGATCAGCCTCTACGTCCACGGCGAGACGGCGACCGAGACTTCCAGAATCCTCACGGACGCCTTCACCCGTTTCAACATCCCCTACAAGAGCAGCATCTTTCCCAACGAGGCGATCCCGGATGCGGCTACAGTCGAGCTGTTCGTCGCGAGCAAGACCTGAAAAGGGGGGCCGATGCCGTCTAACCGCGTCCATCTCGCCGTCGAGGACGCCCGCGCTCTGGGTGAGCGCGCGATGCGCGCGATCGGCTACGAGCACGAGGAAGCGCGCATCGTCACCGATCACGTGATCGACGCGGCGCTATGCGGTTACGAGTATTCCGGGCTCGCCAAGCTCCTCAACATTCCGGAGCATCGCCGCTTCAAGGAACCGCGCCAGCCGCTGCGGGTCGTGCGCGAGACCGAGGTCTCGGCGCTGTACGACGGCGGCAACAATGTCGGCATGCTGGCGATGTACTACGCGGCGCAGGCGGCGATTGATAAGGCGGCGGCGCACGGCTTCAGCCTGATCGGCGTCACCAACAGCTGGATGAGCGGCCGCAGCGCCTATTTCGTTGAGATGATCGCGCGCGCCGATCTGGTCGCGATCCATACCGCCAGCAGCGCCGCCAGCGTCGCGCCGCTCGGCGGCGCCAAGGCGGCTCTCGGCACCAATCCGATCGCGTTTGCGATGCCGACCGCCGACGGGCCGCTGATCCTCGACATGGGGACCTCGGCTTTCATGGCGACCGAATTGCAGCTGCGCGAGCGCCTAAAGCAGCCGCTGCCGGACGGTGTCGCAATCGATCGCCACGGCCACCCAACGACCGATGCCGCCGAGGCGCGCGCCGGCGCGCTGCTGCCCTTCGCAGGCCATAAGGGGTTCGGACTGGGGCTTATTGTGCAGGCCTTCGGCGTGCTTGGCGGTGCGGGCTTGGTGGCGGCCGGTCAGGATGGCTACGTATTCATCGCCTTTCGTCCCGACCTGCTGGTGCCGCTCGACGAGGTGAAGCGCGAGTTGAGCGGTTTGATCGAAAGAGTGAAGGCGACGCCGCGCCTGCCCGGTGTCGGTGAGATCCGCATCCCCGGCGAACAATCAGCCCGCAATCGCGAGCGGCTGACGCGGGAGGGACTCGAGATCGACGGCCTCGTCTATGACGAGCTGAACCGGCTGGCGGCCGGCAAGAACTAAGGCGAGCGCTTGGATCCGCGGCTGAACGCGTTCCGTCCGGACCTCGCCGACGAGCGGCTGCGCGACCGGGTCGAGGCGAAGCGTTATGTCGCCGGGCATGACGCAATCGTCACCGCCGGCCTTGCGCCGGTTCGCCGGGGACCGTCACTCGATGCGCCGCTTGGTACTTTCTATCATTATGGTGAACCGGTCCGCGTCTTCGAGTCCGGCGCCGATTACGCCTGGTGCCAATCGCAATTCGACTGCTATGTCGGTTATGTCGAGGCGCGACACATCGCTATCGGCCCCGCGCCGGTACCGACCCATTTTGTCGCCAGCATGGGGTCGTATCGCTACGCGGAGCCGGACCTGCGCTCGCCGGTTATCGATTTCCTGCCGCGACACAGCGCTGTCGCAGTCGCTGAGTCCCGTATCATTACGCGCGGCACCGAATACGCCCGGCTCGCGTCGGAAGGCTTCGTCCCGCTGCGGTGTCTGTCGTCGGGGCGGCCGAATTCGACCGATTTTGTCACTGCCGCCGAACGTTATCTCGGTTGTCCATATTTGTGGGGTGGCAAGAGCTTTCTCGGGATCGACTGCTCCGGGCTGGTGCAGAACGCGTTCCGCGATCTCGGCGTCACCGTGTTGCGCGACACCGACATGCAGCGCGGGTTCATCGGCAGCGGGGTGACGATCGCCTCGATCGCCGAGCTGGAGCGCGGTGACCTGATCTACATCCCCGGCCACGTTCTGATCTACGCCGGCGACGGCGCCGTCATTCACGCCGATGGCGGCAGCATGATGGTTCGCCGGGATGATCTCGCCGCGCTGATGCGCGACCGCAATCTGCGACTCTCGGACTTCACCATCCGCCGTGACCCGACCGCGTCAAGGGCCTGACGCGGCGCCCTAGGGCGGCGGGAAGCGGTCGATCCAGTGCCGCGCGATGTCTTCGCGCCGGCAGATCCAGACTTTGTTGCGGCTGCCGATATGCTCGATGAAGCGGATCAGCGCCTTGGCCCGGCCGGGATGGCCGCTGAGGCGCATATGCAAGCCGATCGACATCATGCGCGGCCGCTCGGCGCCCTCCTCGTAGAGCAGGTCGAAACTGTCGCGCAGATAGGCGAAGAAATCATCCCCCGGCCCAAACACGCCGCGGCCGAATTTGACGTCATTGGTTGTCAGCGAATACGGGACGACCAGCTGCGGTTTGTCACCAACCTTCACCCAATACGGCAGTTCGTCGTTGTACGCGTCGCTGTCGTATAGAAAGCCGCCATGCTCGACGACGAGGCGGCGGGTGTTCTCCGACGGCGCGTAGCGACAGTACCACCCCTGCGTCGGCTTGCCGGTGGTCTTCCGGATCAGTTCGACCGCCTGCGCGATCTGGCGTCGCTCCTCGGCTTCTTCCAATTCGTAATGTTTGATCCAGCGATAGCCGTGACCGCAGATGTCCCAATTGGTGGCGGCGATCGCCTCGGCGGCGGGAGGGTTGGCTTCGAAGGCGCGGGCGCAGGCGAACAGCGTCACCGGGATGCCGAAACGGGTGAAGGTGCGGTGCAGCCGCCAAAAGCCGACGCGCGAGCCGTATTCGAACATGCTCTCGGCGGCGAGGTCGCGGCGATTGCCGGCATCGGTGCTGGCGCTTTCGATCAGCCCAGTCTCCGACACCCCGTCGCCGGCCGGGTGCGACAGCTCCGAGCCTTCCTCAAAATTGATCACGAAGTTGATAGCGATCCGCGCACCGCCCGGCCATTCCGCATGCGGCGGTGTCTGTCCATAGCCGACGAAGTCACGAGTCATTCAAGATTTCTCCGCCGCTCATTTCAGCCGCCGCAGCATACACCGTCAGGTCGGTTCCGGCGCTTCTTCGACGGTGGTCGGCTCGATGCCGCGCCGGGTAAAGCGGGCGATCGGGATGCATAAGAGCGACAGCGCCATGCCGAGGATCACGAAGCTGGCGGTCGGGCTCCACAAATCGGCGATCGCGCCCATCAGCGGCGGAATCACGATCGAGGCCAGCCGGTTCATCGTCTGACGCAGCCCGACAACCGCGCCCTGGCGGTATTTGCCGACCGCCTTCGCCTGGATCGAAAACATCATCGGCTGGACGACGCCTTGCAGCCAGCCGCGGCCGGCCTGCGCCGCCATCAGCAACGCGTAGATGCCGCCGAGAAACGGCGTCACGCAGATCATCAGGATCGCCGCCACCGTGCCGCTCAGCATCGTGCGCTGCGGGTCGCCTAACCGCATCGCCCGGCCGGCGAATAGCGAGCCGAGCCCGCTCATCATCTCGACCATTGAGAACAGGGCGCCGATCATCGTGCCGGTCAGGCCGATGCCGTCGAGATAGACGACGTAGAGCGAGAACTGCACTCCGTTGGTCGCGGTGCGCAGGAAGATGATCGCCATCGTCGTCGCCACCGCCGGGATCGCAATCAGCGCGAAGCAATTGATGTAATCCGACAGCCGCGGCAGAGCGTCGCTGAAGCGGAAGCGGCGGCGCGAATGAGCGGCATCGTCCTCGCTCGGCGGGATTTCGGCCTCAGGTGCGCGGAGCAGCGCGATTGTCAGCACGATCCCCCAGCCGGCGCCGAGCAGATAGGACGGCCAGACACCGCCGAAATCCCATGTCAGGCCGACGATGATCGGCGCCGCAGTCGTGCCGATCCGCGAGAAGAAGCTGAACCGGCCGATATATTCGGCCTCGCCCTCGGCCAGTTGCGCGATCAGCGTCTGCGACCCGGACCAGGCGAACGACAGCGCGCCGCCGTTGACGATCTGCAGCAGCAGCAGCGGCCAGAACCACGGCACCAGCGGAAACACCGGCGCCAGCGCGATCGCCATCCAGACGAAAAACAGGGTGACCCGGCGGGTGCCGAGCCGGTCCATCAGCACCCCGACATGGATCGACAGAAACACCGCGAGCAGCGAACGCCCGCCGACCAGCAGCCCGATCTCGCTCGCGCTCATGCCGAGCGACAACCCGTAGAGCGGGATCAGGAAAATGTAGAGGTCGGTGTAGCCCATCGCGAACAGCCCGGCGATGTAGATCGCCGCCGGGTTGCGCAACGCGGCCGGCCGGGTCCGGCTCATCTGCGCGGCGCCCTCCCTTGATTTGTTGTGGGCGCGATTATGCTATGCCGCTCGGCAGCGCGGTCGCCGAATTTCCGCAACGCAGCCCGTTCCGCACCATCTATGGTGCGCGCAGATTGACCAGGAGACCGGTTGGTGACCGCGGTCGAACCGACCACCGATCCGCAGCGACACGAGCCCACGCCGCCTGCTTCGGGTACCGCAACCGACCCGGTCTGCGGCATGCGCGTCGACCCCGCGACTGCCCAGCACCGCGCGGTGCATGCGGCGCACGAGTATTTGTTTTGCGGTGCGCGCTGCCGCGACCGCTTCGCCGGCGATCCCGACAGGTACCTGAGCCCGGCGCCGCCGACGCCCGGGAAAGTGTCGGCCGGAGCATCCTGGACCTGCCCGATGCACCCGGAAATCGTTCGCGAGGCGCCAGGCAGCTGCCCGATCTGCGGCATGGCGCTCGAGCCGGTGGTCCCAACCGGGGCCGCGGCGGAAAATCCCGAGCTGCGCGAGATGACGCGGCGCTTCTGGTTCGGACTGGGGCTGTCGGCGCCGCTGCTCGGCATGGCGATGGCCGAAGATTTCCTGCCTCGGGCAATTCATTCGGCACCCCTCTCGCCGATGATCTTGTGGGCGCAGCTCGTACTGGCGACGCCGGTTGTGTTGTGGGCCGGGTGGCCATTCTTTCAGCGCGGCTGGGACTCGCTGCGCAACCGGCGCCTTAACATGTTCACCCTGATCGCGCTCGGCACCGGGATCGCCTACGCCTACAGCCTCGTCGCCGCCCTGGCGCCCGGCATCTTCCCGGCCTCGTTCCGCATGCACGGCGGCCACGTCCCGGTCTATTTCGAGGCGGCGGCGGTGATCGTCACGCTGGTGCTGCTGGGCCAAGTGCTGGAACTGCGCGCCCGCGAGCGCACCGGCGGCGCGATCCGCGCGCTGCTCGATCTGACGCCGAAGCAGGCGCGCCGGCTGCGTGCCGACGGCGCTGAGGAGGATGTGCCGCTAGAGGAGGTCGCGCCCGGTGACCGGCTGCGGGTTCGGCCCGGCGAGAAGGTGCCGGTCGATGGCGTCGTGCTGGAAGGCCACAGCAGCGTCGACGAATCGATGCTGACCGGCGAACCGCTGCCGGTCGAGAAATCGGCCGGCGATCCGGTCAGCGGCGGCACCGTCAACACGACCGGCAGCTTTGTGATGCGGGCCGAGCGGGTCGGGACCGACACGCTGCTGGCGCGCATCGTCGCACTGGTGGCCGAGGCACAGCGCTCGCGGGCACCGATCCAACGGCTCGCCGACAGCGTTGCCGGATGGTTTGTGCCCGCGGTGCTGGTCGTCGCGGTTGCCGCCTTTGTCGGCTGGATCCTGTGGGGACCGCCACCGGCGCTGGGTTACGCGATCGTCAATGCCGTCGCGGTGCTGATCATCGCCTGCCCCTGCGCGCTCGGTCTGGCGACGCCGATGTCGATCATGGTCGGCACCGGCCGCGGCGCCCAGGCGGGCGTGCTGGTGCGCAACGCCGAAGCGCTCGAATTGATCGAAAGGGTGGATATCCTCGTCGTCGACAAGACCGGCACCTTGACCGAGGGCAAACCGCGACTGACCGGCGTTACGCCTGTGGATGGGTTCGAGGGATATGAGCTGTTGCGGCTGGTTGCCAGCCTGGAGCGCGCCAGCGAACATCCGCTCGCGGCGGCGATCGTCGGCGGCGCCGAGGAGCGGCGGCTCAGGCTCGCGGCAGTTTCCGAGTTCAAAGCCGCCATCGGCAAAGGTGTGATCGGCACGGTGGACGGCAGGCGGGTCGCGGTCGGCAATGCGGCGCTGTTTGCTTCCCTCGGCATCGACCCGAACGGCCTCCTCGAGCAGGCCGATGCGCTGCGCCAGGACGGGCAGGGGGTGATCCTGGTCGCGATCGACGGTTGCGCCGCCGGGTTGGTCGCGGTCGCCGATCCGGTCAAGGACAGCGCCGCCACCGCGATACGTGCGCTGCACACCGACGGTATCCGCATCGTCATGCTGACCGGCGACAGCCGCATCACCGCGGAAGCGGTCGCCCGGAAACTCGGGATCGACGAGGTGATCACCGAGGTCCTGCCGGACCAGAAGGCCGCGGCAATTAAGAAGCTCCAGGATCAGGGTCGCTTCGTCGCGATGGCCGGCGACGGCATCAACGACGCGCCGGCTCTGGCGCAGGCGCAGGTCGGCATCGCGATGGGGACCGGCGCCGATGTCGCAATGGAGAGCGCGGCGGTGACACTGGTCAAAGGCGACTTGCACGGCATCGTGCGCGCACGTCGCCTGAGCCGCGCGGTGATGCGCAACATCCGGCAGAACCTGTTTTTCGCGTTTGTCTTCAACGCGGCGGCGGTGCCGATCGCGGCCGGCGTGCTTTACCCGTTCACCGGCCTGTTGCTCAACCCTATGATCGCCAGCGCCGCGATGAGCCTCAGCTCCGTCGCGGTGATCGGCAACGCCCTGCGGTTGCGTGCCGTCAAGCTTTAGGCCGGCGCGACCTGCATTTCGCCGAGATAGGCTTCGCGGATCAGCGGGTTGCGGCGCAGCTCGTCGGCCGCGCCGCTCAGCACGACCTGCCCGGTCTGCAGCACATAGGCGCGGTGGGCGATCGACAGCGCCATATTGGCGTTCTGCTCGACCATGAAGATCGTCGTGCCCTGGCGGTTGATCTCCTGGATGATGTCGAAGACCTGCTCGACAAAGACCGGCGCCAAGCCCATCGACGGCTCGTCCATGCATAGCAGCTTGGGCCGCGCCATCAGCGCCCGGCCGATCGCCACCATCTGCTGTTCGCCGCCGGACAGTGTCCCGGCGAGCTGCCGCAGCCGCTCCTTGACGCGCGGGAACAGCGTGAAGACGCGCTCCAGATCCTCCTCGAATTCGGGGCCGCGGGCCCGGGTATAGGCCCCCATCTCGAGGTTCTCGTAAACGGTCATGCGCGGGAATAGGCGGCGCGCTTCCAGCACCGGCGCGATGCCGCGTCGCACCCGTTCGGCGACGCTGACCCCGGCCAGCGAGCTGCCCTCGAAAATCACCTCGCCGCGCCGCGGCACGACGACGCCCATGATCGCCTTCATCGTCGTCGATTTACCGGATGCATTGCCACCCAGCAGACAGACGATCTCGCCGGCGTCAATCCGGTAATCGACCGCCTTCAGCACGTGCAGATCGCCGTAATAGGTGTCGACGGCGCGGAATTCGAGCATTGAGCCTAGACCCCGCGCGCTATGCGCCTTTGCGGGCGTAGCCGGAGCTGTGCTGGAAGACGTTCGGCTTGCGGTAGACGGCGAGGATGACCGCACCCTCGTCGGAATGGGTTTCGTGGAACGATCCGACGCGCCGCCACACATACTCGCCGGCGCGGCAAATCCCGTCATGGTCGTAGAACGAGCCTTCGACGACGTAGGTCTGCTCGATTTCCGGGTGCTGGTGCATCGGCAGCGTCGCGCCCGGTTGCCATTTGAGGAGGCACGTCATTTCGCCCTTCTGCGTGTCCTCGTACAGAACCTTGATCGAGATGCCGTCAAACTGCGTCGGCTGCCATGCCATCTCTTGCGGCTTGACGTAGACGGAACCGCCGATCGTCGGCTGAACCGCGCGCGGCCGTTTCGTCGATGCGACTGTCGCGGTGCTGCTCATCGCTGCGTCTCCTGTCTTCGAATTATGCGGCGGCGGCGCTTCTGCCGAGATAGGCGCGGATCACCTCCTCGTTCCGCCGCACCTCGGCCGGCGCACCCTCGGCGATCTTCTCGCCATGGTCGAGGACCACGACCTTCTCGGCGAGACTGACCACGACATCGAGCTTGTGCTCGATCAGCACAATCGTCAGTCCGAGCCGGTTGAGGCTCTTGATCTGCTCGGCGAGCTCTAGGGTCTCGGCCGGGTTCATGCCGGCCGTCGGCTCGTCGAGCAGCAGCAGCTTCGGGCGCGACGCCAGCGCGCGCGCGATCTCGACCCGCCGGCGGTTGGCGTAGGAGAGGCTGGAGACGACATGGTCGGCGCGCGGGATCAGACGGTTGCCGAACACCGCGAGGATTTCCATCGCCCGCTCGCGCGCCGCCGCCTCCTCGCGGCGGGTGCCCGGCAGCCGCAGCAGCGCCCCAACAACCCCGGTATCGAGCCGCGCATGCATCCCGATCAGCACGTTTTCGAGCACCGTCAGGTTCGGGAACAGCCGCAAATTCTGGAAGGTGCGGGCGAGCCCCCAATCGAGCACCGTATGCGGCGGCAAGCCAGAAATATCGACCCCGCCGAAGCGGATCGCTCCGGCATTGGGCTGGACGAGCCCGGTCACCGCATTGAACAGCGTCGTCTTGCCCGAGCCGTTCGGGCCGATCACGGCGACCACCGAATGCGCCGGCACGGTCAGCGATACCGAATTGAGGGCCACCAGCCCGCCGAACCGCACGGTGAGATCGGCAATGTCGAGCAGCGGTCCGCTCAGCTCTTCGTTTACGGCGCCGAGGCCGGTCAAACTCTCGAACCCGCCGCGCGTCGGCATCGCGCTTTGCTCCTCATAGCTCAACGCCGCGACCCGCTTGGTCGCCGGGATCAGGCCTTGACGCCTATACAGCATCATCAGCACGAGGATGATGCCGAAGATCAGCTCGATCCAAGACGCCAGCTCGACATGCTGCAGCCAATCGACATGGATCAGCCGTCCGAGCGCGTGCAGCCAGCCGGAAATGTCTTCCAGCACCCAGGATTGCAGCACCTGCAGGATGACGGCACCGAGCACGACGCCCCAGACGCTGCCGATGCCGCCAAACACGACCATGACCAGCACCATGACCGAGACCGGGAACATGAACATCTCCGGGGTCGCGGTCTGCAGTTTCGCGACATAAAGCGTACCGGTCGCGCCGGCGAACGCTGCGCCGATCGCAAAGGCGAGCAGCTTGAACTTGACCCGGTTGACGCCCATCGCCGCGGCGGCGATCTCGTCCTCGCGGATCGCCATCCAGGCGCGGCCGACCCGCGAGAATTTCAGCCGGGTGCTGGTCAGGATCAGGAATGCGATCAGCGCAAGCCCGACATAGTAGTAGGGCATCGCGTTGACGCCGAAGCTCCAACCGAAGAGCTGTGGCGCCGCGACGCCGTTCAGTCCCATCGCGCCGTTGGTCACGGTCGGCCAGTTGCGCGCGACAATCGGCACGATCTCGCCGAAGCCAAGCGTCACGATCGCCAGATAGTCCCCCTTGAGCCTCAGGGTCGGCGCACCGAACAAAATCCCGAACAGCGCCGCGAGCGCCGCCGAGGCAGGCAGCATCAGCCAGAACGACACCGTGAAATGAACGGTGTCGAGTCCCGCCCCCTGTTGGTGCGCGACGAGCCCGAGCCATTGGAACGGCTCCCAAAAGCTGCTCCAGGCCGGGGTCAGCTGGTATGAGGCGGCAGCGCCATAGGCATAGGCCCCGATCGCGAAAAACGCGGCGTAGCCGAGATCGAGCAGTCCGGCCAAACCGACGACGATGTTGAGCCCCAACGCCAGCGCTGCGAAGCCGAGCGCATTCGCCGCCGCATCGATATCGGCGTCGTTACCGCTGACGATCGGAAACAGGATCGCGGCCACGGCAACGATCGCGATTACCAGACGCGAGCGCAGCGGCTCGGCGATCCAGGCGATCGGCGATGCGCGCCGCAACACCGCGAACGAGCCGCCCATCATGCCACTGCGCGGAGCGGCGGTGTCGCGCTCGGCCATCTCAGGCGCCGGTCATCGGACCCGGCCCGTCACGACCGGGTCGCGGTCGGCCGGCCGAACAGCCCGTTCGGAGCAAACACCAGCACCAGGACGAGGATCGAGAAGATGATCACATCGGTCCAGCGCACCTCGAAAATCTGCCCGCCGAGGGCCTCGACCAACCCGATCAATATGCCGCCGACCATTGCCCCGGTGACACTGCCGATGCCGCCGAGCACCGCCGCGGTGAACGCCCTGAGCCCCGCGGTGTAGCCGATGATGAAGCTCGTGTAGTTGTAGTAGAGGCCGAAGATCAGCGCTGCGGCGCCGGCGAGGGCCGAGCCGAGAAAAAACGCGGTGACGATGACGCGGTCGACATCGATCCCCATCATCCGCGCCGCCTCGGAATCCTGCGCCGTCGCACGCATCGCCTTGCCCAATCGGCTCCGACTGACGAACAGCTGCAACCCGCCCATCAGCAC